>NZ_CP151657.1:1617900-1941480 GCF_038405225.1 Arthrobacter citreus
CATGTAGCGGTTGGCGAGCCACAGCGCCAGCAGCGGCGTGAGGATGGGCGAGAGAAGGGTGGACACCGAGGTCATGGCCACGGAGAGCGCCAGGTTTCCCCGCGCCAGGTAGGTGACCACGTTGGAGGCCGTTCCGCCCGGTGCACAGCCCACCAGGATGACGCCGGCGGCGAGCTCGGGGCTGAGCTGCAACGCCCAGGCCACAGCGACGCCGATAAGCGGCATGATCATGTACTGCGCGATGACGCCGAGCAGCACGGGCAGCGGCTGTCGGATCACCAGGGCGAAGTCCGGCATCGTCAGGGTCAGGCCCATGCCGAACATGATCAGCATCAGGCCCGGATTGACGTAGGCGGATAATCCGGCTGCGGTGAACGGCTCCGGGAAAAACAGCGCCACTGCTCCCCCGGTGAGGATCAGCAGGGGAAAGACGGTAACGGCAACGCGGGCGCTGCGCTCCTCGGCCGGTCGGGGGCTTTTGGGAGCTGTGGTGGCAGGGTGGGAGGACATCCCCACATGCTGGCACTGCAGCTGCCCATCCGCTACTTGTGACGCCGTGTCTCCGTTCACACAGTTAATACGGCCTGGGCGGGGTCCAGCTCGCATACACCGGCATTATTGCGCCAATCCTGCGCCAACCTTGAGCATTAACCGCATCCGGCCCGGGCAGAGTGTCATCCTGGCGGGAACTAGAGACACCCGCCGCATGGCCGTGCACTCAGGGAGACCCGGGTGCGCAGCCCCGGGGAGCTTTCGATTTGAGACCACCGGAGGCTTCCCGGAATCCCCAGAAAGGCGAAGGGCCGCTGCGCAAGCAGCGGCCCTTCGTCGTCTTAATACCCCGTCACCGGCACGCCGGTGAGGAATTGTCCCGGCTAGACCGAAACAGCCGCTTTCCCGGCGGCCTCAACCGCGGGCCCGGCGGCAGGCTCGTCCACCGGATGCGGCTCGGTGCGCGGAGGCTTCACCCGGTCAATGATGACCAGGAGCGCCAGCGACAGCGCACCCCAAATGCCCAGGGTCAGCAGATGCGATCCAACGGTGTCGCCGCCGAAGTACAGAATGGAACGGATGGATTCCACGGCCGCGGGCATCGGCAGGACTTCGTGCAGGAAGCGGAAGATCTCCGGTTCCATGTAGATGGACATCGCGGCACCGGAAGCCGGGACGCCCAGGAACATCAGGAGGCCAATCACCGGCAGGATGGCCAGCATGCCCATAAACCGCTCAAAGACCGCGGTGAACATGGCCACACAGAACACCGCGACCGCGCCGACGCCGAGGAGTGGCCAGAAATGCCCGTCGATGGCACCGACAAACACATCGGCAATCACCCAGAGGAAGGCCGAGATGCCGACGGCCCAGGCGGCAACAATCGGGATCAGCCTGCGCAGCGGACGGCTGGCCGGAGCTGCGGTGGAACCCACCACAATGATCATGAAGCCGGCCATAATCCACCCCATGGCCAGGTACATGGTGGCCATGCCCATGGAGTCGTCGTCGCGCAGCGGGGCAACATCCTCAGCCGTCAGTTCCACCTGCTGCCCGCCGGCAACCTGGCCGAACACCGAGTTCACCACCTGCTGCTGACTCATGCCGGCGGCTTCATTGCTGATCAGAACTGCCGTGGGATTCCCGGCGGACGGCAGCACGAAGGCGGCAACAACCGTACGGTCGCGAACATCCTCCCGTGCCTCATCTGCGGAGTCCATCGCCCGCAGATCGAAGAGTCCGGACATGTTCTCCTCAAGCCCGTCCACTGCCTGCTCTGCCTGCTCAACCGTGGTGCCGACCACGGCGACAGGCATGTCGCGCGGAGCCGGCTGGTACATCGCACCCAGCATGAACGAGAGCATCATCGTAACCATGGCCAGCGGGAAACCGGCCAGCGCGGCGTACCGCCAGCGGCGGCGCTTGGGCCGCGGCCCGCCGTGAAGCGAGGCCACGTTGATGGCCAGCGGGGCGGCGTCGGGCTTGCGGTGCCGCTTCAGGGCGTCAAGGCCCAGGGTGAGCAAGAGCGCCGCCGCGGCACCGATGGCCAGCACGAGCAGGTGCCCGCCAACACCGTTTCCGTCAAAGAAGAGCACCGACCGCAGCGACTCGCCGGTGGCGGCCGCGGGCAGGAAGCTGTGCAGCCACGCGTAGATCCCGGGCATCGTATGCACCGAGATGCTCATGTTGGAGGCCGGAACGCCCAGCACCATCAGGAACAGCATGCCCACCAGAACGGCCATCGGTCCGAAGATGCGGGTCAGGAGCAGCTGGACGCTGCCGACGGCGAAAACCGCCAGAGCGCAAATGCCCAGCACCGCGGCGGTGTGCCCCTGGACCACTCCCATGACGGGCCCGACGACGGTCCAGACCAGTGCTGCGATCAGCACCGACCAGCCGACCAGCAGCGGAACAAACCGCCGGAACCGCATCAGTTCCGGGGAGTTGGACAGGATCAGGCTCAGCGGCATGTAGCCGGCGAGCATCAGCGCGGTGGTCATGAACATGGCGCCCAACCCGGCCGCGTCATTGTCCGGCAGCGGGGCAAGGTCCTCCGGCTGCAGGGTTAGGCCCTGTGCGAGCACCTGCGGGGCCACCAGTGCGGTCACCGCGCCGGACTGTGATGCGCCGGCGGCTCCCGCCGTGTACAAAGTGGCGGTGCCGTCTGCCAGTGAAACAGCTCCGGCAACCTCGCGGTCCAGCACCAGCTGGCGGGCTTCCGCAGCGGTCCCGACCACGCGGACGTCAACGGCGTCCCGGTCCGCGGCCTCGAAGGACTCGGCAAATCCGGAGGCCTGCTGGGCGTTTCCGGCAACGGCGATCGGCATGTTGTGCGGGGTCGGCGCATGCATGGCCGCCAGGTACCCGCCCACCAGCATGGAGACCATGAGCAGCGGCATGAGGAACATGGCGACATAGCGGCCAATCTTCTCTGCCTTGGCCCGCTTCAGCGCGGCAGCTTCGGCGGCAGCGGCCAGATCGCTGCCAGTTGCGGCCGGCTCCCCGCCCTGGTCCGCCGGAGCGTCGCCCGGCGGATAGTCGGTGGACGTGGGGGAATTGTGACTCAAACTCGTGCTCCTGTGCTGTGGTTCGATGGTGATGCGAGGAACGCACCGGCCGGACGGCCGAGTGCGCGGCCTGTGGGACCGACTCGTCAAAATTACGCCATGTGGCGTAAATTTGGTTAATCGAGGCAACCATCGACTGAAAGCACAACACATGGGTCAGCACGGGGATCATGCACGGAGCGTCCTGCTCGACGCCGCAGAGGAGCTCTTTGCCCGCCACGGCATTGATGCCGTTTCTAACCGGAGGATTGCCGAGCACGCCGGCACGGCCAATCACTCCGCCGTCGCCTACCACTTTGGCGGGCGCGAGGACCTGCTCCGCGCACTGGTCACGCGCCACGTCGATGAGACGAACCGGCGCCGGTCGGAGCTGGCCGAAACCCTGGGGACCGATGCCTCACTGACGGATCTGCTGGCCTGCCTGATCCTGCCCTGGACCGAGCATCTTGCATCGCTGCCGGTTCCCAGCTGGCGCGCACGGTTCCTGTCCCAAATCCGCTCGGTGCCCTCCGTGCACGGAACCCTGGCCCAGAGCGCCACAGCCAGCCCGGTGACCGAGGACCTGATCCGGCGCGTCCAAGCCACCCTCGGGGACATGCCCGCCACGGTGCTTCACGGCCGGTCCTGGATCCTCGGCGGCATGGTGCTGGGGGTCTGCGGAGAGTATGAGGCAAGAGTGGCGGACGGCACGGAAACCGCCAACTGGGCCGGCGTCGGCTACTTCCTTATCGACTCCTGCGCCGGCATGCTCTCGGCCCCCGTGACGCACCCGGGCGACTTCCTCACGCAGCCGTCCCCGCTGTACCTCCTGTAGCCGGCGCCGTCACCCGGCGGCGCCCCTATTTTCGGACCGCTGCCACGGCCGCGGCGGTGTCCTCGGCCATCAAATCACCGTTGATGGCAGCTCCGGCGGCCAGCCCGGCTGCGGCCGCGCCGATCACCTGCATCATGGGCATAACCAGGTTTCCGGCGGCGTAGACCCCGGGGACAGTGGTGGCGCCCATCGGATCGGCAGCCACAGCGGTGCCGATGGACAGATCTCCCATGAACTGTTCCTCGGGCGTGATGCCCAAATCCGCCAGATAGCCGGCCCGCGCGCTAAGGCGCGAGAACACCACCACCGCCTGCCGCGGCACCAGCTCCCCGGAGTCCAGCCGGACTCCGGACAGCTGGGGACCGCCCTCCACTGCCGCCACCTTGCCATTGACCACCCGAATGCCCCGGGCGGCCAGCTGCCCGGCCTGATCATGATCCGGCTCGCCGCACCCGTTCAGGAACAGGACGACGTCGTCACTCCACTGCCGCCACAGCAGCGCCTGGTGGACGGACGCCCCAAGGTCCGTGGCCAGGATGCCGATGGCCTGGTCCTGCACTTCCCAGCCGTGGCAGTACGGGCAGTGCAGCACGCCGGTACCCCAGTGCTCCGCCAGCCCGGCGACGTCCGGCAGCACATCGCGGGCTCCGGAAGACGCCAGCACCCGGCGCGCCCGCAGCAGGCGCCCGTCATCCAGCCGCACATCAAACCGGCCATCGGGATTCCGGGTCACGGTGGAAACCTCACCTGCAATCAGGGTGCCGCCGTATCCGGCCACCTCGCCTCGGCCAACCTTGTAGAGTTCACCCGGCGCCGCGCCTTCGCGCCCCAGGTAGTTGTGCACGTGCGCCGCCGGCGCATTACGCGGGTCTCCGGCGTCAACCACCGCCACGGACCGGCGCGCCCGGACCAGTGCCAGTGCCCCGCTGAGACCGGCTGCTGCACCGCCGATGACAACGACGTCGTATTCTGCCGCCCCTGACGTGCTTGGATTTTCGTTCGCTGACATGATTCCTCCAGGATTCGTGCTGCCGGAGACCTCCTCCGGCTGTCCTGCCAGTTTCGATCCGAGCGCAGCAAAGCAGCAATGTTTCTTGCTGGTATGGCAAACTCGAGTCATGAGTACAGACGAAAACGACACGCTCCGCGGAGTGGGCTCCCGGCTCCGCACCCTGCGGTCGGACCGCAACACCACATTGGCGGCGCTCTCGGCCGCCACCGGCATTTCCGTCAGCACGCTGTCCCGGCTGGAATCCGGGCAACGCCGGCCCACGTTGGAGCTGCTGCTGCCGCTGGCCAGAACCTACGGCGTGACGATCGACGAGCTGGTGGGCGGGCCGGCGACCGGGGATCCGCGCGTGCACATGCAGCCCATCAAACGCCACGGAGCAGTCATCATTCCGCTCACCGAAAAGGCCGGTGGCATCAGCGCCTTCAAGTACATCCTGCCGGCACAGCGCAAACCTTCAGTGCCGGACCCCCGCACCCATGAGGGCTACGAATGGCTCTACGTCCTCAGCGGCAAACTCCGGCTGATCCTGGGTGAGCAGGAACTGGTCCTGAAACCGGGAGAAGCCGCGGAGTTCAACACCCGCCTGCCGCATTGGATGGGCACCGCCGATTTGAACGCCGTCGAGTTCATCGCCCTGTTTGGCCCGCAGGGTGAGCGTGCGCATCTGCGGGCCAGACCGGCGTCGTCGTCCTCCTCCACAGCCGCCGGCTGACCGCCGAACGCGAGCCGTCCGCTCCCCGGAGCACTTAATAGATGGCGATAAAGCGCCCGACGACGCCGCCTGCCCGCAGCTTGTCGATGGCCTCCGGGATCTCCGCCTGGGTGATGACGTTCATGGGCGGGTTAAGCTTGCCGGACTTCATCAGCTCATACAGCGCCTCGAGGTCCTCCTTGGTGCCGGATTTGGAACCCTTGATGGATAGCTGGTTGATGATGATCGGGTACGTGTTGATCGTGGCCTCCAACCGGCCCATGCCCACCTGCACCAGTGTGCCGAATTCGGCCAGGGTCTCCACGCCGGCCGCCGTGGTGGTGCCAAAACCGGCATAGTCCACAATCAGGTCCAGGTTCTTGTCCTTGAACTCGGTGATGGATTCGGCCACGCCCGCCAGGCCGATTTCGTCGGCAAGCTTGCGGGTCTCGGAATTGATTTCAGCGCCGTACACCTCGGCGCCGGCCAGCACGGCAACCCGGGCACCGATGTAGCCCAGCCCGCCGAGGCCGATCACCCCCACCTTCATCCCCTCTTTGGCGCCGCCCACGGCCATAATCGCGTGGTACGCGGTAAGCCCGGCGTCGGTGGCCATGGCCGCGAGGTCAAAGGGCACCTCGTCCGGCAGGCGCACCAGGTTGTCATCGGTGGCCAGCAGCTTGGGGCCAAACCCTCCGTCCCATTTGCCGTAGCCGAGGGCGTCGCCGTCGCTCATCACGGGTGCAAGCCCCACCCGGTCGCCCACCTTCCAGTGCTCCATCCCCTCGCCCACCTCGGTGATCACGCCGGCATTCTCGTGGCCCATGGTGCGCGGAAGCTCGAAGAAAAGCGGCATCCAGCCGGGATCGTCCAGCGCGGTGACATCGGAGTGGCACACGCCTGCGGCCTTGACCTCGACGACCACCTGCCCGGGGCCGGCGTGCGGCTCGGGGACCTCCTTGAGCTGCAGCGGATTGTTGGTGCCGGTGAACTGCCAGGCCTTCATGGAATTGCTCCTTTTCGATTGTTCTTCTCCCCGGAACTCCGGGTCAGATCAGGTGCCCGCGTGCCGGGGCGCCGGGCCGGCTGCCGCAGAGGTGGATGGTGCCGCAGCGGCGGATGGTGATGCAGCGCCGGACCCTGCGGCCAGCTGCGCTTTCCGCGGGCCGAAAGCCCGCTCGTAGAGGACCGCAAAGATCATTGCCACAAGGACTGCGATGATGATGAGGATCAGCATTCCGATGATCCCGCTTTGCACTCCAGCGCTGGCATCGGCGTCGAAGTACAGCACCGCCCGGTTCGCCATGGTCATTTGGTACAACGGTTCGCCGCGGGCAATAAAACGGAAGAACCCGGGCAGCGCCTCCAGCGGCACCACGCCGCTGGCCGCGGGCAGGCCCATGAACACGATGTAGATCATGGACACAATCATTCCGGCGCTGCCCAGCACCGTGATCAGCGCGAACGCTACGGCCGACACTGTGACAATGGACAGCCAGGTGGTGAGGAAGTACCAGCCCCCGTGTGGGATGGGCATGCCGACGGCGGCGGCCACCCACATCATCAGCCCGGCCGTGGGCAGGGCTGCGAGGGCAACGATTCCCCACTTGGTGAAAAAGGTGACCCAGCGGGCCGGACGCACCGGCGGACCCAGGACAAAGCGCGGTCCCAATTCGATGGGCAGCACTCCCAGCCGGGAGTCCACCAAAAAGTGAATGGCCACGGAACCGGCAACTCCCACGATCATCAGCAGCACCGAGTAGAAGAACGCACCCATGCCCAGCGCCGTCCCTTCCGGCGGTGTTTCGTAGGCGGTGGTGGTGACCTGGAGGGGACTGCTCAACAGATCGGCGGACGTACCGGTCAGCTTCGGGGCCAGCTGTTGCTCGAGCTGCGTGGGCAGCTCGGCACCCGCTGTCCGGAGCTGCCTGTCCAGCTGGGCCTGTGCTGCGGTCTGGGCGGTTTGCGCCGCGGACGTCAGCTGCTCCCCCACGCTCTTGTTGGCCTGATCCAGCGCCGGGTTGACGGCGCCCGTCGCCAGGCTGCTGGCCAGCGGGCCGGCCAAAGGATTGGTGTACACGGTAACGGAGGGCCGGGACACCGGGGCCTCCGACAGTGTTCCGCTTACCAGCGCCAGCGCGTCCGCGGAAAAGGACTCAGGGATGACGACGGCGGCGTGGATCTGCCCTTTGCGCATCTGCTCCTGGGCGTCATCCCAGGACAGTTGCCTCAGGTCAATCTCGTCATTCCGGGAGAACCCCTCCCGCATTTGGTCAGTGATGGTGGCACCGAGGTCTTCCCGGCCGCCTCCGCCGGGCGATTCGGCGCCGGTGTCCTCATTCACGACGGCTATCGGAAAGTGGTTGAGGTGCGTGCCGGGGCTGCCCAGCCCGCCGATGTAGAGCGCGGTGCCGGTTCCGCCCAAGAGCAGAAGCACCAGCAGCGGCAGCAGCCACAGCCGGGGCGAATAATAGGGATGATGCTCCTTGGCGCGGCGGACTCGGCGGGTGTTGGATCCCGCATCTGTGTTGGAACCGGAGTCATTTTTTGAACCGGAGTCCATGGGGTGGGCGGGCATGGGGCTTACCTCCAGAAGCAGGAGTTCTCGCGCTGACCTACCTTTCGAGCGTATCGGCGGCGCCGTGCTGCGGATACCTGCCTGCCCCGAAACCGCTGGCCGGGGACACGACTCGCGCCGCCGCCGTCGTTGTTGGTTCCCGTTTTCCGGAGCCCGTGGCACGGCTGATGGCATACTCGGGCACATGATTTTCCTGCCGATCGCGGAGAATCACTCAGGCTCGTACGTAGAGAGGGGCGTCCAGCCGGACGGCAAGGGTCCCTTGAATGCTCCCCGCTCGGCGTCTGCCTGCGCTGACCAGCCTTGTGCCGCTTGGCCCGTGGAGAACTCCCCTTTGGCCACCCGGAGACCGACGTCCGGATGCTTCATTCCGGGGGCGCCGCCGCGGCGGGTGGATGCACGGACGCTCCACGGTTTATCGGCGAATCCGCCTCCCCGGAAAACCCGGTAGCTACCATAGCGGGCCGGGTCGAGGAAATCCCAGCACCACTCCCAGACGTTCCCCAGCGTGTCATGCAGGCCAAAGGCGTTGGGCAGTTTCAACCCGACTGCCTGAGGCCCTTCCAGCGCATCATCGGCTGTCCACGCGATGTGTTCGAGGGGTCCGTACTGTGGACCCCTCGTCCCTGCCCGGCAGGCATACTCCCACTCTGCCTCCGTGGGCAGCCGGTACCCGCCGGCTTCGGTCTGCCACGTCACGCTTTCCTTGTTTACCAGGTAGACGGGCGGAAGCCCGTCCCGAACCGACGCGGCGTTACAGAACATGACCGCCTCCAGCCAGCTCAGATTGACCGCGGGCAAACGGGCAGCTGAACCGCCCGCGCCCATAACCTGCGCGTAGCCGGCCTGGGTGATCGGAACAACGCCAATCTCGAACGGTTCGAGCTCCAGGCACCGGCGGAGTCCGCGCCGCGCGTCGTGCAGCTCCACCTCCCCCGCGGGCAAGGCTCGAAATTCGAGAGTAGTCATTCGGCCATGATTCCAGTCAAGAGAGCATTGGACGAGAATATGAGGCAGGATCAAAACATGTCTCCGTCACCTGCTCTTTTACTCATTGGCCCGGCGGCAGCTGGAAAATCGACCATCGGCACCCTAACCGCGGACCTCTTGGGTATTCCCTTTGTGGATCTGGATGAGATTGGTGCTGATTACTATGCCGAGGTTGATTGGAGTATCGACCGGCTGGTGCGGCGCTCAGATGAGGTGGGACGGGTGGCGGCCGAACGGGAGTGGGAACCCGCACGCGCCCATGCCGTGCGCAGAGCGGTGGAAGACTATCCGGACGCTGTGCTGGCGTTGGGTGCCGGGCATTCCTCCTACACCGACGCTGCCTGTTTTGCGGACGTACAGGCAGCCGCGGCCAAGGTCCCAACCGTGGTTCTGTTGCTGCCCAAGGGCGAGCGGGCAGGTGACCTGGCCGAGCTCAGACGGCGGTCCCTGACCACGAAGGGGACGGATTGGGTCAGTTCGGGGCACGACTTCCTGGCGGAGTGGCTCGATGATCCGGGAATGCACGCGCTCGCCACCGACCTGGTCATCACAGGCACCGACACTCCCCGGGAAACCGCCCTGCGTGTCGCCGGGCTGGTTCAAGCGCCGTGAACACTCCTCCGGAACACCTTCAGTCCCTCGACCCACATCCGCGCGCCATCGTGGAGTTCCTTTCGGCGGTCTTGGCGGAGCCTTGGCCGTCGATGAGCAACCAGTTCTGCACCTACTTTGAGCACCTTGGGTGCGAGCTCAAGCCAGCGGATGATCACAACGACGACGACGTACTGCTGGGAGTCACGCGCGGATCCTTCGTAACCCGCCGCATCACCACGAAGAACGCGTCCTGGATCGCTACGGACGGATCCCTTTTTAGTCTCAACTTCTTCGCCTACGAGAATGAACGGGATGTCGTCGCAGCCGTCAAGGCAGGATATGACGGCATCAGGACCGGCCTCATTCGGCTGTTCGGGCTCCCGCTCGATGAACGGCTGTCCCTGCACGACAATCGTTCCGCTGTCTGGTTGGTGCGGGACACTGAGATCGAACTGTATGCGCACATTGCGCTTGCCCCTGTGCTGCAGGTCGGTATCAGCCACAAGGACCGCAACGCTGTCTACGAAAGCCGCCTTGCCCGGTTGCCGGACAGGCCGACATCCTAGGCACTTTCCGCGTGCCGTTATTCCAGCGGTCCTTTGGCGGTACGCCGCTCGTGTCGGCGCCACAGACCAGACCAGACGCTGCCAACAGCAACAGCAACAAGAATAGTGATAGTCGTAACCCACCACTGCTGGGCTGCACCTGCAAATATTGGACCGACGATCATGCCGGCAATAAGTGCGCGGTAAAACCAGGTTTTGGACATTCCGAGATATCCCGGCTCCCTTTCAGTTTCCATCAGGTCAGCCTATTCGGCACCGGCAGCGAGTCAACTGGATGATTGATCGAACCGCGTTCTGCGGTTTACATACCCGCTGATATAGGTGGCCAGGAATGCAGCCGATGTACCGCACACGAGGACAAACCCGACCCCAATAAGAAGAACTGCCAGGTTCGACCCCAGGTGGGGAAGCAGCAGGAAGGCTGCGAGGGTAGCCGACATTCCCGCCCCCAGCCCGGCTGCTGCGCCGACAGACAGCCCCGGCCGCCCGCGGTGCGGCTTTCCCGCCAGAAGCAGCAGCCCTGTGGCTGCCCCAAGGAAGCTCACAAGACCGGCCCCGAATCCGACGACAGCTCCAATGACGCCAGCGATGACGGCGGCGCTCAGCCACGAGGATCCCGATCCCCAACCCACCAACTCCGGGTCAAAATGCGCCTGAAATTCCGAGATGACACTCACCGCTGCTCCAGCCAGGCCGCCTGCTGCAGCACCGAGCACCACGGCAACAAGACAGAGCGGGCCAAGAAACTTCCCCCGATCCTGAATAATTTAGTTCTCCAATCGAAACTCGTGACCTGCGGAATCACGCATAGGCATAATTTATGGTGACTCAACAGGCTAACCGGAATTCCGCTCCTTCCATCGTTCTGCCGCTGGCCTTCAGTTTGGTGGTGCTCATTCTCGGTTTGTCGGTGAGCGTCGCCACCGGGGAATGGATTGGGGTGATTTGTGCAGCGGGCCTGGTCGTGCTGCCGGCCGGAAGGTACGGCGCGCGGCGTCGGGCAAAGGCAACGGCAACAGACGGGTAGCCGGAAATGAAGCCGGCCTCTTCCTGGAGCCGCCGCCACCACACGGAGCTTTGTCCGTCTCACAGCCCTGCGCAGAAAATCACCGGTGTCTGCCCTTGGATCCGCACTCGCTCTGTGGTGGGAATGCCTATAATTAAATGATTCGGTTGTGTGGCCGTTGGCCCCTCCGGACGATCCAATAGATCCATTTCTGTTCCACTTGGTGATGTTAAGTGCCCCTCGTGCGTACTGGTTCCGAGTTCTCAAGGTCCGTAGCACCCTCCAACAGAGCACCACTGCCCTCGCGCGGCCTGCTCATTGATTGGGACCCCGCGACCTATCGGCAAACACTGGAGCGGTTTGCCGGGGAACAGCCGCTGGCAGTCCCGCCAACGCCGTCCGGGGCGGGCTCGCCGTTTCCCTTCCGTCTGAAGGTCTTGGACGCCGATGTTCCGCCGCCGATCATGCTGCATCCACGCTGGGAACAGGCTCTGACCGGATTCGTCCGGGAACAGGCCCGGGGTCTGCCGATGGGCGCCGGAAACCGCAATTACAAGGACCGCAACCCAAAGTGTGAGGTCGCTGTAGCCCTCACGCCTCTGCGTGTGCTTGCCGGGGAGCGGACTAATGAGGAACTTCAAGCCATTGCTTCGGGACTGGAACTGCCCTGGCTGCGTTCCTACCTTTCCTTCCGCCATGAGACCGCCATTCACTCGATACTGCGCATGTCGTCCTCCGAATTGGCCGCTGCGCTGCGGGAAACGGCCGACGCCGTGGACCGGGTCCAGCCCCTCGAAGGACCGGCGGCCGAAGCCCTGACCGTAGTACGGCGCCTGCAGCAGCAGTTCCCCCACGACCGGGGTATCCTGCTGGCCGTCTGCATGAAGCTGATCCAGCTCGATCCCGGCCATGCTGCAGTGATACCCCCGGGCTGCATGCACACCTATTTGTCCGGCCAGGCCGTGGTGGTTATGGGCATCTCCGATAATGCGCTGCATGCCGGTTTGACCAAGGGGTGCGTGGATCTCTGCGAACTGCAGCGGCTAACGTCCGCCGGACAGCCCCAGCCCTGCCCCCTGCCCGTGCTCGATGTCGGCAACGGCGAGCAGCGGATTCCGCTCTGGAGTGACGATCTGGATCTGCGGCGTGTGGTCGTGGGCGATGATCCCCAACCCGTACGGGTGGGGCCGTTCAGCGTTGTGCTGGCCGCGATGGAGCCTGCCGCCATCACCGTCAATGAGGTCACCGCGGACATGGAGCCCGAAGCAAAAATCCTGTACGCCGGGGAACCGGTTACGGCCACAATCACCGGGCCGGCCCAGCTCTTCGTGGCGTCAACGCGCTAGCCGCCCCCGGCCCGCCGCAGGATAATCAGGTTTGGGCCGTGCATTTCCTCGAGCACTCCTATCGGGCCCGATAGGAGTGCTCGGATACTGAACGTATGCCGAACAATGACATCGCTGCTGTACGCGCAATCGCTGCCGAGGCCTACACCTTCGGTTACGCCATGGTAGAGAACTACCGCACTCTGTACGAGCAGGCCGTGGATCTTGAGGATCCGCGCTCGGTCGGTGGTTTCGGACTGTTCCGCCACTACTCAGAGCCGTTCACGCCTGCAAACACCGACATTGTCACGCCCAACAATGACACGCCGTATTCCTGGGGCTGGTTCGACCTGCGGGCGGAGCCGTGGGTGGTCACCGTTCCGGCGATTGAGCGCTTCTACATCCTGCCGTTCCATGACCTGTACACCGTTTATGCCGGCTATGTCAGTTCGGCAACCACCGGCACGGGGCCCGGCCGTTATCTGCTGGCGGGGCCGTCCTGGTCCGGCGGCACACCCGAGGGATTTGATGGGGTCATCCATGCTTCGACCGGCGTCGTCGGATGCCTGGGGCGGACCGCTTTCACCGACGGTGACCTAGCGGCCCTGCGGGAGATCCAACACTCCTACGATGTTCGGCCGTGGCACGACTACGCCGGCACCGCCCCGCCGGCCGTTGAACCCGCCGACTGGCCGGAGTGGAACGAAGAGTCAGCAACAGGGCTGGGTTTCTATGACTATCTGGACATGCTGCTGGGATTCGCCCCGGTGCTGGACGAGGACCGCGAGGTGCGGGAACGGCTCGCGTCCATCGGGTTGGACGGCAGCGGGCGGTTCCGCACGCTAAAGCTCGACGACGCCACCCGCGGAGCCTTCACCCAGGGACTTGCTGAGGGGAAGGCCCATCTGGATCAGGTTGCAGGCGCTGCCAGCAACTCAACCGGCATGTTCGGCACCCGTGAAGAGATGGCAGGCGGCTACGACCGGCGCAACGTCGGCGCCAAGAAGGGCCTCTACGGGCTGCCGCCGGCCATCGCATGTTACGGCGGCTGGCTTGTCGACGCAGCCGGCAACCGCATCACCGGAGCGACCGACTACACGATCACCTTCACTTCGGACACGCTTCCCAAAGCACGGTTCTTCTGGTCAGCAACTCTTTACACCCTGCCCGAGCGTCTGCTGTCCGCCAACGAACTGGACCGCTACTCGATCGGAGACCGGACTCCGGGATTAATCTACGACGACGACGGGTCACTAACCCTCGAGGTGCGGCACACACGTCCGGCAGAGACGGCAGTACCGAACTGGCTTCCATCACCGGAAGGACCTTATACCGTCATCATCCGCGCGTACGGCGGCGACTCCGAGATCGTCGACGGAACATACCAGCTTCCCCCCATCGTTCCGGCCTGACGGACACCCCCCATGCAGCGACCGTTGGCGGGGCTCACCCGGCGCAATGCCGCCAGCGAGGCCGTCGCCGGCGTGACACTGCTGGCCATCGCTGTGCCGCTGAACATCGGGTACGCCCAAATTGCCGGCCTGCCGGCCACGGCGGGCTTATACGCCCTGGTGGTTCCAGGTCTCGTTTACGCTCTGCTGGTGTCATCGCGTCAAGTCGTCGCATCCCCCGATGCCGCGGCGGCAGCCCTCGTCGCCTCCTCCATCGGTGGCCTGGCAGTTGCAGGCAACGCCGATTATCTCGCCCTGGCCGGCGCACAGGCCATCCTCTCCGGAGCACTGTTCATACTCGCTGCGGTTTTTAAGCTCGGGTTCCTGGCCAACTTCCTGTCCAAACCGATACTTATCGGATTTGTTGGCGGGCTTGCGCTGGACATTCTCGTGAGCCAGCTCGCCAAAATGATCGGCGTCACGATCAACTCCGGTGGTGGGTTTGCCGAAAAGATCCGCGGGCTCCTACTGGGACTGCCGGCCCTCAACGGCTGGTCGGTGTTGCTCTCTGCCCTGGCAGTCACGGTGCTGATGTACGGACGACACTTGGCGCCCGCCGTGCCCTGGGCGCTCATCGTTCTGATCACCGCGACAACGGCTGTCGCAACGAGCGGGCTCGAGGCAGAGGGAGTCTCCGTCCTTGGCCCGGTCGACGCCGGACCTCCATCCCTTACCTGGCCGATTGTCGACTGGAACATGTGGCTTGTGCTCATACCGTCGGCAATCGCCCTGACCATGGTGACGATGGCGGAAGGACTGCTTGTCGCCCGCAGTTACAGCCAGAAGCGTGGTTACGGCACAAGACCCAACCGCGACCTGCTCGCGTTCGGTGCCGCCAATGCCGCGGCCGGAGCCACCGGCGGCTTTGCGGTCGGCTCCTCCACCTCCCGGACCGCTGCCATGGATCAGCTGGGCTCCCGGACACAGCTTCCCACCATCGTGGCAGCAGGGGGAACGCTGCTGCTCCTCCTGTACGGGACAGCCCTGCTCGAACACATTCCGTCACCGGCCATCGGAGCGATTGTCGGCGTCGCAATCCTGCCGCTGCTCGGCATCCGCGACTTCCTTATGCTGTGGCGGCAGGACCGCTTCGAATTCCTTATCGCCGCTGTCTGCTTCCTGGCCACCCTCCTCATCGGCGCCATTCCCGGCATCCTCATTGCCTTCGTGCTTGCCCTCGTCAACCTCGCCAGACGAGCCTCCACACCGGCCATCGACATCCTCGCCGTGGACGACGGGCCCGGCTCGTCCCTCCTTGACCCCGCGCCCGTCGGGTCACCCACGGCTCCGGGAGTGCTCGTCATCCGAATGGCAGCGCCACTGTTTTTTGCCAATGGGTCGGTGCTGACCGAAGCAGTTCAGCGAGCGGTGTCTTCGATCCCGGAGGTTCACCACGTCGTCATCGACCCCAGCGGTGACTGACGTCGATGTCACGGGTGCCGAAGCATTCGGCGCCCTTGCGGACTGGCTCTCCCGACGCAGGGTGGAATTGTCTTACAGCCGTCCCCGCCGGCGAATTGTCGATCGCATGAGTGCTTTGGGAATGGCCCGCGGCGCAACCTTCTACTCCACCAACAGGGAGGCACTCGCCGCTCTGGCTGACCCGTCCGCAGGACATGACCAGGAGAAACCATGACTGTTGTTATCGGAGAGATCCTTCCCCTCGCGCTCGGGATCGCTATCAGTCCGATTCCCGTCATCGCGGCGATCCTCATGCTGCTCTCCCCCCAGGCCCGCGGCACCAGCATCGGCTTCCTGATCGGTTGGCTGCTCGGCATCGTTGTCGCCGTCGTGGTTTTTACCCTGCTGTCCTCGATCATCCATCAAGGCGACAGCGACGAGTCAAAACCCATCGCGGGAATCATCAAGATCCTGCTCGGTGCCGGGTTGCTGTTCCTCGCAGTGAAGCAATGGCGGTCCCGGCCCGCAGAGGGCGATGAGCCCGCCATGCCGAAATGGATGAGCGCCATCGACACCATGACGCCTGTCCGCGGGCTAGCCCTCGGCGTCGCGCTGTCCGGCCTGAACCCCAAGAATCTTTTGATGGGCGTGGGCGCAGGCCTGTCCATAGGCTCGGCAGCTCTTGGCAGCGGTCAGGTGACCGTCACGGTCATCATTTACACCATCATCGCATCGGTCACAGTCGCCGGCCCCGTCATTGCCTACCTCGCTGCCTCCGCCCGTATGGCCAGCCCGCTGGAATCACTCCGCACCTGGCTGCTGCACAACAACGCAACCGTAATGACCGTGTTGCTGCTGGTCATCGGCGTGGTGATGATCGGGAAAGGCATTGGCTCGTTCTAACGGCTGAGGACCTTCTGGAACAGCACGTACTCGCCGTCGTCGCCCGTGCTCTCATACTCCGCGCCCTCGTACAGCAGGCGTGCCTGGTTGGTTCGGTGAACACCAAGCTCCACAACGCGGGCACCGCTGGGAGCGACCGCCTGTTCAAACGCCTCCAGGAGGAGCCGCCCGAGTCCTTCGCGACGACGGCTGCCGAGGACATTGATCGAAACCAGGGTTGCGGTGTCACCATCGATGCTCCACATCGCGTACCCGAGCGGGTTCCCGTCTGCATCAATGCAGAACAGCGTCCGGGGAAGGGAATCGATCCAGTCCGCCAGGTTTAGGTCCAGAGCAGCCAGCCACCCCTGATGGGCATCCGGCTCGATGGTCTCGATGTACTCCCGCTCCTGGCGGAAGATGAACGGCAGATCGCTTACTTCCGCGGGTCGAAGGCGTGGTGTGCTCATGACCCCGAGCATCCCACATCGTCCACCTGCATCCGTCGAAGGGCGTCAACAACCTGTTGGACTGCGGTCCGCTGGAGGGCTTCCGGCCGGCAGAGGATGTCAACGCGCCTGGCTAACGGCAAATCACGGATCGGCTTGAGGACAATTCCGCTGCCGGGCGGCGGGGACGCGGTGTGGCGGGGCATCAGCGCGATGGCCGGGCCGGCCGCCACGACTGCGGCGGCAATGAAGAACTCGTTGATCCGGTGCGTGATGTTGAGGGGCTGACCGGCATGGACGGCAATGGCCTGCAGGGCTGGCAGGAGAGGAAAACCGTCCTGAACGGACACCCATTCTTCATTGGTGAGGTCGGCGATGCTGACGCTTGGTGCGCCGGCCAGCCGGTGCCGGCCCGACATGGCGACGTCCAGGGGCTCGCGCAGCAGCGGCCGGACGGTGACCGAGTCGGGCCACGGTGGACTGTGCTCGAGGCGGTGCGCGATAACCAAGTCGTAATCGGCGGTCAGGGCCGGGAAATCCTCCTGTCCCACGTCCCTGTCGTAGCAGGTCAGCCGCGGGCTGCCAGGACCGGACAGGGCCTGAAGGAGGGGGCCAAAGTAGGTCAGGCCGGCACTGTTGAACGCACAAAGGCTCACTGTCGCGCTGGGATCCTGAAGGTACTGGCTGACGGCCTGCTCGGCGGAGTGCATCGCGACGCTGATGTCGACGGCAGCTCGGGCCAGCGCCTGACCGGCACTGGTCAGGACGAGATTCCTCCCCCGCCGTTCGGTCAGAGGAACCTCTACCCGGCGCTGCAGCGCCGTGAGTTGCTGCGAAACCGCCGATGCCGAGACATGAAGTGAGCGGGCGACGGCGGCCAGGCTGCCGCGGTCGCCCAGCTCCCTCAGTAAACGCAACTGATGAAGATCCATAAGGACAACCTAAACCATTAGTTCACCGATTGCCCTCTTGTCTTACCGATGTGGCCCCGTAAGGCTTAGGGCGTGATCTCTCCCTTACAGATTCCCCTCCAGCGAGTACGTGGTGGACGACAAAGCCCGTTTGCTTCGTTCCTTGCTGCGCACAGGGTGGACCTTTTCCTGCTCCTGGTCGCCATTGTGTGGGGCAGCAGCTACCTTGCAGCCAAAACCCTCACCGACACGGTGGGCGTCACCGTAATCCTCTCGCTGCGCTTCCTCATCACCACGGCGGCCCTGGCACTGATCTGGTTGTTTTGGAACCGCCGCCGGAGCGGACGCCGCGAAATCGTCGTCGGCGTCATCCTGGGCCTCACGCAGGCTGCGGTACTCATCCTCGAAACCCACGGGATCGCCGGCACCAGCGCCACAAACGCCGGACTGATCATCAGTCTCGTCATTGTTTTTACCCCCTTTACTGAAAGCGTGGCCTTCCGGGTACGGGTGCCGCGCGCGGTATTCGCCGCTGGCGTCATCGCTGTCACGGGTGTTTGCCTGCTGGTCTCCGGCGACGGGTTCGCCACGCCAACCCTTGGGGACATGCTCGTGCTCGCGGCAGCCTTCGTACGCGCCATCCATGTCACCGCAGTCTCCGCTCTTACCCGGGGACGCGGCTACCGCGCACTGAATTTGACCCTCATCCAGAGCGCGGTCTGCGCCGTCATCTATACCTCAGCTGATTACCCGGGTGTGCTCCGAGCAGTAAAGAGCTTCGACGCGGGTGAATGGATGGGTGTTCTTTACCTGGGGCTGGCGTGCAGCGTGTTCGCCTTCCTCATCCAAACCTGGGCCATTCAACAAACATCAGCGTCCCGGGTCAGCCTCCTTATGGGAACCGAACCCATCTGGGCCGTCCTCATCGGAGTCACCATTGGCCGGGAAACCCTCGCCCTGCCGGGAATCGCCGGTGCCGCACTCATCATCGCCGGGACCTACCTGGGGCTGCGGGCCGAAACACGCCACCGCGAGGCATCAAGGCCCGCGAACTCCGGGTGAGCGGCGCCGTCCGTTTGGTGGCGGCTCAGCCCTGCGGCTTCCATCGCTTTAGGTGCCGGCCTGCAGCATGCGCTCGACGGCGGTGACTACCGCTTGCCGGCGAGCGGCAACTTCCCCGCCGCGAACCGGGTTTTCCGCCAGACCGGTAAGCCCCTCCGGCGACAGCTGCCAGGCCTGCGCGATGGCGTAAATGAAGACCAGGACGTCCACGGCCGACAGGGGGCGTGCGGCCGCCGCTGCCACGGTGAGCGCCTTGTTCCGGTAGACATCGCTCGGCTCAGCGGTGGCCTCCGGCCGCTCGAGCTGAGCCCACATGCTCAGGCGGAGCACCTCAGGGAAGCGCTGGTGATGGTCAAACACGTCCCCGGCCCAGCCCGCGAGGTCCCCGGGCCGCGGGGGGACATTTTCGGCCATGCGGCGCAGGGCGTCCGCAACGGTGGCATCGAACAGGCCGCTCTTGCTGCCGTAGTACGCGTAGATCATCCTCACGTTGCTCTGCGCCTGGCCTGCGATCCGCTCCACCCGTCCGCCGGCGAAACCGTGGGCCGCAAATTCCTCGGTCGCCGCGGTGAGTATCCGCTCCCTCGTGGCTTCAGCGTCACGTGCCATGCGTTTCCCCTCGGTAGGTATTGACGGGCCCGTGCCCAGACACTAGCTTACAAGTAAGTATCCATTTACTTATAGGAGTCGACATGACCCGCATTGCCCTGGTAACCGGAGCCAACCGTGGACTCGGACGGGCCACCGCGCTCGCTTTGGCCCGGAACAAGATCAACGTCGTCGCCGCCTCGAGGGGTGGTGCGGGCGAGGTCGTTGACGAAATCCTTGAAATGGGCGGCGAAGCCATCGCCATCCAGCTGGACGTCGCAGATCTGTCCTCCATCGAGGCGGCCCGCGCCGCAGTGCTCGCCGGGATCGGGCAGGAGTGGAACGCCGGCACTATTGATGTGCTGGTCAACAACGCCGGGGTGGGACTGTTCGCACCGCTGGGCGCCATCACGGCAGAAGATTTCGATACCACCTTCGCCGTCAACGTCCGTGGTCCACTCTTCGTCATCCAGGCCTTCCTCCCCCATTTGTCGGAGGGAGCAAGCATCGTGAACGTCTCGAGTTCACTCAGCCGCCACGTCAGCCCGGCCACCTCCGTCTATGCGGCATCGAAGAAGGCGCTCGAGGCACTTACCCGCAGCCTCGCCGTCGAACTGGGTCCGCGGGGCATCCGGGTCAATTCGATCGCCCCCGGACCTACCGCAACCGACTTCAACGGCGGAGCCATGCGCGACAGCAAAGACATGCGCGCCTCATTGTCCGGCCAAACCGCTCTCGGTCGGGTGGGCGACCCGGCGGACATCGCGGACGCCATCTCCGCCCTGGTGTCCCACGAGTTCCGCTGGGCAACAGGTGAGCGCATCGAGGTGTCCGGTGGGGTGCTGTTGTGATGGATGAACGCATCGACCGCGCCCTAGCCATCACTCCGTCGTCGTCCCCGCTGCACCGTGCCTACATCTCTCAGCCAGTCCAGCCCCTCGAAGAGTGGATGACCGGCAGCCCGCTCATGCAGGTCACCTTCCAGCAGGACTGAAGGGGGCACCCCTTATCTGGCGCTGCCTTCAGTGCTGTTTCCGGCGTTGTGATTGGTGGTGCTGGCGCGGCGGCCGATGACCAGCCACAGAACCGGACCCATCACGGGGAAGGCCAGCACCACGAGTGCCCACACCGCCTGTGCGACGCCGGAGAGGTGGCGAGAGCGCGCAATGTCGATGACAGCCACGATGAGAAAGAGCAGCACGAGCGCCCCGATGCCAAGAACGGTGAACTCCCACCGATCGGGAATGACCGGGTTTGCACCTTCAGTTGCCATCCATACCGGCATTAGAGTCCCCCTTTTTGCGCCCCGAAGATCGGATGCTGTCTCCACCCTAGGCGAACATCTCAAGCTTCCTCAGAGGTCCGTGGACCGGACGCTTCCTCTGGACTCTGTCTAAACCGACTCCATGGGCCTGGTAGCCATGACGAGGAAACGCTGGCTGCGAACTTCGAACCCGCCGGTTTGGCCGATCTGCTCGTGAATGCGCCGGAGATGACGTCGGTGAATCGTGGCATCGAAACCAGGTGCTTGCCACGGAACCGCACGCAACTGATATACGACAGCTCCCACATCAAGAAAACGTGTTGAGACCATTGCTTCGCTCACCTGGCAGTTGACGAATCCTGCTCGGCTTAAGCTTTTTCGAAGGTCCAGAGCAGAGGCCGGCGCATTGGCGCTAATTGTTGCCGGGATCCCCAGCGCTTCGTTGAACTCGAGGTCGTTCAGTCCTCCAACCTGCTGCGTCAGCAGCACGCCCCCAGGGGTCAGCACCCGGCGGAACTCCTCAAGATTCAGGTAGCCGTGGCGGTTGAGGACCAGGTCGAAGGAGGCATCCCCGAGAGGCAAAAGTGCAGATGTGCGTTCTTTTACTTCTACGCCAAGGGGCTGGAGACGCTGCGTGCTGAGAGCAAAGTTCGGGTTGTAGGGCTCGACGGCCACACTCCCACGCCGGGGTTGAAGAGACTCGAAGATTTCTCCACCGCCAGTATCAATGTCGAGCGTTCGGTGTCCACGGGAGACTAAGCCCGATGCCATCTGTTGGTAGTTCCAGGGGAGAGCGTCTCCCACGGTACGACCCTTGAGGAAACTAAAGTCCCATCCTGCCAGTGGAACGGTGTTCGCTTCTTGCACGAGGTCATCAAAGGCATGGAGCGGTGATGCTGACAAGTGCGATCCCCTTCAAAGTTTGAGTCCTCAGCGGGACGCTCGGTGTAAGCGATTGATGCAGTACCCGAGCGCAACGAGACTGATCAGTGCCAAGAAGAAACTGCCTGGCCAGCCAAGGGCCGGTCCAGACACGCAAGATGAGACCGCTCCGGATTCGGGTATGTAATCGACGCACAGCCCGGATTGAAGACCGTAATTCAGGGCGTTCAACAAAACGATCAGACCGCAGATCAAGACCCAGGCCTTCTTGGATCGGGGCGCAGTGTTGGCCATGGGCGAAGCCTATGCGCTGGAGGGTGCTTTAGCCCGCGTTCAGGCGTTCCTCGCGTTTGCGTCCCGCCCGGGCAGCGAGGAACAACAGGGATCCAACCACGATGTAGGCCGCGGCGCCGAGCCAGATGATGCCGGTCTGCTGGGAGAGGAGCGCGATGCTCGCAATGATCGCGAGGATTGGCATGATTCGCGGGGCGCTGAAGTGGTCATGGTCCACTTTGTCCTTTTTGAGGACGAGGACGCTGACGTTTGCGGACAGGAACACCAGTAGCAGCAGCAGCACGGTGGTTTCGGCCAATGTGGCGACATTTCCCACGAGGGTGAGGACGATCGTCAGTCCGGCAACAACAAGAATGGAGACCCAGGGGGTGCGGCGGCCCGGCAGCACGCGGGCGAAGGCCCGAGGGAGCAGTTCTGCTTCCGCCAATCCGTAGCCGACACGGCTGGCCATAACCATGAACAGCAGTGCTCCGTTGGCAATGGCAATCAGGGCGATGATGCTGAATACTCCAGGTGGGATTCCGACGCCACTGGCGGCGACGACGTCGAGCAGGGGTCCCGTGGACTCGGCCAGTTCGGCCGGGGGCATCACGATGACCGCGCCCAAAGCAATGAGGAGATAAACGACGCCGGCGGTGCAGATGGCGCCGAAAAGTGCGCGGGGGTAGGCCTTGGAGGGGTTCCGCACTTCCTCGGCCATGTTTGCCGCCGCCTCGAAGCCGAGGAAGGAGAAAAAAGCGACGATCGATGCCGCGAAGGCGCCTTGGAGAGGCGGTACATCCGGTGCGAACTCGAGGAGCCGGGAAGGTTCCCCGTTGCCGGAGGTAAAGACAATGGCGGCGACGACGATCACAATGACGAGACCGGTTACCTCAATGATGGAAGCGACGAGGTTCGCGGCGAGGGACTCCTTGACGCCGCGAAGGTTGATCAGGGTCAGCAGGATGATGAATGCGACCGCTGCGGGGGCTGCCGGCACATCGATGAGCGCTGTGAGGTAATCGCCCGCGAAGGCGTTCGCGAGGGCAGCGGCTGTGGTGATTCCCGAGGCCATCATCAGGAAGCCCACGAGGAAGGACACATAGGGGATGCCAAAAGCCCGGTCGGCGTAGCGCGCGGCTCCCCCGGCGTGCGGGTACTTGGTGATCAGTTCCGCGTAAGTCGCGGCAGTGAGCAGCGCAACCACCAGCGCGATCAGCAGGGGTATCCAAATTGCGCCGCCGACGTCGGCCGCCATGGTCCCCACGAGGGTGTAGATGCCGGCGCCGAGGGTGTCGCCCACGATAAACGCGAACAGCAGCGGCACACCGATGGCCCGCTTCAGTCCGGTTTGTGTTTTTGATGTGGCCGTGCCGGGATCTTTCGTCATTGGGCTATTGGATTCCGTTTGCTGTCCCTGCGCAAGCACTTGGGCGAAATCGGGTAGCACAAAGGTGCTGGGCCAGACAGGCGAAGATCCTCCTGGGAGATCCTTAGCGAGGAGTTATGGGGCGACCTGCTTCTCCAAAGTGCCTGCTTCCGCGGTCCCGCGCCGGTACTCGAGCAGGGAGCACGTGAGGAAAGCAGAGGCAGCCAGGACCATGACGACGACCGACAGCGGCCCCCACCATTCCGGGAGCTTCTCAGCGAGGAACATCACGCCCACACCGAAGACGATCGAGACCCCGAACACGTAGCGGCTCCATGCAGTCATAGCCACAGCCTAGCTGTTGCAGGAGATAGCCTGAGCCACTATGAGAGCCACTGACCAGGAAGTTGAATACGTCCGGTTTGAGCATGGTGCCCCGGACGAGATTTGGGCTGAGATCGTCAGTCTCTTCGTCTCGAGCTTCGCAGCTCCTCCTTACAATGAAGCGCCGGACGCACTCCAGAGTATTGCTCAATGGGGTCCCGCCGCACTTGCCAGTCCTGGCGGCCGGCTTATCGCGGCGAGACACGACGGACGCGTGATCGGCTTTGCGTTATCGCAGAGGCTTGACCAGGACAGCTCCTGGCTGCGGCGGCTCGACGTTATGGTGCCAACACTGGAAGGGGTAATCGCGCCGTCGACAACCGTTATTGTCCAGGAACTTGCTGTCGCCGAGAGCTTTCGGAGCCGTGGGGTGGCCAAACAGTGCATCCGGGAGCTCCTCTCGGGCCGCGTCGAACAGGATGCCGTCCTGGGGGTTTTCGGCCAGGCATCCCGGGTGCGGGAAATGTATGCACACTGGGGTTTTTCGGAACTCGGCACCTCCCCCCTTTACGGCGGAACCGTGACCCTGCATGCCTTGCACCACAAACTTCCCTGGCCCGCCTAGCCACCCCGTTTATTCGTGGTCCACCTCGGCGGCACTGATGGCCTTGTCCGTGAGGATGGGCATCATCAGCAACAGGGCGAGGGTGAGCACTCCCATAATGCCAAACATGGCTTGAAGGCCCAGCCATTGTGCCAGCAGTCCCCCGGCGGCTGCTCCGATGGGCATGGTTCCCCAGGCTAGAAGACGGTAGGCACTGTTGACTCTGCCCAGTAGCCGGTTTGGGGCTATGCGTTGGCGCAGCGACACTGTGATGACATTCCACAACACAATCAGTACCCCTCCCACGAGGAGCACGAGTCCCAGTACGTAGGGGTTGTTGGTCAGTGCCGGCGCCCCGACGAACAGTGCGCAGCCCAGGATGCTCAGCGCCAGGGATTTGGACCGGCCCAGTTTCGCCTCCACTGATTCAGAGATGAACGAGCCGATAAAGGCACCGACGGCGGAGGTCGTCAGCAGTATGCCGAAACCAACTTCGGATAGCCCCATTTCTGAACCAGGCCCGACGGCGAACAGAACGAGGACAGCGAAGGCAGCGCTGGACGCAAAGTTAACGACGCCGGTCATGACTGCGAGTGTGCGAAGAATTTTCTGATTCCAGAGAAACCGCAGGCCCTCCTTGATGTCGAACCGCAGTGTCGTCTTCTGTTCTCGTTCCACTCGAAAGCCGCCGGGCAACAGGAGCAGGCCGCCCACCGCTGCCAGCCACAGCGCCGCCGGGACAGCAAAACCCGCTGCTACACCCACACCTATCAGCAGCCCACCGAGCGGAGGGCCGATGAACTGATTGGCTGTGAGTTCAGCTGCGTAGAGCCGTCCATTGGCGCGTGAAAGCTGACCTTTGTTCACGATTTGGGGCAGGATCGATTGCGCCGAGGTGTCGTACAGGGTTTCCGCCACCCCCACCGTCAAAGCGACAACATACAGGGCCCAGATGGACCCGAGGTCGAGAAGGATCACCGCTATCAGCAAAGCGGGCAGGACAGCCCGGCTCAGGTTGGCCCACAGCATGAGCTTCCGTCGATCAACCCGGTCTGCCAGTGCTCCGGCGGTCAATGCGAAGAAAAGCCACGGAAGGGTTGCGGCAACGGTGAGTCCGGCGATCAGCGTCGGAGACTGCGTGAGCTGAATCGCCATGAGCGGTAACGCAATCTTAAACACCCCATCCGCGAGGTTGGAGAGCCCCGTTGACGTCCAAAGCTTCCAGTAGGAAGCACCGAGAGGTAAGCGGTCCGTCGTTCTCACGTGCGGGGCGTTAGGTTTCATCCCTGAACCCTCGCACAGCAATTTATAAAGTTCAAGGGGATTGAGTTTTCTAAATACCCCCTCGTGTGACGCCTAACGACGCTACCGGGAGACCTTCCAGGCGACAGGTTTGCAACTAGTGCGACTCGCAATCCGCGCAGGTTCCGGCTATCTCAGTGACATGGGAAATATTCTTGAAGCCGCGGTCCCGGCTGAGCTCAGCAGCCCATATATCAATATCGACTGCGGCTACCCCCAGCTCCTCCGCTTTCCCACAGATGCGGCAGATCAAGTGGCCGTGATGGTCCGTTCGACCGCACCGGCGGTAGCGGGTTTCGCCGTCCGGCGAGTGGAATACGTCAACATCGCCGCTCTCAACGAACTGCTGCAGCGCGCGGTAGACCGTGGAAAGCGCCAGCGGTTCACCCTGCCTGGACAGGGTTGCGTGAAGCTCTCGGGCGCACTGGAAACGGCCACTACTTTCCAGCAGTTCCATCAGTGCTGTGCGCCGCCGGGTATTGCGCATCGCTCATCCTTCCTTCCTCGATAGGTGGGCTTCCTCCCGTTCCGTGTGGCTTCGCGCGGCTGTGGAAGGGCCGAAGGACAGGCCGCAACACTGCGAGAGCCGCGTAGAGCGCAATCGAGATCATGGTGATCGTGGCGCCTGGGGACAGTGGGTGGAAGTAAGTGATGGATAGTCCGATAACGCAGACGGTCCCGCCGATACCCATGGCAAATACCATCGTGTGCCGGAATGAGGTCGCGATCAGTTGCGCGACTGCGACCGGTACGATCATGAGCGCCGACACCAGGAGCACTCCCACCACCCGCATGGAAATTGCGACAGTCAGCGCTGCAGTGACAGCGACAAGAATGTTCAGGGCCCGGACGGGGAGCCCGCTTGCCCGGGCGAATTCCTCATCGTGGCAGAGGGCGAAGAGTGCCGGCCGAAGTCCCAGACCGACGCCCAGGATGAGCGCTGAAAGGCCCACGGTCAACCAGACATCGAGCTGATCCACCGTGGAAATGGAGCCGAAGAGGTACCCGGTGAGGTTGGCTGAGGTCCCCCCGGCAAGGCCGATGATGAGCACACCGCCGGCGATTCCGCCGTAGAACAAAAGGGCAAGGGCCACGTCGGCACTGCTTTTGCCCTTCTCTCGGACGTATTCGATCATGAGAGCTCCAGCGACGGAGGCGCAGATCGCCCCAGGTATGGCCCAAGCGTCCACCGATGCGCTGCCCGCGGCCGCGCCGACCAGCCAGCCCATTGCGACCCCTACGAGCGCAACATGCCCAATGCCATCGCCGAGGAGGGCCAGCTTGCGTTGCACCAGGTAGGTCCCAATCACCGGTGCCGTTGTTCCGACCAGCACAGCAATTATCAGCGCGCGTTGCATGAGCGGGCTTGCGAGCATGGCCACGAACGTATCCCAGAATTCCGCGCTCATTGATGCATCCCTGCCAGCGGGCCGTCCTGGAGTACTTTCCCCTGCTCAAGGACCACGGCACGCTCAATCATGCTGCCCAGTTCGGCCAGCTCGTGCAGTACCACCACGATGGTTGTTCCGGCGCCGCGTAGTCGTTGCAGACTGGCAGCCAGCGCAGCTTTGGACGCCCGATCGATGCCTGATAGTGGTTCATCAACGATCAGCAGGCCCGGCTCACGGATCAGGGCCCTGGCGATCAGGACACGCTGCTGCTGGCCGCCCGAGAACAAGTGCACGCTCTCGTCTGCACGCTCGGCAAGACCCACCTCCGCGAGGGCATTCCGCACTCGGTCCCGGCTCCCCGGTCCCGGGCGCAGGCGCCGACCGCTGAGCAACCCGGACATGACGACCTCTTCGGCCGTTGCTGACATCGAAGGACTTGAGTTGACGCGCTGAGGCACGTATCCGATACGTGACCACGGGACCGTGCTCCGGGCCGAGACATCGGAGCCGTACAGGACCGCCCTCCCGGAGCTGAGCGGGACCAAACCCATCAGCGCCTTCACCAAGGTGGTCTTACCCGAACCATTAGCGCCCAGGAGTGCCACTGTCTCACCGCGGGCTACCTGCAGATTAATTCCGCTGAGGATTGCACCAGCCCCGAGGTCGACAGAAAGATCTTCGAGGAGGACCGCTGGTGCAGCCGTAGTCTGACTATTCACAGCCGAGCGCCTCCTGTAAGGCGGCCAGGTTGGAGCGCATCACCGAGAGGTAGTCGGTATTGGGATCAGCCAAGGTTTCCAGCGGATCCAGCACCGCGGTCCGGATCCCCAGGTCAGCGGCTATGGTTTCGGCGACCTTAGGGTTTACCAGCGATTCGGTAAAGATCGTTGAGACATCTTCACCTTCGATGACCCGCTGGATCTTCGCCACTCGCGCAGGGGCAGGCTCGGATTCGGGATCGATTCCCGCAATGCCCATCTGCTGCAGGCCGTACCGTGTGACCAGATATCCGTAGGCTTCGTGCGAGACGACAATGGTGTCCCGCTCACACGTGGCCAGACCCGCGGCATAGTCTTCATCCAGGGCTGAAAGTTCCTGAATGAGTTGGTCCGCGTTGGCTTCGTACGTCGCCGCGTTGTCGGGGTCAATCTCGCTGAGGGTCACTTCAACTTGCTCAGCAACTGCCGCCAACCGGGTGGGGTCAAGCCAGAAATGAGGATCAGCCGAGGCGTTACCCGCCCCTTCGCTGAGACTGGATCCGTCGGCGTTCTGCAGATTCACTGATTCGGCAACATCGATGGCGTGGTCCGGATTGGTCTCTTCGATTGCCTCATCAACGGCAGGCTGGAAGCCGGACGAATACACCACCACCGACGCTTCAGCCAGATCGCTCACCATGGCCGGGGAGAGCTCAAGGTTGTGCGGCTCCGCGCCCGGAGGCGTTACCGAGCCGACGTCGACGGCGTCCCCTCCGACGGTCTGCATGACAAATTGCAGGGGGTAAAAAGAAGCTAACGCTTTCACAGCTGTTTCACTGCCGCTGCCGTCAGCGGTGCCCCCGCTCGAGCCGCAGGCGGAAAGAGCCAAGGTAAGTACTGCAGCGGGTAGAACTAGTGAGCGACGCAGTAAGGCCGTCATTGGTATCCTCATCGTGATAGTAAAAGCGGAACCCGGCGGTCTCGGGTGAACCGAGACCGCCGGGAAAGTGTTGCGGGATCAGCAGGACTCAGCGTGAATCCCGGCTCTGGACACGGCTCAAGGTTCTATCCCTTGTGCTCTTCGTTCTCGTGATCGTGACCCTCATGGCCTTCGTGGTCCCCGTGATCGTGACCCTCGTGGTCCTCGTGGCGTGATGACTCCGGGTCGCCGGTGACAACAACGAGCTCGGTCGGTGTCTCAGGCAGGTCGAAGCTATCCAGGACAGTGCCGGCTTCAATGTCGATGACGTGGAGCTTCTGGGCAGCGGCATCAGTCACGTAGGCGAATCCGTCCGCGCCGACCTTGACGATCGGGCCCGGTGACTGCCATTCGTCCGGCTCTTCCCACGCGTCGACTACATCGATCTCGTGAATCATTTCGCCGGTCTCTTCATCGAGGACGTTGAGCTGTCCGTCGTAGGTCAGGACCAGGGCTTCACCGTCGGCGCCGCGTGCGAGTGAGCGGAACCAGTAGGCGGACCCGAGATCCACGGTGGTGACCGAGTCAGAGAGGGTATCAAACAGGCCGATCCTCGTGGGGCGTTCCTTCTCAGCATCGGCGTCCACCTTGTAGTCGCCGAGGATGATCGATGATGCGTGGTGACCGAACAGGTTGCCCGAGCGCTGGTAGTCCTCTTCGACAGTGACCTTGTGGAACTCGCCGTCCCGGAAGACGACAGGTCCGTTCTCGCAGCCGAGCGCGACCACGTCGCCCTCAGCCGTGGGTGCGGCGGCGGCTTCCCCGTGGACGCCGGGGCAGTCCGTGGTTTCGGCGATCACATCACCTTCCGGGGACTGCACCTGAACGGTGTTGCGGGCGTCAGCAGTGCCTTGCGTGAGGAGAAGATCCCCGCTGGCCAGAGGAACGGCCACACCGTGGTGAGCGCTGTCGGTGGAGTATTCCTCGATCTCGTCGTCGCTGATTTCGCCGTCGTTGATGGCTTCGGAATCCATCACCGTGATAGCGCCGGTTCCGTCAGAGAATAGGGCGGTTTTGCCGTCATGGACCACTACGTGGCCAGGCTCGGGAGCCTCGACGGTTTCCTCGGTGAGGGTCGGTGCGCTCTCGAAGTAGTGGTTGTGGTCCCCATGACCCTGAACAATCAGTCCCGAATCGAAGAGGCTGAATCCCCCGGTGGAGCTGACCATGACGTGCCGGCCGTCTCCGGCGTTGTTGACGCGCAGGAAGCCGTCCATCTCGGTGGTGGCAAGGACCTCACCGGATTCGGTGTCAACAGTCATCATGCCGCCGTCGTACGTCAGAACGGCGCGGGGCGCCAGCGCCGCAACCTCAGTTTGACCTTCGCCTTCGGTGTGATGCCCGTCGGCTGCCGCGGAGCCGGAGCCCGAAGCCGACGGTGTGGAGCCGCTCGAATCCCCCGAAGCAGTTGAGGAACATGCGGATATAAGAAGTGCCGCGGCAATGGCCGTGGACAGTGCAAGTGGTGGTTTAGAAATCGACATGGCTACAACCTAAATGCAAATGGATCTCATTAGCAACTACGTGACGCATTGGTGACACCCGCTGCTGCGGAAGGCCCTGCAGCACGGCAGCCATCCGTCCATGACGGGCACCGCGGCGCCAATGACGATGGCCACTACGGCGAGCACCAGATCTTCTCGCTCGCCGTAGTGGCCATCAATGCCACCCCCCTGAGGACCATCACGGGGACAGGCTGCTCACCTCCGCGCATTACGGGGTCGACACGTTATGACCCCGCCGGTGTCAGGGTGATGGGCGGTCCGTACCCGATCAGAGCGTCATGGAGGGTCTCCGGCAGCGTGTTGGCTTCCTTCGCATCGGGGCGCCAGTGTTCGACCCAGTGACCCAGGTCCTGCAGGCGCCCTTCACCGTCGAGCCCGCCCAACCAGACGGACCGGCCGGTGGACCCAGCCCTTTCAGCACGAATCGCGACAGCCCCAACAGCGCCGTGAGCGCACTGCTGCAAGCAGGGTGCAGAGATCAGGACCGCGCCCGGTGACCGCGCCACGGCCCCCGGCAGTCCGCCGTCGTCCAGGGACCGGGTTAGCGCAGCACAGCGGTGGCCGGTGCACATCGCAACGACAACACCCGCGGACCCGTTCATTGCCTCTTCCCCCGATCTTCACCCGGAGCACGGCCGGGGGAAGTGCCGGAGCGGGTTTGGCTGGTCCGGGGTTGTCTCCTCATCGCGGCCGCCCTTAACCCTGGCGGGCCTTCATTCGAGGGTTCTTCTTGTTGATGACGAAGGTCTTCCCTCGACGACGCACAACCTGGGCGCCGGGAATCTTCTTCAGGGACCGCAGTGAGTTACGTACTTTCATGATGCTCCTTATGAGTTGTTGTTAGTGGTGCTCGGGGGCAAAGGGGGCTGGGAAGGTGATGCGTGCGGATTCCAGTTCCTCATCAGTCAGGGCGCAGGCATCGAGTAGACCAGCAATGTCGTCGTCGTCGAGGTCATCACCGGTAAGGGCCAAATGGGTGCCCCGGCACAGTTCGTCTTGCGGGGGTTCCGCACCCCACGCTCCGCCGTCCCCCAAAGAAATACGGGGGCCGACCCCGTGCACAGCCACCCGCAAGTCCAACATTCCCGCGATCCAGGCGCTGCCGCGAACAAAGCAACACCCCACAGAGATGGCACCTAAGGCAGTTTGGAACCGCTCCGGATGTAACGGGCGGCTGACTCGATGTTCGACTGTGCGGAACGGCTGCGACGACAGGGTCGGCGTGAAAACCGCTCCGGGAAGGTTCCGGTTACGCGCCTGTTCGCAGCTGTGTGAGCCTAGTGCTGCGGCGTCAAGACCGTCACTGGGCACCAGGCGGGCATGTGGAGCCAACTCGCGCAGGAGTTGCTGACCGCGCGCCGACAAGGCTGCGTCATCACATATCAACTCGCTGCTGGTTGTCAGGATCGTATCCGCGAAAAGCAGCTCTCCCATCAGGAATTCACCTGGCGTTCGTGAATCCTCCGGCACTGCCGTGTAACCCGCACCAAACAACGTGTGGTGATCCCACAACTGGTCCTCAATATCCTCGGGCCTTGCCGCGAGAGCCACTGTATCCACGGTGAACACGCCCGGGGCGACCGCGCGTAATCCGTCGATGGCGTTTTCCGCAGTGGTACCCGGCGGAAGACCAACAATGGCTCTGGTCTCCCCCGCGGCCGCCAGACGCAAAAGGGCCGGGGCGAGGTCGAAGCGGACGGTGCAGCTTAAGCAGCCATGCTCCAGTACCGTCGACTCACGCTCGATGAGCTGATCGTCAGAATGAATCCGGCGCATCACCACACCGCCGTCCAATAGATCATGGAGAACCACCGGAACATGAGGGAACTCATCCGCCACCAGGGACGCGGCAGTGTTCCGGCTAAGCACGTCAAGGGACGTGAGGATAATGAGATGCATGCCCTCACTATATGAGAACCATTCTCAAAAGCCAAGGATGGGCTCTACCCGCGACGCCCTTGCCGAATCAGGGCAGGACGAAAGCATCTGGATGTTGCTTCGAAGCTGGCTGCCCGATACAGCCGAGACCAGTGAGCAGGAGCTTACGGAATGAGTGGGGCGTCCAGAATGCTGAGCGCACGATAGATCGTGCTGTTGATGGGAACCGGCACGCCGTGCTCGGCTGCGATCCGGACGACCGCGCCGTTTTGTTCCTCGAGTTCGGAGGGACGTCCTGCGATGAGATCGCGCTGCATGGATGCCGTGCTGTCGGGGGTGAATGCGTCGTACTGGCCCATGGTGAAGTCCACATCGTCATGGGTGAGGTTTGCGCCGGCAGCGGCCCCGACGGCGGCGACTTCACGCATGGCGTCCTCGACCAGCGCCCGGGTGGGCGGGTGGCTGCGGGTTTCGCCGACGTTCTTGCGGCAGAGTGCGCCAACGCCTCCGTAGGAGGTGATGAGCATGAACTTCCGCCACAGGTCCGTGGTGATATCACCCGAGATCCGAGCCGTAATACCGGCGGAGGTTAGTGCGTCAGCGAGCTCCCGGGTGCGGGCGGTGGGTGTGCCGTCGAGTTCGCCGAGGGTGACGGCGGGTTGGCCCCCGACATGGTGCACATGACCTGGTTCGACCAGGTAAGAGATGATCATGCACAGCCCGCCTAAGGCATGCCCGGGACCGGCGGCGGCAGCGATCTGTTCGGCCGCCGTGACCCCGTTTTGCAGGGGCAGGACCGGCGTGTCCGAGCCCAGAAGTGGCAGGGCTGCCGCCAGGACCTCTTCCACGGAGCCCGCCTTGCAGGCGACGATGACGGCATCGCACGGCCCAATGACGGAAGCATCCGTGGATACACCTGCGACAGGAATCAGCTCGTCCCGCCCCTCACCGGTGGTGAGACGGATTCCGTTCTGCCTTAGGGGTGCCAGGTGGCGGGGTGTCACGAGGAGATGGACGTCATGACCTGCCTGTGACAGGGCAGCGGCGAAGTATGCTCCGACGCCTCCCGCTCCGATGATCCCGATTTTCATGGTTGCGTCCTTCCGGTTGCCAACTTTTTCAGATCCCTGCCGCAGGCCCGCCGAGGCTGCGCATCAGCGCATCCAGGACCTGCACCTGTCCCTTGACCAGCTTGGTGCGGGCCACGGACTCGGGGAACCACCCGGCGTCGTCAATCTCCGGGTACTCCCGCACTTTGCCCGAGCCCGGCGGCCACTCCAGTGCAAAGGTGTTGCTGTAGATCCGGTCCGGCGCGAACCCGGCCTCAGCGGCAAACACGGTAATCGACTTTTTCGAGGACTGCCGGAAGGTGCCCAGCAGGCTGTACTCGGCGTCGGGCGCCGGCGAGCCCATTTCCTCGCCGAACTCGCGCAGGGCCGCAGCCAGGGGCTCCTCGCCCTCCAGGTACTCCCCCTTGGGAATCGACCAGGCGTGGGTATCCTTCCGGGCCCAAAACGGCCCGCCCATGTGCCCGATCCACACGTCCAGTCCGGCGCCAGAGCGCCGGTACAGCAGGATTCCAGCGCTGGTGATCAAAAGGGTCCTTCCCGACGGCGGCGCAGACGTTCCCGGCCAGCCTAGGCGACCTCCTCCCCCGCTGCGAACAACTGGGCCCAACTGCGACTTACCGGCCCCCACCGCCTCCTCCCCGCGCCGGACAATTCATGCAAGGATCGGCGTATGCCCCCGCGCTTGATGCTGCTCGATACCGCGTCCCTGTACTTCCGCGCCTTCTACGGCGTTCCCGATACGATCCGCCGCAGCGACGGCACCCCGGTCAACGCCGTGCGCGGCCTGCTGGACATGATTGCCCGGCTCACCACCGACTACGAGGCCACTCATCTGATCGCCTGCTGGGACGATGACTGGCGGCCCCAGTGGCGGGTGGACCTGCTCCCCACCTACAAAACACACCGGGTCGCCGAGGTGGTGGAGGCCGGGCCCGACGTCGAGGTGGTCCCGGATCCGCTGGAGGCGCAGATCCCGATGATCCTGCGCACGCTGGAACTGGCCGGCATCGCCGTCGTCGGCGCTCCGGAACATGAGGCCGACGACGTGATCGGCACGTACGCCAGCTCCGCGGACCTGCCGGTGGACGTGGTAACCGGTGACCGGGACCTGTTCCAGCTGATCGACGACAACCGGAACGTGCGCGTGATTTACACCGCCCGCGGCATGAAGAACCTGGATGTGCTGACCGAGGCGTCCATTGTCGAGAAGTACCGGGTGCTGCCGGTGCAGTACGCGGACTATGCCACGCTGCGCGGAGATGCCTCCGACGGTTTGCCCGGCGTCTCCGGGATTGGCGAAAAGACGGCGGCATCGCTGCTGGGCGAGTACGGTTCGCTCGAGTCGCTGCTGGCGGCCTCGGAGGATCCGAAGAGCGGGTTGTCCGCTTCGATGCGGGTGAAGCTCACTGCGGCAGCCGACTATCTGGCGGTGGCCCCGACCGTTGTCCGGGTGGTCCGCGACCTGGACCTGCCAACGCCCGACGACGCCGGGGCCGAGCTGCGCCCGATTACCGGAGACGCGCGGGCCGAGCTGGAGAAGCTGGGCAAGGAATGGAATCTGGGCGGTTCGGTCACCCGGCTGTTGGAAGCGTTTGACCGTTTGAAGTGAGCTCAGGGGTCCACTTTCACCGGTACGCCGGTCAGCAGGGACAGCTGGGCGGCGTCGGCGGCCTGGGACGCAGCCACTGAATCCTCCGGCGGGCACGGGTTTTCGCGCCGGCCCCGGACCAGTTCCGCGAAAGCCAGCATTTCCTTTGTGCACCAACGTGACCAGGGGGACCTCATGAGCCCCACCAGCACCGAAGAGCGGGAACCCGTGTACGGCCAGCTGGCGAGGGCGGCCGACCCGCGCACTCCTTCCCGCCCTTTGTGCACCAATGTGACCAGCGGGACCTCATGAGCCCCACCAGCACCAAAGAGTGGGAACCCGTGTACGGGGGTGCCGGCGACGGCGGCCGACCCGCGCTCTGATGCCGGCATAGAGGCCAAACAGGGAAAAAGAAAACACCCCGGTAAAAACCGGGGTGTTGCCTATGCAGCGACTCATGCGGAAACAATGTCTCGACTCATCACACAAAGGTGCCCGAAGTGGGACTCGAACCCACACACCTCTCGATACTGCATTTTGAGTGCAGCGCGTCTGCCAATTCCGCCATTCGGGCCGGCCCTGCGGCGTGAATCACAAAGTTCACAATCCGTGTTGGGCGCGAATCTACTCTACATGCGGATAGGCTATTTCTGTGAACTGTCAGTTCGCACACGGCAGTCCAACCGCATTCTGAGGAGCACCTGTGTCTGAGTCAACCGAGCCCGCCCCCTCCAATACACCGGCGCGGCGCGTCATCGTCGCCGAAGACGAGACGCTGATCCGCCTCGACATCGTGGAAATCCTCACCGGTGAGGGATACGACGTCGTCGGCGAGGCCGACAATGGCGAGAAGGCCGTCCAGCTGGCCACCGAGCTCAAGCCGGACCTCGTCCTGATGGACGTCAAGATGCCGGTCATGGATGGCATCACCGCCGCCGAGCAGATCGTCAAGGCCCGCATCGCACCCGTGGTTCTGCTGACCGCGTTCAGCCAGAAGGAACTGGTGGAGCGTGCCCGCGAAGCCGGCGCCATGGCCTACGTGGTCAAGCCCTTCACCCCGGCGGACCTGATCCCGGCCATCGAGATTGCCCTCTCCCGCCATGAGGAAATCAAGGCGCTCGAGGAAGAGGTCAGCGACCTGAAGGAACAGTTCGCCACCCGCAAGCTGGTGGAGCGGGCCAAGTCGCTGCTGACCACCAAGATGGGCCTGACCGAGCCTGAGGCCTTCCGCTGGATCCAGAAGACCTCCATGGACCGCCGCCTGAGCATGCGTGAAGTTGCCGAGACCATCATCAACCAGGTCAACTAGGCTTCCGCCGCACTCCTAAAGTAAAGAGAAAAGCAAACGGTCTTGCCCGACGCCGGGCAGGACCGTTTTTGTTTTTCCTCTCGTTTGGTGGTCCGCCCGCTGATTCGCCGGTTCCGCCCCGGGACGCCGGCAACGCCGGTGGAACCTATCAGCCCGGACCCGCCCCGCCCTATATTGGTGGCAGGAACTATCGGTGCCACAAGTCGGAGCTGCCGGATCCCCAGGGCAAAGAGTCCGGGCCCTCCGCGGAGCCCCGAGGAGGAACCATGGCTGCCAGTCCGCATTTCCTTGCTGCACCTCCTATCCCGGGTGTTGCGCTGTCCCGGCCACGGCTGGCAATGGCCCCCGGCACCGGCACCACTCTGATCTGGTCCTGTGCCGGCTCGGGGAAAACAACTCTTCTGGCCCAGTGGGCTGCCGAGCTGAAAGCCGCCGGCGAAGCCGCAGCTTGGATCAGCCTGCCGGCGGCCGGAACCCTGCGTCACCGGCTGGCCGCCATGACCCGGGACTCGGTTGCCGCCGCCAGAGGCCCTGTCGGTTCCCCAAGCGCAGGCGGAGGACAATTAAACCTGCTTCTTGACGACGTCCACCACCTGAACGATCCCGGCGACATTCAGTGGCTGGCCCAACTCATCGAATCCCGGCCGCGGCACGTGCGTTTTGTCCTCACCGGGCGGCACCCGCCAGACGTTAACGGCAGCCCCCTGTTCGCCGGCACCCCCGAGAACGGCGCCGCGTACGGCACCACCGACCTGGCCTTCACTCCGGCCGAGACAGCAGATTTCCTCGCTCTCCGCGGCCTTCGCCTGTCGCCGCCGGACATTGAAACCATCCAGCGGCGCACCGGCGGGTGGGCGGCTGCACTTACCCTGCTGGCCGGACTCCTCCCCCGGGCAGCCACACCCCTTCTGTTGGATTTCGAGCCCGGGCACCGGGCCGCCGCCGACTATCTCGTCGCGGAGATTCTGGATTTGCTGCCGGCGACCTACTTCGGCTTTCTGCTCAGTCTCTGCGTGGCTGACGCGGTGACCGTTCCGCTTGCAGTCCGGCTCACGCAGCGGGGAGACGCCGGTTGGTTGCTGAACCATTTGGAGCGGCAGACAGGTTTGTTGAGCCGGTCCATGGCCGGGGGAACACCCGTGTATGTGTTCCATCCGGTCCTGCTGAGGTACCTGCGCACCGAATTCCGCCGGCAGGACCTTGCAGGATATGCCCGGGCGCTTGGCGCGGCTCCGGTGGGCGCCTCTCCCCCGGCGGCTGCGGACCCCCTCACCCCGAAGGAACAGGAGATTCTCCAGGAGCTGCCGCACCATCAGACCATCAGGGATATAGCCGCCCGCCAGCGTGTCAGCCCCAACACTGTGAAGACTCACCTGCGGGTCCTCTACCAAAAGCTCGGCGTTCGAAACCGTACAGCGGCAGTGGAAAAGGCCGTTGAACAGGGCCTCCTCTAGTCCGCCCGAATCTGGCTGGACAGGACAAAACCCCGGCCATAGCCGGGGCTTTGAACCTCAGTTCATTCCCTGCGGCGTGCCGTGCGCCTGACAACGCGCTGCGGCACACCTTTTCGCGCGACGTAGACGATCCCGAAGACCACCGCGGCAATCACGAGAATCAAGAGGAACACGGTCAAGGTCCAGCCTGCGATAACACCCAATTCATTTGTCCTTCCGTCGAGCCTGCAGCTATTCGGAGTAGGTCCTTTACGCCCCACCGTAGCCGACAGTGAGCTGCACCCAGCATGTAAAAGCTCGGCTCCCCCCTCCGGGGCGGCCCGGGAACCCCCTCCGGGGACGGCCCGGGAACTCCCGGAGAACGACGCAGCGCCCTTAAGGGGTGACGATGTTGAAAGCCGGATTGCCGGCCGTGAGGACATTCAGCAGCGCCGGCAGGACCGCTTCGCTGCCGGTGATCTCCAGTCCCGGTGAGCTGGTGTCCCCGCCGAGCATGGCGAGCAGCCTCGGCTTGCTGAGCCGGATGTCAGTATCGGCCGGCTCCCCCGCCACCTCCCGGTGAATGAGGACGCCGTTGCGCAGGCTGAGATGGTGGACGGTATCCAGGTCCGTAAACACCACGTTCACCGACAGCTCCAGGTCCCAGGCCGCCGGTCCGTCCACCGAGATGGCGAGCGACTCGAAAAGCTGCTCGGGAGTCAGCTGCGCGAGGACCGCCGACGAGGACGCAACGCTCGGAGTCCCGAAGTTTCCTGTCCGCAGCTCCGCGGCACCGGAGAGGAAGAAGTTCCGCCAGGTGCCGTTTTCCGCGCCGTACCCCAGCTGTTCCAGCGTATCGGCGTACAGTTCCCGGGCCTGCGGATGGTCCGGATCGGTAAAGACGGCATGATCCAGCAGCGTTGCCGCCCACCGGTAGTCGCCGTCGTGAAAGGCTGTCCGTGCGGCGTCGAGCACACGGTCCAACCCGCCCATGGCACGGACATACCGGGCCGCAAGCTCGGCGGGAGGATGCGGCCACAGCCGGCCCGGATTTCCGTCAAACCATCCCATGTAGCGCTGATAAACAGCTTTCACGTTGTGGCTGACGGATCCGTAGTACCCGCGGGCATGCCAGGCATTCCGCAGGGCCGGCGGCAACTCGATGAGCTCCGCAATTTCAGTGCCGGTGTAGCCCTGGTTGATGTAGCGCAGTGTCTGATCGTGCAGATATGCATACAGATCCCGGTGCAGGGAAAGGAAGGAGGCGATTTCCTCCTGCCCCCAGGTGGGCCAATGATGCGAGGCGAAGACGACGTCGGACCGCCCGCCGAATACAACGAGCGCCTCCGTGATGTAGCCGGCCCAGGCATGGGGGTCACGAACAGGTGCACCGCGGAGGGTCAGCAGATTGTGCTGGGTGTGGGTGGCGTTTTCCGCCATGCACAACGCCCGGAAGCGCGGAAAGTAGAAGTGCATTTCCGCCGGTGCTTCGGTTCCCGGTGCCATCTGGAATTCAATGTCGACGCCGTCGACAGTGTGCCGTTCGCCGGTCTCCGTAATTTCCAGAGTGGGCGCTATGAGACCCACTTCCCCGGTGGACGTCGTCTGGCCCAGCCCCGCCCCCACCCTGGACTGCGGACCGGCTTGAAGCGAGGCACCGTACATGTATCCCGCGCGCCGGGCCATCGCCGTTCCGGCAAAGACATTTTCAGACACGGCATGGTGCACAAAGCCCTCCGGGGCGATGACCGTTATCCGGCCGTCGTCCACCTCGGCCTGGCTGGCGACTCCAAAGACGCCGCCAAAGTGGTCAATGTGGCTGTGCGTGTAGATCACCGCCGTCACGGCACGGTCCCCCCGGTGCGCCCGGTACAGTCCGAGGGCTGCGGCAGCTGTCTCGGTGGAGATGAGCGGATCAATAACGATGACGCCGGTGTCTCCCTCGACAAACGTGATGTTGGAGAGATCCAGTCCGCGAACCTGGTAAATGCCCGGCACAACCTCGAACAGGCCCTGCTTGGCCACCAGACCGGACTGGCGCCACAAGCTGGGATGGACTGAGGCCGGGGAATCCCCGGCCAGGAATCCGTACTCGTCGCTGTCCCACACGACCCGCCCGTCCTGTGCATGGACGATGCCGGGGTTCAGGGCTGCGATGAAGCCACGCCCGGCATTCTCCTGATCGGTGGTATCCGCGTACGGCAGCGATGCGGCACTTTGCCGCTGCGCGGCTTCAATTGTGGGTTCGGTTGGTTTATGCAGCACCGGCCCTTATCTCCTCCGTACCCCGGCACCTGGCCTATACCGGGACAGTCCTGCTCTTGATGGCCTGGAATTCGTCCGGCGTGATGGCTCCGGCGTCAAGAAGGTCCTTGGCTTTGGCGATCTCATCACTGGGGCTGTTCCCGGCGACGCGGCGAATGTACGCTTCAGTCGATTCCCGGCTCGCCTGCGCGTCCTCCTGCGCCCGCTCATTCATGCCCCTGCCGCGCGCAATGAGATAGACGAGGACGGTGAGGACGGGAAAGAACAGCAGGAAAATCAGCCAGACGGCCTTTCCCCAACCGCTCATTCCGCGGTCCCGAAACAGGTCACTAATGACCGCAAACAGGGCCATGAGGTACGCAAAGAAAACCGTGGCGGCAAAAACCCACCAGATGATGCTCCAAAAGTCGTCCCAAAAGTCCATGCCAGGCCCTACTTCCTGTGTGTGGCGGCGGCGTGGCCGCACGCTGCATCACCAGTATGGAGTTGGCACAGGCCCGGGCGCCTCACCCATAAAAGGTGAGATGTCCGGATCGGCAGGGTGGCACTCCTCCGTCCATGCTGTTTTTTGGGGTGCAGTTTGGTGAGGTGCACAGGGCCGGGCGTATATCCGAGAAACTGGATATGAATGGATGGGAGTGGATATTAAAAAGGAAAAAAGCTGCCCGGCCGGTAGAACCGGCCGGGCAGCTCCCGGAAATGGATCGGGAAAGGGTTCCTAGATGGACTTGGCCTTGCCCTTGTTGGCGTCCTTGATCGGCCACGGGCCGACCTTCTCCTTGACCTGCATCTGCCCCTCAAGGCGCTGACCGGCGTCGGCGATGTCCCCCACCTTGTGAACCTTGATGGAGTTGGTGGATCCGGCCTGTCCGGGAGGCGAACCGGCGGCGATGACCACCAGGTCATCGAGCTCCACGAGGTTGTTCTCGAACAGCGTGCGGTCCACCTGGGCCGTCATCTGATCGGTGTTCTCGGCGAACTCCACGAGCATCGGCTGGATGCCCCAGAAGAGGCTCATGTAGCGGTACGTCTGCTCCACCGGGGTGAAGGCCAGGACCGGCTTCTTGGGGCGGAGGCGTGACAGGCGGCGGGCCGAGTCACCGGACTGGGTGAAGGTACACACGTACTTCGCGTCCAGCTGGTCGGCGATTTCAACCGCGGCGCGGGTGATGGCACCGCCGCGGGTGCGCGGCTTGGAGCCCAAGGCCGGCACGCGGTTCAGGCCGTGCTCTTCGGTGGACTCGATGATGCGTGCCATGGTGGTCACGGTTTCGATCGGGTACTTGCCCACTGAGGTTTCGCCGGAGAGCATGACGGCGTCGGCACCGTCAAGGACGGCGTTGGCGCAGTCGGAGGCCTCGGCGCGGGTGGGGCGCGGGCTGTCGATCATGGATTCCAGGACCTGCGTGGCCACGATGACCGGCTTCGCCCAGCGGCGGGCCAGCTCGATGGCGTTCTTCTGCACCAGCGGAACGTCTTCCAGCGGAAGCTCCACGCCCAGATCGCCGCGGGCGACCATGATGGCGTCGAAGGCGTCGATGATTTCCTCGATGGCGGCAACAGCCTGCGGCTTTTCAACCTTGGCGATGACCGGCACGCGGCGGCCTTCCTCGTCCATGATCTCGTGAACGCGGCGCACGTCGACGGCGTTGCGGACGAAGGACAGGGCAACCATGTCCACGCCGGTGCGGATGGCCCACCGGAGGTCGGCCTCGTCCTTGTCACTCATGGCGGGAACGCTCACGGCGACGCCGGGCAGGTTCAGGCCCTTGTTGTTCGACACGGCTCCGGGCACGGTGACCTCGGTGACAACCTTGACGTCGTCCACGGCGGTGGCGCGGACTGCAACCTTGCCGTCGTCGATCAGCAGGGTGTCCCCCACGCTGACGTCGTTGGGCAGACCGGTGTGCGTGGTGGAGACGATGTCCTTGGTGCCCGGCACGTCCTCGATGGTGATCGTGAAAACGTCACCCTTGTTCAGGAAGTGCGGTCCGTCCACAAAGCGGCCCAGTCGGATTTTGGGACCCTGGAGGTCGGCGAAAATACCGACGGGCTTGCCCAGTTCCTCGGAGGCACGGCGCACGTTGTCGTACACGGATTTGTGCACGTCGTGATCGCCATGGCTCATGTTCATGCGGGCTACGTCAACACCGGCGCGCAGAACAGCGACGGTGTTTTCATAGCTTGCGATTGCGGGGCCAAATGTGGCCACAATTTTTGCGCGTCTCATATGCTCCAGCCTAGTCGCCTTGCGGCGATTCCGCATGGAGACGGGCCGCAGACGACGTAACGGCCCACAAGTGTGACCCGTGTTTTGTCTCTCATCCGCTGTGCGGGAGTGGGTGACCGCCCTCCGTTGTCCCTAAAGCGTCCGGATCGGGCAGATTCACGAGGCTGGTGTTGATTCCGGCCAGGAACTGCGACCCGACGCCGGTGAGGGACAGGTTTTTGCGTTTGGCTCCGGTGCGCTCGGCGTCAACCTCGGCCCCGTGCAGAAAGCCGGCGTCCTGGAGGCGTTTGAGCGTGCGGTACAGGCTGCGTTCGGTGATGGTCCATCCGGTCGCGGATGCGACGTCGGCTGCGATCCCGGCCACGGTGGCGGGCTGCCGGGCGGCGACGGCGCTGAGGATCACCGGGGTCAGCATGGATTTTTTGTAGGTTTCCACCCAGGATTCGATCCGGGACTGGACCCATTCCTGTTCCTCGGTGGGGCGGGCCATGTTCAGTCCTCCCAGCCGCGGCCCAGGACGGAGCCCGCCAGATGGAGGAGCAGCCCGATTCCCCATGCCGCGCTCATGAGCAGGGTTGCGCCGAACCACGGCGTGGCCAGGAGCTCCCAGGCAACGGCGCCCTCTCCCCCGGACCATCCCAAGCTGATGGCCCGGAGCACGGCGTGCGCGTTGAAGGACGTGGTGACGGTGAGGAAGGCAATCACATGGGCGACGGCGAACCCGAACCGGATGCGCGTGAGCTTGACCCGGTTCAGCCCCAGCCAGGCGGCGGTCCCGGCCGCCACAACGGCGGTGAGGAGTCCGGCGAGGACACCGATCTCTCCCCCGGTCAGGGCGATGATCACTTGAATGAGCAGCATAACGGCCGCCAGGGCGAGCAGGTACGGCAGCAGCAGGGAGCGTGCGTTGACGGTGGATGAAGGCAGCGCTTGTGTGGTCATGCCGGCACTGTACCAATGGAACACTACCAACGGAAGGGTTCTGCGCCGACCAGCGCAGAACCCTTCCCCGACGGCCTACAGCGGCGTGATGGCCCGGTCCGTGGGCGCTACCGGCGCCGGCAGGCGGGTGGATCCCATCAGCCACTGGTCCACCGCGGCCGCGCAGGCCCGGCCCTCGGCAATCGCCCACACGATGAGCGACTGCCCGCGGCCGGCGTCACCGGCGGCGAACACGCCGGGGGTGGCAGTCATGTAGTAGCCGTCGCGCACCACGTTGGAGCGCTCGTCGAACTCGGTTTTCACCTGTTCGGCCAGCCCGGCCGGCTCAGGCCCGGTGAATCCCAGGGACAGGAACACCAGGTCAGCGGGCAGCACACGCTCGGTGCCGGCCTTGGGCACCCGCCGTCCGTTCGCGAACTCGGTTTCGGCAACCTTGACGCCGGTCAGCTTCCCGTTTTCGCCGACAAATTCGACGGTGGAGGCGAGGTACGTGCGTTCCCCGCCTTCCTCGTGGGCGCTGGCGGTTTCAAACAGGGTGGGATACATCGGCCACGGCTGGTGCGCGGCGCGCTCGGCCGGCGGCTGCTGCCCGATGGCCAGGGTGGTCACCGAGGCGGCCTGCTGGCGGTGGGCCGTGCCGAGGCAGTCTGCGCCGGTGTCGCCGCCGCCGAGGATGATCACGTGCTTGCCCTCAGCGGAGATCTGGTTCCGCACCTGCTCCCCCGCCACCACGCGGTTGGCCTGGACGAGGTACTCCATGGCGAAATGAACGCCGTCCAGCTCCCGGCCGGGAATCGGCAAATCACGCGGCACGGTGGCACCTGTGGCCACCACCACGGCGTCGTACCGGCGGCGCAGCTGTTCCCAGCTGATGTCCCGGCCCACTTCGACGCCGGTGCGGAACCGGGTTCCCTCGGCGCGCATCTGGTCCAGCCGGCGGTCCACCTGCAGCTTTTCCATCTTGAAATCGGGGATGCCGTAGCGCAGCAGCCCGCCGATCTTGTCGTCGCGCTCATACACGGCCACGGTGTGTCCGGCCCGGGTGAGCTGCTGGGCCGCAGCCAGGCCGGCGGGACCGGAGCCGACGACGGCAATGGTCTTGTCCGTGAGCCGCTCCGGTGCGTGCGGGGTCACCCAGTTTTCGTCGAACGCCTGGTCAATGATCGAGACCTCAACCTGCTTGATCGTCACCGCGGGCTGGTTGATGCCCAGCACGCAGGATGCCTCGCACGGCGCCGGGCACAGCCGGCCGGTGAATTCCGGGAAGTTGTTGGTGGCGTGCAGCCGTTCGATGGCTTCGCGGCCCTTGTCCCGGTACATCAGGTCATTCCACTCCGGAATGAGGTTGCCCAGCGGGCAGCCCTGATGGCAGAACGGAATGCCGCAGTCCATGCAGCGTCCGGCCTGTTCCTTAAGGACGCCCTTTTCCTGGGCCTCGTAGACCTCTTTCCAGTCCATGATGCGCACGGGCACGGGCCGGCGCGGCTGGGTCTGGCGTTCACGTACTTTCAAGAATCCGCGTGGGTCAGCCACCGGTTACCTCCAAGATTCGGGTCCATGCCTCGGCGCCGTCGGGGTCAAGACCCGCTTCGGCGGCGGAGGCGCGGGCATCCAGCACGGCCGCGTAGTCGCGCGGCAGCACTTTGGTCATGCGACGGGCAGTGGCATCAAAATCTTCCAGCAGGGAAGCGGCCAGGACGGACTCGGTCTCCTCGACGTGCCGGATCAGCAGGCCGCGGACAATGTCGGCGTCCTCCGCATCCAGCGGCTCCAGGCGCAGTTCGCCCTTTTCGAGGGAGTCCTTGTTCATGCGCTCGGGCACCAGGTCCAGCAGGTACGCGGTGCCGCCGGACATCCCGGCCCCGAAGTTGCGCCCGGTGGGGCCCAGGATCAGGGCTTGCCCGCCGGTCATGTATTCGCAGCCGTGGTCGCCGATGCCTTCGACGACGGCGGTGGCTCCGGAGTTACGGACCAGGAAGCGTTCGCCCACCTGCCCGCGCAGGAACATTTCGCCGCTTGTGGCGCCGTAGCCGATCACGTTTCCGGCAATGACGTTGCGCGCTGCGTCAAAGACGTTGGCGCGGTCCGGGCGGACAATGATGCGGCCGCCGGAGAGGCCCTTGCCCACGTAGTCGTTGGAGTCGCCGAGCAGGCGCAGCGTGATGCCGGCCGGCAGGAAGGCGCCCAGTGACTGACCGGCCTGGCCGGTAAGGGTCACGTCGATGGTGTCGGTGGCCAGGGTGTCGATGCCGAACGTCTTGGTCACGGTATGGCCGAGCATGGTGCCCACGGACCGGTCGGTGTTCACCACGTCCAGGGTGATGCGCACCGGGTTCCGGTTGGCCAGCGCGTCGGCGCTCATCTCGATCAGCTTGTTGTCGAAGTGCGAGTCCAGGTCATGGTTCTGCGGCACCATGTTGCGCAGTGGCGCACCAGATTCTGCAACCTCGGAACCGCGCAGCACGGGTTCCAGATCCAGGCCGTCGGCCTTCCAATGATCAATGGCCGCTTTGGTGTCCAGCAGTTCGGTGTGCCCGATGGCCTCCTCGAGGGAGCGGAAGCCCAGCTCCGCGAGGATCTCGCGGACCTCCTCGGCCAGGAACTCGAAGAAGTTCACCACGAACTCCGGCTTGCCGGAGAAGCGTGCCCGCAGTTCAGGGTTCTGCGTCGCCACGCCCACCGGACAGGTGTCCAGATGGCACACGCGCATCATGATGCAGCCCGAGACCACCAGCGGAGCGGTGGCGAAACCGAACTCCTCGCCGCCGAGCAGCGCGGCAATGACGACGTCGCGCCCGGTTTTGAGCTGCCCGTCCACCTGCACCACCACGCGGTCGCGCAGGCCGTTGATCATCAGCGTTTGCTGGGTCTCGGCCAGGCCCAGCTCCCACGGCGCGCCGGCATGCTTGAGCGAGTTCAGCGGCGATGCGCCGGTGCCGCCGTCGTGCCCGGAGACGAGGACGACGTCGGCCTTGGCCTTGGTCACGCCCGCCGCCACGGTGCCGATCCCGGCCTCGGACACCAGCTTCACATGGACCCGGGCGCTGGGGTTGGAGCGCTTGAGGTCATAAATCAGCTGGGCGAGGTCCTCAATGGAGTAAATGTCGTGGTGCGGCGGCGGGGAAATGAGCCCGACGCCGGGCGTGGAGTGACGCGTCCGCGCCACCCATGGATATACCTTCTGCGCCATCAGCTGGCCGCCCTCGCCGGGCTTGGCGCCCTGGGCCATCTTGATCTGGATGTCATCGGCGTTGGTCAGGTACAGGCTGGTGACCCCGAAGCGTCCGGAGGCAACCTGCTTGATGGCGGAGCGGCGCTCCGGGTCCAGCAGCCGTTCCACGTCCTCGCCGCCCTCGCCGGTGTTGGACTTGGCGCCCAGCCGGTTCATGGCGATGGCCAGGGTTTCGTGTGCCTCCTGGGAGATGGAGCCGTAGCTCATGGCGCCGGTGGAGAAGCGCTTGACGATGCTGGAAACGGGCTCCACCTCGTCAAGCGGCACCGGGGTGCGGCCGGCGGTGTTGAAATCGAGCAGCCCGCGCAGGGTCATCAGCGACTTGGACTGGTCATCCACGCCGGAGGTGTACGCCTTGAAGATGTCATAGCGGCGTTCGCGGGTGGCGTGCTGAAGCCGGAACACGGTTTCGGGGTTGAACAGGTGCGGCGGGCCCTCCCGGCGCCACTGGTACTCCCCGCCGTTCTCCAGCGGCCGGTGCGGATCCTCGATTTCGTCGTCGGGGTATGCGCTGGCGTGCCGGGCCGCGGCTTCGGCGGCAATGACGTCCAGGCCAACACCGCCAAGCTGGGACTGCGTGCCGTGGAAGAACTCGTCCACCAGCTCCTGGCCCAGGCCCAGGGCCTCGAATGTCTGCGCTCCGCAGTAGGAAGCCACGGTGGAGATGCCCATCTTGGACATGATCTTCAGGACGCCCTTGCCCAGGCCCTTGATCAGGTTGGCCACGGCCTCCTCGCGGCTGACGCCGGTGATGTCGCCGTTGCGGACCAGTTCCTCGCAGCTTTCCATGGCCAGGTACGGGTTAACCGCGGAGGCGCCGTAGCCCATGAGCACGGCCACGTGGTGCACCTCGCGGACGTCGCCGGCTTCCACCAGCAGCGAGATCTTGGTGCGGTTGGCGCTCTTGAGCAGGTGGTGGTGCACGGCGGAGAGCAGCAGCAGCGACGGGATGGGCGCCCACTGCGCGCTGGAATCGCGGTCGGACAGCACAATGTACTCGATGCCGCGGTTGACGGCGCCGGAGACCTTTTCGCAGATCTCGGCGATCCGGGCCCGGAGCTCGGATTCCCCGCCCTGCGGCCGGTACAGCCCGCGCACCTTCAGTGCGATCTTCTCGCCGTCATTGTTGGTCAGCTTGGCAATCTTGGCCAGCTGGTCATTGGTGATGACCGGGAAGTTCAGCGCGATCTGGTGGTTGCGGACCTGGCCGGTGGCCAGCAGGTTGCCCACCGGGCCAATCGAGGCGCGCATGGAGGTGACCAGTTCCTCGCGGATGGCGTCCAGCGGCGGGTTGGTGACCTGGGCGAAGGACTGCACAAAGTAGTCGAACAGCAGCCGCGGGCGCTGGGACAGCACGGCAATGGGAGTGTCCGAACCCATGGCGCCCAGGGGTTCGGCGCCGGTACGTGCCATCGGGCCGAGCAGGATGCGCAGTTCCTCCTGCGTGTAGCCGAAGGTCCGCTGGCGCCGGTTGATCGAGGCCTTGGTGTGCAGCACGTGTTCGCGCTCAGGCAGCTCTTCCAGGGACACCTGGTTTTCCCGGACCCAGTCGGCCCACGGATTGGCGGCGGCCATCTCGGCCTTGATCTCGGCGTCTTCAATCAGGCGGCCGGCTTCGGTGTCCACCAGGAACATCTTGCCCGGGGAAACGCGGCCCTTGCGGACCACCTTGGCCGGATCAATGTCCACCACGCCCACCTCGGAGGCCAGAACCACCAGGCCGTCCTCCATGACCCAGTAGCGGGCCGGACGGAGTCCGTTGCGGTCCAGGACCGCGCCCACCTGGGTGCCGTCGGTGAAGGACACGGCGGCGGGCCCGTCCCAGGGCTCCATGAGCATGGAGTGGTACTGGTAGAAGGCACGGCGTGCCGGATCCATGGTGGCGTGGTTTTCCCAGGCCTCGGGGATCATCATCATGATCGCGTGCGTGATCGGGCGGCCGGAAAGCATCAGCAGCTCGGCCACCTCATCGAAGGACGCCGAGTCCGAGGCCCCCGGGGTGCAGATCGGGAACAGCTCTTCGGGGGTGTCCCCCAGCAGCGGGTTCTTCAGCTGGGACTGCCGGGCGCGCATCCAGTTCCGGTTGCCCTTGACCGTGTTGATTTCGCCGTTATGCGCAATGGTGCGGAACGGCTGGGCCAGCGGCCAGGAGGGGAAAGTGTTCGTGGAGAACCGGGAGTGGACAATGCCCAGTCGGGTCTTGAACCGGGGGTCGGAGAGGTCCGGATAGAACGGCTCCAGCTGCGCGGTGGTGAGCATGCCTTTGTAGACCATGGTCTTGGAGGACAGCGAGGGGAAGTACACGCCGAACTTGTTCTGGGAACGCTTCCGGACGCGGAACGCGCGGGCGTCCAGGTCGGAGGCGTCGCCGTCGGCCGGGGCAAGGAACACCTGGACGAAGTGCGGCATGCAGGCCCGGGACATGGCGCCCACGAGGTCCGCGACAATCGGCACTTCACGCCAGCCCAGGACGGTGAGTCCTTCGGATTCGGCGATGGCTTCCACGCCGGCACGCGCCGTGTCCTGTTCCCGGCCCTCGGTGGGCAGGAACGCGGTGCCGACAGCGTAGGTGCCGGCGTCGGGCAGTTCAAAGGCGGTGACCGCGCGGAAGAATTCGTCGGGCACCTGGGTCAGCAGGCCGGCGCCGTCGCCGGTTCCTTCGTCAGCGCCCACCGCGCCGCGGTGTTCCAGGTTGCGCAGGGCGGTGAGGGCGGCGTCCACGATGTCGTGCCCGGGTTCGCCGCGCAGGGTGGCGATAACGGCCAGCCCGCACGCGTCCTTTTCATTCTCGGCGCGGTACAGCCCGGTGTCCGCCGGGAATCCGGCAAAGCGGGTGAACGGCGAAACAGCGGAAGCTCCGCCGGGCGGAAACTGATCAGTCATGAGAGGTAAGTCCTTCCCCCTGATTGAGCGGTGGGAGGGGACAACGCTGGCCCCACGGCGGAAGGCAGAACGTTCCGCGGTGTTTAGGAATTCACCAAAAGGGCGCCCGGGGTTGTTCCCGGAATCCCTTCAGGGGCGGCCACTGCTACGTGGCGGAAGCACCCTGCCGGGAGGTGACCCGACGGGGTGCTACTTGGCAGTACCCGGTGTCCCGGGCTTGCGAGAACCAGTGTCCTCGTTTTTTGTCTCTGCGAGATTAGCACGCTGCTGTGACGCGGGAGACTCCGCGACGGAATTCCGCTGTTCTGTTTCGATCTTGTGATCTTCCGGTAACGCTTCAGTTTCCACCGCAGGTTCGTGTCCGGGCAGGTACAGGGACTCATTTCCGCCTTTTCGGGCGCGGAAAGTCAGGTAAATGAACATGGCGACGGAGAACACGAGCAGCGCCACGCTGGTCCAGACGTTCAGCCGCTGTGTGACGCCGAAGAGCGTAATCATTTCGGCGTCGTCGATGCGCAGGATCTCGATCCACAACCGTCCAACGGTGTAGTACGCGGCATAAAGCCAGAACAGGCGCCCGCCACGCAGCTTGAACCGCTTATCCAGCGCGAGCAGCAGTACGACGCCGGCCAGGCACCACAGCGATTCATACAGGAAGGTGGGATGGAACAGTGTTCCGGGGGCTGTTCCATCCGGGAAGTTGGCGTTGTTGGCGTCAATTTCCAGTCCCCAGGGCCGGTCAGTGGGGCTGCCGAACAGCTCCTGGTTGAACCAGTTGCCCCAGCGGCCCACCGCCTGCGCGAGCAGAAGCCCGGGAACGCCCACGTCGGCAAAGGTGGAGAGCTTGATGCCCGCGCGCCGGCAGCCGATCCAGGCGCCCACGGCGCCGAGCGCGACGGCGCCCCAGATGCCGAGCCCGCCGCGCCAGATCTGCGGAATCAGGGACAGGTCCCCGTTCACGCCGAAGTAGGCGTCCGGGGACGAGATCACGTGATAGAGCCGGCCGCCGATGATGCCGAACGGAATGGCCCAGATGGCAATGTCCCAGACAGCTTCTTCGGGCAGTCCGCGGCGCTTCCACCGCACCGACGTCATCCACAGGGCGAGGATGATGCCGGCCAGGATGCACAGGGCATAGGTGTGGACTGTGAGGGGGCCCAGCGAGAAGCTGCTGAAGTCCGCGGGCGGGCTGGGAATGCTGGCCGGAGCCGTCACGGACATCAGGTTCATTAAATGCTCTTTCGGGTACCGGTGCTGAGTTCACGGGTGAGTTCGGCGACTGCGGGAACTCCGCCGTCGCGCAGTGCGGCCACCAGTGCGGTGCCGACGATCACGCCGTCGGCGTAGGCACCGATTTCCCGGACGTGGCCGGAGTTCGATACCCCCAGGCCAACGCAGACGCGCTGGGCGCCGGCTGCGCGGGCTGCTGAGACAACATCCTTGGCCGCGGTGCTCACTGAGCTGCGGGCACCGGTGACGCCCATGATGGACACGGCGTAGACAAAGCCGCGGCTGGCCGCGACGGTGCTCTTCATGCGTTCGGGGGTGGAGGACGGGGCCACCAGGAACACCCGGTCCAGGCCGTATCTGTCCGAGGCCTCCATCCATTCCGAAGCTTCGTCGGGGATGAGATCGGGAGTGATCAGGCCCGCTCCCCCGGCCTCGGCCAGGCGGCGGGAGAATTCATCCACACCCAGCCGGACCACGGGATTCCAGTACGTCATGACCAGCACGGCGGCGTCAGTGGCGGCGGTGATGCCGGCGACCACGTCGAACACCTCCGAGACGCGGAAACCCTGCGCCAGTGCCTGCGTGGTGGCAGCCTGGATGACGTGTCCGTCCATGACCGGGTCGGAGTACGGGATGCCGATCTCAATGAGGTCGGCGCCGTTTTCCGCCAGGGCGATGCCGGCGTTGATGGTGTCCTGGACGGACGGGAAGCCGGCGGGCAGGTAGCCGATCAGCGCGGCGCGGCCGTCGGCGGCGGCGCGGTCTATGGCTGCGGCGGCCTTGCTGCGGGAGTTTGTTCCCGCGCCGGACGTGTCGTGAACGGCGGTGCTCACAGCTGTTCTCCCTCTTTGGCGATTTCGGCTTCGGCGGACTTTTCGTCCAGCAGGTTGAACCATTCGGCGGCCGTGGCCACGTCCTTGTCGCCCCGGCCGGAGAGGTTCACCAGCACGATCTTGTCGGAGACGTCCGCAGTGCCTGCGGCGGCGGCATCCTCGGCGAGCCGCTGGCCCACCTTGATGGCACCGGCGAGGGCGTGCGCGGATTCGATGGCCGGAATGATGCCCTCGGTGCGGCACAGCAGCTGGAAAGCGTCCATGGCTTCGGTGTCGGTGATCGGTTCGTAGGACACCCGGCCGATGTCGGAGAGGTAGGAGTGCTCGGGCCCGACGCCCGGATAGTCCAGGCCGGCGGAAATGGAGTGGGATTCCACCGTCTGGCCGTCTTCGTCCTGCATGAGGTAGGACCGGGCGCCGTGCAGCACGCCGGGCCGGCCCAGCGTGATGGTGGCCGCGTGGCGGCCGGTTTCCACGCCGTCGCCGCCGGCCTCGAAGCCGTAGATCTTGACCTCGGGATCGTCCAGGAAGCCGTGGAAGATGCCAATGGCGTTGGAGCCTCCCCCGATGCAAGCGCACACGGCGTCGGGCAGCCGGCCGGCCTGTTCCAGCATCTGTGCGCGGGCTTCCTCGCCGATGACCTCGTGGAAGAAGCGGACCATGGCCGGGAACGGGTGTGCTCCGGCGGCGGTGCCGAGCAGGTAGTGGGTATTGTCCACGTTGGCCACCCAGTCCCGCAGCGCCTCGTTAATGGCGTCCTTCAGGGTCTGGGATCCGTGGGTCACGGGAATGACGGTGGCTCCGAGCAGTTCCATCCGGGCCACGTTCAGGGCCTGCCGGCGGCAGTCCTCGGCTCCCATGTACACCACGCATTCCAGGCCCAGCAGGGCCGCGGCGGTGGCGCTGGCGACGCCGTGCTGGCCGGCTCCGGTTTCGGCGATGACGCGGGTTTTGCCCATGCGCTTAGCCAGCAGGGCCTGCCCGAGCACGTTGTTGATCTTGTGCGAGCCGGTGTGGTTCAGGTCTTCGCGCTTGAGGAAAATCCGGACGCCGCCGGCGTGCTCGGCGAAGCGCTTGGCCTCGGTGAGCAGGGACGGGCGGCCGGAGTAGTTCTTGTTCAGGTCAGCGATCTGGGCGCGGAACTCCGGGTCGGCCTTGGCCTTCTCGAAGGTGTCTTCCAGTTCATCCAGGGCAGCAATCAGGGATTCGGGCATCCAGCGTCCGCCGTACTCGCCGAAGTACGGGCCGGGGGCATGGCGCAGCGATCCGTGGGTGTTCAGGAACGCGTCGGCCACCTCCTCGGTGACGGCGTTCGCCGCGGCGTGCTCTGCGGCTTCCGTCGGGGCGGTGTCGGTGGACGTGGGTGCAGCAGCTGCTGCGCCTGACTGTTCCGGATTCCCGGTCATGGGGCTGGTTCCTGTCCTGCTTTGGTCCGGGCGGCGGGCCGCCCGGACAGGGAATTGTTGCGTTTGTGTCAGCCTTTGCCGTGCCCGCGCGCGGCCAGTGCGCCGCTGCCGGTTCGCATGAACTCGGCAATGGTGGCTGCGGGATCGTTGTGGCGCACCAGGGCTTCGCCCACGAGGACGGCATTGGCGCCAACGGACGCGTACTGCTCGACGTCGGCGGCGTCCCGGACACCCGATTCGGCCACCATGACGGCTGCGCCGGGGATGCTGGAAGCCAGCGATGCGAACACCGAGCGGTCAACGTCCAGGGTTTTCAGGTTGCGCACGTTCACGCCGATGATCTTCGCGCCCACTGCAACGGCACGCTCGATTTCCTGCGCGGTGTGCGTTTCCACGAGCGCGTTCATGCCGAGCTCATGGGTAAGCGCCAGGAAATCCTTCAGCCGTGCGTCGTCCAGGGCTGCAACGATCAGCAGCACCAGGTCGGCGCCGTGGGCGCGGGCCTCCCAGATTTGGTATTCGTCAACGGTGAAGTCCTTGCGCAGCAGCGGGATCTTCACGGCCTTCCGGACGGCGTCAAAATCGGCCAGTGAACCGCCAAAGCGGCGCTGCTCGGTGAGCACGCTGATCACTGCGGCCCCGCCGGCTTCGTAGCTCGCTGCCAGTGCGGCCGGGTCGGTGATCTCGGCGAGGGCGCCCTTGGACGGGCTGCTGCGCTTGACCTCGGCGATGACCCGCAGCTGCGTGCGCTCGGGGTCGCTGCCGCCCAGTGCGGCAAAGGCGTCCAGTGCCGGAGCCGCCGCGCGGGCGCGCTCCTGCATCTGCTCCAGCGGAACCGTGCGCCGGCGTGCCTCGAGGTCTTCGGCGACGCCGGCGACGATGTCGTCCAGAACGCTCATTTAGTGACCGTTGTTGGAGAGCTTCGAGCCGCCTACGCCGTAGCCGGCCTTCCGCAGAATGAAGCCAACAATCAAGCCAACCACCATGACGCCCAGGCCCACGATGAACCACAGGGTGCTGGCGGCGATGAAGGCGATGCTGGACACCAGGCCGCCGACCATCATGATCAGGACGCAGGTCCATGCGGCGGGGGTGTTGCCGTGGCCGATGGTCTCATCGTGGATGCTGGCGTGACGCTCGGCCGAGTTTTCGGGCTTGATGTCGACGTTGGTGTTGGTGGCGTTTGAGCCCATGGTAAATCTCCTCTAAACGAATCTGTTTCCATTCTGCCATTGACTGGCGGAAACTCTTTCACATATTGCGTACCCGCGTCGGCGGCACCGATGGTTCCGGGTGATTCCGGGTGATGCCGGATGGTTTCGGACCGGCTTGGGGCTGGCTCCTGCTGGTTCCGGCGGCGGCCCGCAGGGATCAGCGGTAGTTCGTGGGGTCGTCTCCGCGGGTCAGCCGGTCCCAGCTGTCGATTTCGTCGATGGGCTCGGGGCCGTTGTCCTCATCAGCGGGCGAGGCGGCTGCTTCAGCGGAGGCTGCTGCTTCGGACGCGGCCTCCGGGGATGTGCCGTTCGCCGCTGAGCCCGCGGACGGCGTGCCGGCCGCCTCGGCGGAAGCCGCCGTCGTCGTCGTGCCGGCCGCCGGCGCCGGCGCGTAGCGGCGCGATGACTTCCAGCCGCGGCTCGCAACAGCCAGCCAGACGCCGGTGAGGGCGATCAGGACACCGGACACCAGGGCCGCCCACGGCAGTGCCGTGAGCGTGACCACGGTGCCGGTGGCTCCGCTGACGCCGATCGCCTGGCCGATGGCACCGGCGGCGCCCTGGACGGGATCGCTGATCACGGTGTAGCTGGCGGCGGCCACGCCGACGCCGGAGATCAGCAGGATCACGCTGACAATCCAGCGGGCCACCGGGCCGGCGATGGATGCTGCCAGGCCGGCCGTGATGGCCACGACGGCGAAGGCGGTCACCGCGGTGGCGGCGTCGGATCCGGAAACGGCCAGGTCCGGGGTTTGGACGGCCGTCCGCGGCAGCTGGACGTTCAGCCAGGTGCGCGTGGTGGTGGCGAAGGCTGCAATGCCGAAGAGCACCGCCGCCATAATGACGGTTCCCTTGCGCTGCCACCTCTTCATGGGTGTGCTCACTGCGGTACTTCCTGCTCTGGTGGTGGGGCTGTATTAAAGACTGGGCTGTGCCGGGGTTGGAACGGAAGGCCCGCCGGAAACGGTTTCCAGGCTTCCGGCGATCAGGGCCGCGCGCAGCGGGGCCGCAGCCTTGTTCACCGTCTCCTGGGCCTCGGCTTCCAGATCCGAGTCAGCGACGATTCCGCCGCCGGCCTGGACAAACGCCTTGCCGTCGCGCAGCAGCGCCGACCGGATGGCGATTGCCATGTCCATGTCGCCGGCGAAGTCCAGGTACCCGACAACGCCGCCGTAGATTCCGCGGCGGTGCGGCTCCAGCTCGTCCAGCAGGCGCAGGGCGCGGGGCTTGGGCGCGCCGGAGAGGGTTCCGGCCGGGAAGGTGGCGGCGAGGACGTCATAGGCGCTGCGCTGCGGTGACAGTTCGCCGACGACGGTGGAGACCAGGTGCATGATGTGGCTGAACCGCTCCACCTCCATGAACTGGGTGACCTCCACGCTGCCCGGCACGCACACCTTGGAGAGGTCGTTGCGGGCCAGATCCACCAGCATCAGGTGTTCGGCGCGTTCCTTTTCATCCGCCAGCAGCTCCTCGGCCAGGGCCCGGTCCGCTTCGGTTCCCTTGCCGCGCGGACGCGAGCCGGCAATGGGATGGGTGATCACTTCGCTGCCGGTGACCGTGACCAGGGCCTCCGGGGAGGAGCCGACGACGGCGAACGGGTTGCCGCGGGAGTCCTCGAAGTTGAACAGGTACATGTACGGGCTCGGGTTGGTGTTGCGCAGCACCCGGTAAACCTCGAGCGGTTCGGCTCCGCACTCGATTTCGAAGCGGCGGGATATGACCACCTGGAAGACTTCGCCGTCCACGATGGCTTCCTTGCCGCGCTGCACGGCTTTGGTGTATTCGGGCTTGGGCCAGGATTCCTTTACGCGCCCGGTGAGCGCGGCCAGGTCCACGGTGCCGCCGCGCAGCACTGACGCGGGCTGCGGCGTGGGTTCGGCGAGGCGCTGCAGCATTGAGTTCAGCCGGGCCACGGCGTCGTGCCAGGCTTCATCCACCCGCTCGTCTGATCCGTCGCTGTTGATGGCGTTGGCCACCAGCATGACGGTGCCGTTGGAATTGTCATGGACCGCCATGTCCGAGACCAGGTTCATGGCCAGTTCCGGCAGGTCCAGGTCATCCACGGGCGGGTTGGGCAGCTTTTCCCAGTGCCGCACGGTTTCCCAGCCGACAAAGCCGACAAGCCCGGAGGTGAACGGGGGAACATCACCCAGGCGTTCGGTCTGCAGCAGTTTTATGGTGCGGGCCATGGCCTCCACGGGGTTTCCGTCCAGCGGTACCCCGGCCGGCGGCTGGCCCATCCAGTGGGTTTCGCCGTCGTGCGTGGTCAGCGTGGCGCGGGAGGCTGCACCGATGAAGGAGTACCGGGACCAGACCCCGCCGGCTGCCGCGGACTCCATCAGGAAGGTTCCCGGTGCGCCGGCGGTGAGCTTGCGGTAGATCCCGATGGGCGTGTGCGCGTCGGCCAGCACGCTCAGGTGCACCGGCACCACCCGGTGCTCGGCTGCCAGTGCCCGGAATTCCTCGAGGCCGGGGCGGATAACTCCAAGATCCTGCATGTGTCTGGTTTCTTTCCGGGTCAGCGCGCCGGTGCGGGGTGCCGGCGGCGCGGGGGATGCAGCGCTGGGATGCGCGGTCTAGCTCTGCGGGTCGGCGGCGGCCTGGGGCTCAGTGGATGTCTGGGGCTCCATGGATGTCTGGGGCTCCACGGCCGTCTGTGGCTCGGTGGCCGCCAGGACCGGGAGGTCCCGGCCGTCAAAACAGGTGCGGGTACCGGTGTGGCATGCGGCGCCCACCTGGTCCACGCGGACCAGCAGGGCATCGCCGTCGCAGTCCAGCGCCACGGACTTGACCCACTGGACATGTCCGGAGGTGTCGCCCTTGCGCCAGTATTCCTGCCGGGAGCGGGACCAGAAGGTCACCCGGCCGGTGGTCAGGGTGCGGTGCAGGGCTTCGTCGTCCATCCAGCCAAGCATCAGCACGTCACCGGTGTCGTACTGCTGAACGACGGCGGCCACCAGGCCGGCGTCGTCGCGCTTCAGGGATGCGCTGATCGCGGGGTCCAGGCCGGGTGCCGGCGGGAATTCGGAGGAAGAAATTAAGGAAGACATCGTATCGATTCTAGTAGGTCCGGCTGCGCCGTATTCCCTGCGCCTGTCACCCGAGCCAAATGACGCTTAACGTGCTAGTTTCAGCTGTGATGCGATTTGTAGAACCCTCCCGTGAAGTCCTGGCCGAAACGTTGCTTGCGGCCGGTCCTCAAGCACCCACTTTGTGCGAAGGCTGGCTCACCAAGGACCTGGCCGCGCACCTCTATTTGCGGGAGCACCGCCCGGCCGCGGCCCTCGGATTTTTCCTGAAGCCGTTCGCGGCCAAGACCGGCAAGGCCATGGAAGAGACCGCCGCCAAGGCGTCCACCGTTGAGGGCTACAACAAGCTTGTCCGTGCCTTCCGCGCCGGCCCTCCGCGCCTGTCCCCCATGCACCTGAAAGCCGTGGACAACAGCGCCAACCTCGTGGAGTACTTCATCCACACCGAAGACGTGCGCCGCGCCGGTGACCGCTGGGCTCCGCGCGCCCTGGATTCCGATTACTCCGACGCCCTGTGGGCCGACCTGATCAAGCGTGCCGCCCTCCTGTACCGCGGCGTGGATCTGGGCATCGTCCTGGTCCGGCCCGACGGTCCCCGCCATGTGGCCAAGCGCGCTCCGGTGTCAGTGGCCATCATTGGCGAGCCGGGTGAGCTGCTGATGCACGCGCACGGCCGCACCAAGCAGGCCCTGGTGATGTTCGAGGGCCAGCCGGACGCCGTCGCGCTTCTGGAAAGCGCGGACATCGGGCTCTAGCGCCCCCTTCCCCTTTGTCCGCGAGATGGCAGAAAGTGCCCTTCTCAGCGCTGGGAAGGGCACTTTCCGCCATCTCGGCGGGGGCGGGGACATGCCCCGCCCGCCCTTTTAGTGGAGGCACACCTATGGAAAACCTGCGTCCTGACCCGTCAGTCATCCGGCTCTTTCCCGGCTGGGCTAATTCTCCGGTGTGGATTCCGGGCGGCCCGGTGGACCTGGAGGATTCACTGCTGACCCGCGAGCTAATTGAGGACTTGCTGGCCTGGGAAACCCGTTATTACGACAGCTCCCCGCAGAACTCACACAGTGGAAACACCGGAAGTCATTCCGGAGCCCAGGGACGGCAACACCTCGCTGACGGAAAGGACCTGGCCAAGCGGCTGGCTGCGGAAGTGGGAGATTCCTTCGCGGTTACTTTTGAATCAGGACTTGAAGAGCATCATGTGGCCCGGAGCGGCGATTCTGCCACCAACCCCGCCGCGGCGCGCTTTTTCGCCAAGGAGTTTGAGGAAGCGGCGGCTGAGGAGGAACGACTTCGAGCCGCGGGACCGCTGCACGCCTACGCACCCCTTTCGGGTAAGACCTTCGGCCCGCCTGTTCCGGGCTCCGGGCCTCAGGAGCCTGACCAGCCCTGAGGAGTTGGCACTCTGGCGGGCGGGAGGGAACCGCCTCACGGGCGAAGGATCGCACCGCCGTCGCTGACCAAAGCGGCGGCAACGCCATGCTTTGCAGCCAGCGAAGTGAAAAGAGGCCTCGCCCTGGACTCTTGACTCCAGGCAAAGGCGCCATAAACCACGCTCGTTCCGATCGAGTAATTAGTCAGCCGGACTTCCACATCCGGATCCGCGTCAATTTCTTCATCCGTGGGGCAGCCGTGCCCGTTCATCGGCGGAAACGTTTGAATAAGCTCGCGGTAAAACGCCCTCAATGACGGAGTTGTCACGGCTGCGTCGTCGTATGAATGACCCTCAGACCACTCCACCTGTTTCTCCCATCACATAGGAAAATCCGCGTCCGTCACGCTGTCCGGGTCAAAGGCCAAGATGTCATAAGTCATGCCCCGGAGAATACCGCGCACGCAAAGTCAACGGCGCCGCAGGACAGAATCCCGGCGCGTTGGCGCTGACCCTGCCGGCCCCCTATTCGGCGGTGCCGGCCGGGACCGACAGGGCCGAAGGAGGGATGAAAGCGGCCAGCCAGACACCGGAGGCCGACCGGTGGAAGGTAGTGCCCCCGGATGCTGCGGTGCCGGTATCAATGCTGAGGATCACCGGAGCGGTGTCCTTGCGCAGTCCCACCTGGCGTGCCTGCTCCACCGTCTCGGCCAGATGGACAGACTGCCGCTGCATGGGCAGGATGCCGCTCTCCAGAATGGCGCTGACGGTGGCCCGGGACGTTCCGTGGAACAACTCGTGCGGGGGTTCGTCGGTTTCGGAGTCCGGCACAACACTGACGGAATGACCATGGACAGCACGTATCCGGCCACCGCGTATCTGGTGCCGCTTTTTCGCCGCCTTGTCCACCACCTCTTGGAGCAGAGTCCGGTCAACGCCTTCCCACCCCGGACCCATCAGTCTCAGGGCCTGAAGGACATCCTCGACGGGCGCCCAGCCTTCCGGGTCCAGCTCCAGCCCGTATTCCTCCGGAGCATGGCGCAAGGCGTGGGACAGTACGCGGCTGATCTCTGAGCGGCTTGGTCTGTTCACAACCACCACCCTAGAAGGTCCTCGCCTTGGAAACGGCCAAAGGCGCCCCGCCCAACAGTGAAGTGATGAGGGAACGAAACCCGCATGACGACAATAGTCAGTACACTCGGCGCAATCAGTGTCATGACGGCATCGCTGTGGCCCAGTATCGGTCCGGGGCACGGAGCTTTCCCCTTTTGCATTGCCCTCATGTCACTGGCCTTCCCAATTTTCATAGGAGCCGAGCTGGCAAAGAGGATCCCCTCATCATTGGTTAGCATCTCGGCCCGATCCAACCGTTTTTTCAACGTTCTCGGTGTCAAAGTTTTTGACCGGGTTCTTACGGTCATCAGATGGAACGCCCTCGTGCTGGGCCTGCGAGAGCCTGTCACCAAGCCATCCGACTTGCCGTCCCTGTCCTTTGACTTGCGATCAGCGGCAATGGGCCATGGCTGCGGCTTGCTCGTCCACGCAGTCATAGCAGCGTTTGCGCTCTCTGCGGGCTATCTGGAAGCTTCGCTCTGGATTCTTCTTCCATCAATACCGCTCCACGCATATCCCATCATGCTTCAACTGGTAAATCTGCGCCGGATAGCTGGAGTTACTGCGAACGTGGAACCTCGAGCCTAAAAGCTCACATTCTCCGTCCCAAAGGGAAAGACCCCGCCTCCCTTGGAAACAAAGGGAAGCGGGGTCTGTGCTTTATCCGGGCGGAGCCCCGGGTTAGCCGGCCGGATCGGTGTCCGGTTTCTCCGGACGGTGGCCGGCAACTGCGGCCCTGATGTCGCCGGTTTCGTGCCCGTCCTTCTTCTTGCCGAACGGCAGCACCTTCATCAGCGGGTGCAGGATCGCCATGACAACCAGCCCCCAGGCAAGGCCGACCACGGCGGAGCAGAGCGTGTTCACGAGCCAGCCGAGGAATCCACCCACAACAGCGAGTGCAGCAACGGGATGCTCCAGGGTATGGACAAGGTCATAGGGAGCGTGCCAGCCGAGGTCGGACGCGCCGACCAGCATGATGTGGCCGCCCACCCAGAGCATGGCGATGGTTCCCACGAAAGTGATGGCTGCCAGCACGGCAGGCATGCCGCGGACCAGCAGTCCTCCAAGGCGCTGGGAACCTGCAGATTCCTTCTTGGCCAGATGCAGGCCAATGTCGTCCATTTTGACGATCAGCCCCACGGCCCCGTACACGAGGATGGTGATCGCAATGGCCACGACAACGAGGATGACTGCCCGGACCCAGATGGACGCGTCGCCCACCTCGTTCATGGAGATGACCATGATCTCGCAGGACAGGATGAAGTCGGTGGTGATGGCTCCCTTGACCACCTTGGACTCGGCGGCGGGCCCCCGCTCCACCGCCGGCGCCTCCTTGTCCTCATGGCGGCCGAAGAACTTGTGCCAGACCTTCTCCGCACCCTCGTAGCAGAGGTACGTGCCGCCGAGCATGAGAATGAACGGGATGATGACGGGGATGAAGGCGCTGATCAGCAGAAGTGCCGGCAGGATGAACAGCAGCTTGTTCCGGAGCGAGCCCCAGAAGATGCGCTTGATCATCGGCAGTTCACGGGACGGGTCGGCACCGGACACGTACTGCGGCGTTACGGCGGCATCGTCAATGACGACGCCGGCGGCCTTGGCTCCCGCTTTAGCGGCTCCGGCCGCGATGTCATCCACGGAGGCGGCGGCAATGCGTGCCAGCGCAGCGACGTCGTCCAGCAGGGCGACCAGCCCGCCGCTCAACGGACTCCTCCGCACTGAAGGAGAATCTGGGCACGGAAGCCTCGGCTGAAATATGTGAAGGGCATAGTCGGATTATAGGTCCGCAGGGTTACTGTTTCCTGAACACCCCCCATTCGGCATGTCAGCAGGAGCCATCGTGCCGCCGCATTGCCACCCAATGACCACCGGCTTGCGGCTGGAGTCATTGCCGGCCAACGCGGTGGCGGCGGCCGCATTTTCCTCGGCCGGATGCGCAGTTTCCTTGAATCCTCCCCGCTGACTCAGTCAGTACTTCCCTAGCTGCGCTGCGATGGACAAAGCATCCCGTAGCCGTCGCCGACTCTAGCGACGGCCACGCCGTGCTTGCCGCTTCCTTTGATCGCCACAAACTTCACAGGACAGCTGAAACGGGTTGTGACTTGACTCACCCTTTCCCCGTCTGCAACGATGATCCCGCCGACCAACCAGTTGGTCGGCACAACGCTTCGCACAACCACACGGGGGTCCCATGAGCAGTTCCACGCACCGTCCGCCAACTGCTTCCCAGCAGACCGGCGGGAAAGGCCTTGCATCGGGAAAACTGGGGCTGTTCCCCTCAACGGTGATTGGCCTCGCCTCCACCGCCCCGCTCTATTCATTGGCCGCCACGCTGGGCTTCATCGTGATGGCAGCCGGCGCCCAGGCGCCCGCCGCGCTGATTGTCGCCTTCATCCCGATGTGTCTGACAGCCTTTGCCTACCGTGAGTTGAACACGGCCATACCGGACAGCGGCACCGCGTTCACGTGGGCGTCCAAGGCATTCGGTCCACGGACCGGGTGGATGGCCGGGTGGGGAGTCATGGTGGCCGGGGTGATCGTCATGGCAAGCCAGACCGAAGTCGCCTCCAAGTACCTGCTGCTCCTGATTGGGGACGGGTCAATCGCCCAAAACAAGACATTGGTTACGGCCTTTGGCGCGCTGATCATCGTGGTCATGACCTGGGTCTCCTACCGAAACGTGGAGACCGGCGCGTGGACCCAGTATCTGCTGATGGCACTGCAGTACGCAGCGATCATTGCCTTCTGCTTCGGCCTGTACTTCGCCATCAATGCGGCCCCGAGTCTCGGCCTTGCCTTTTCCTGGGACTGGTTCAACCCCTTTGCCACGGACAATCCTGCGGGCTTCATCCAAGCGGTTCTGATCGCCATCTTTATCTACTGGGGATGGGACACCTGCCTGGCCCTCGCCGAGGAGACGAAGAATCCACGCACCACACCGGGTTTTGCCGCACTGCTGTCAACCGTGATGCTGCTGGTCACCTACATCGGCATCACAGTGCTGGCGATGTTGTTCGCGGGGGTGGGCACCGAGGGCAAGGGACTGGCCAATCCGGACGGCGCGGAGGACGTGTTCTTTGCCCTGCGCACCGATGCCCTCGGTTCCTGGGGATGGATGCTGGTCTTCGCCGTCGCGGTGTCAGCGCTGGCGACCTGCCAGACGACCATCCTGCCGACGGCCCGCGGCACCCTGGCGATGGGAGTGTACGGCGCCCTGCCGAAGCGGTTCGCGGTTATTAACACTCTCTTCAAGACCCCCAGCTATTCGACGGTCTTCACCGGGGCGGCGTCGCTGGTGTTCTACGTGGGGATGACCATTATCTCAGGTGACATTCTGGCCGACACCATCGAGAGCACGTCCCTCGCCGTGGCCATGTACTACGCAATCACCTCCTTCGCCTGCATCTGGTGGTTCCGCTCGAGCCTGTTCTCGTCGGCGCGCAATCTGCTGCTGCGCTTCATCCTTCCGCTGGTCGGCGGCCTCATGATGGCCGGAGTGTTCCTCTTCTCCGCCGTCAGCATGCTGGATCCGGAATACGGCACCACCACGGTGCTGGGCATCAGCGGAACCTTCGTGATGGGTGTCGGCTCCCTGGCGGCGGGCGTCGTCGTCATGGCCGTCTGGTCCCGTATGCCAGCTGCACGCGACTTCTTCGAGGGCCGTTCCCTCAACAAGGACACTCCGGTTCTCGTGCCCGAACACTGACTGACGCACCACATCAAGCCAACTCAACAATCAATTCGAAAGCGATTCATTATGCATATTCTCATTCTCGGTGCCGGCGGCGTTGGATCCGCCGCCGCCCGCATCGCCTCACGCCGCCGATTCTTCGACCGGATGACCATCGCGGACTACGATCCGTCCCGCCCCGAGGCCCTGGTGGCGGCCGTCGCGGACAGCCGCTACAGCGCAGCTCAGGTGGATGCCTCCAACGAAGAGAGCATCGTGGAGCTGATCCGCTCCACCAGTGCCACCCACGTGCTTAACGCGGTGGATCCCCGGTTCGTGATGCCCATCTTCAACGCCTGCAAAGCCGCCGGTGTCACTTATGTGGACATGGCCATGAGCCTGTCCGTCCGCCACCCCGAGGAGCCCTTCACCAAGACGAACATCATGCTCGGCGATGACCAGTTTGCCGTGGCTGAAAAGTGGGAGCAGGACGGACAGCTGGCGCTGGTGGGCATGGGCGTGGAGCCCGGACTTTCCGATGTCCTGGCCCGCTATGCCGCTGATGAGCTCTTCACCGAAATCGATGAGCTCAGTGTCCGTGACGGGGCCAACCTGACGGTGGAGGGCTATGACTTCGCACCCTCCTTCTCTATCTGGACCACCATCGAGGAGTGCCTGAACCCGCCGGTGCTTTTCGATAAGGCCAAGGGCGGCTGGTTTGCCCGTGAGCCCTTCTCTGATCCCGTCACTTTCGAGTTTCCCGAGGGAATCGGCGAAGTTGAGTGCGTGAATGTCGAGCATGAGGAAGTGTCCCTGATGCCGCGGTGGATCGACGCTAAGCGGGTGGACTTCAAGTACGGTCTGGGCAACGAATTCATCGAGGTGCTCCAAACCCTGCACAAACTGGGCCTGGATTCCACCGAGCCGGTGACCGTGCGCGGCCAGCAGGTATCTCCCCGTGATGTGGTGGCCGCTTGCCTTCCCGATCCCGCCACCCTGGGTCCCCTGATGAAGGGAAAGACCTGTGCAGGCGTGCTGGTGAGCGGCACCCGCAAGGACGGTTCCAAGGGGTCGCTGTACCTGTACCACGTTGCCGACAACGAAGAGACCATGGCGCGTGACGACTCGCAGGCCGTGGTGTGGCAGACCGCCATCAATCCCGTGATTGCCCTGGAGCTGATGGCGAACGGAACATGGTCCGGGGCAGGCGTCCTGGGCCCGGAGGCTTTCGACGCCAAGCCGTTCCTGGACCTCCTGGCTGCCGAGGAGCCGGCAGGGTACGGTTCCGCCTGGGGTATCGTCGAGAAGTAGACCCTGAGTGCGGCGGCGCACACCACCCGAGAGGTGGGTGCGCCGCCGTTTCTATTTTCCGGAAGAGCCACAAGTAATGAGCACAGACAGCAAGCAGGACCAAATTATCGACGCCTACGTGGCGCTGCTCTGCGAGCACGGCTCCCAAGAGGCAACCATTGATGCAACCGCTCGGCGCAGCGGGCTGTCCAAGGCCGGCCTGCTGCATCATTTTCCGTCGCGGCAGGCCCTCGACGACGGGCTGGTGAGCCGGCTCCAGGCCCTCATTGATGCCGATGTGGCAGCCATGGCACGTGAGCCGGAGAACGCCGTTCACTACTATCTGTCTTCCTCGCTGGAGGAGGCGTCACCCTTGGAGCGCATGGTTGTGGCAGCAACGCGCCTTGCCCAGCGGGGGCACGAGGATGCAGCCCGGACCCTGCGTATCGGGCGTGACCGCTGGTACGCCATCTTGGTGGAATCCTTGGGCGATCCGGCGCTGGCCAAACTGGCGCTGCTGGCCGGAGACGGCTTGAGCTATCACCTGGACATCACGCGCGGGGCCGGCGACGGGTTTGTCACCAACGGCACCGTCGAGGAACTGGTCGCGCTGCTGCAGAACCGCCAGCCCGCCGGGTAGGGCATCAGGAAGCGCCAAGGGCGCCGCACCCGTTGGGGTGCGGCGCCCTCTTCTGTGGGCAGGAGCCTAGATGGTTGCCGCGTCGATGACGAACCGGTAGCGGACGTCGGACTTCAGCACACGCTCGTAGGCGGTGTTGATGTCCTTGGCCTCAATCAGTTCAATTTCCGGGGCAATGTTGTGCTCGGCGCAGAAGTCCAGCATTTCCTGGGTTTCGCGGATGCCGCCGATGTTCGAGGCGGCGTAGGACCGGCGCTTGCCCATCAGGGTGAACACGGAGATCGGCAGGGCCTCGGGCGGGGCGCCAACGCTGACCATGGTGCCGTCCAGGCGCAGCAGCGAGAGGTACTGCTGCAGGTCGATCGGCGCACTGACCGTGTTAATGATCAGGTCGAAGTGGTTGGCCAGCTTCTCGAAGGTGCTCTCGTCGCTCGTGGCGTAGTAGTCCTTCGCGCCGAAACGCAGTCCGTCCTCCTGCTTGCTCAGGGTCTGGGAAAGGACGGTCACGTCGGCGCCCATGGCGACGGCGATCTTGACGGCCATGTGGCCCAGGCCGCCCATGCCGACGACGGCGACGCGCTTGCCGGGTCCGGCGTTCCAGTGCATGAGGGGCGAGTAGGTGGTGATGCCGGCGCAGAGCAGCGGAGCCGCAGCTTCGTAGGGGATGCTCTCCGGGACGCTCAGGACGAAGTCATCGTTGACCACCACGGAGGTGGCGTAGCCGCCCTGGGTGATGCTGCCGTCCACGTCCTTGCTGGCATAGGTGCCGATGTTGCCGTTGAGGCAATAGTTTTCCATGCCGGCCTGGCAGTTTTCACACTCGCGGCATGAGTTGACCAGGCAGCCAACGCCCACGCGGTCCCCTACCTTGTGCTTGCTGACCTCGGAGCCAACCTCGGCTACGGTGCCGACGATTTCGTGCCCCACCACCTGCGGGTAGGCGATGGGTCCCCATTCGCCGCGGACAGTGTGGATGTCCGAGTGGCAGACTCCGGCGTACGCGATGTCGATCAGGACGTCGTGCGCACCGACGTCGCGGCGTTCGATCGTGGTGGCGACCAGCGGGTCGGTGGCGGAGGTGGCTGCATAAGCGCGTGCGGTGGTCATACTTCTCCAAGCTGTGGGGGAACAGTGCCGTAGGGCACTTAAGTCACAAGTCCGCTCCGGCGTCGTTTATTTCCGCAGGAGCGTTATTTCTCCGAAGATTTCTCGGAAATTAGGCGTAAGGATCATTGAGTGCGGATATGGCCCCGGCGGCAACCAGGGCGACGGTGAGAAGGGAAAATCCGAGAAACGGCCACCACCTGCCCAGCCATGTGCGTCCCTTTCGGGCGCGCAGGGTCAGGTACAGCGAGAATCCCGCCCAGGGCAGGACGACAACAGCGAAGAAGACCAGTGCAATCTCCAGCTCCAGTTCATAGCAGCCCGAGCCGTACCCCGTTTCCGGAGTGCAGTGCATCCGGGTCGGGTAATCCCCCAGATTGATCCCAAACCAAAGTGCGGGCAGGGCACAGAGTGCCACCCCAGCCAATATCAGCGCGGCCGCTCCCCTGCTGAGAAGCTTCGAGCGGTCATATCTCCCCATGCCGTCACCCTACAGTCCCAGGTACCCGCGAGATGGCAGAAGGTGTCCTTCCCAGCGCTGGGAAGGACACCTTTTGCCATCTCGGCGGAGGAAGAGCTAGCGGACCGGATACCCGGCGTCGCGGATGGCCTGCTTGACCTGCTGGATCGCATCGTCGGGTCCAAAGTGGAACACCGAAGCAGCCAGCACCGCATCCGCACCGGCGATCACGGCGGCCGGGAAATGCTCGGGCTTGCCGGCTCCCCCGGAGGCGATCAGCGGCACCTGAACGGCGGCGCGTACGGCCTTGATCATTTCGATGTCGAAGCCCTCGCGGGTGCCGTCGGCGTCGATGGAGTTCAGCAGGATCTCCCCCACGCCGCGGTCCGCTGCCTCGCGGGCCCAGGCGACGGCGTCGATCCCGGTTCCCCGGCGGCCGCCGTGGGTGGTGATTTCAAAGCCCGACGGCGTGGCGCCGTCGTGCGTGCGCCGTGCGTCCACGGAGAGGACCAGCACCTGCGAACCGAAGTGCCGGGTGATTTCGTCGATGACATCCGGGCGGGCGACGGCGGCCGAGTTGATCGACGCTTTGTCCGCGCCGGAGCGCAGCAGCCGGTCCACGTCGGCAATGCCGCGCACTCCCCCGCCGACGGTCAGCGGGATGAAGACTTCCTCCGCGGTGCGGGAGACGACGTCGAACACGTTGTCCCGCTCCCCCGAGGACGCCGTGACGTCGAGGAAGGTCAGCTCGTCGGCGCCGGCGCGGTCATAGCGGTGCGCCAGCTCCACGGGGTCTCCGGCGTCGCGCAGGCCCTCGAAGTTGATGCCCTTGACCACGCGGCCGGCGTCAACGTCCAGGCAGGGGATGACACGGATGGCAACACTCATGGTGCTCTCCCCTAGATCCGGCAGGCGTGGATGGTGCTCACGAGGATGGCGCGGGCGCCAAGGTCGTAGAGCTCGTCCATGATCCGGTTGGTGTCCGACTTCTTGATCATGGAGCGCACCGCCACCCAGCCGCTGTCCTGCAGGGGCGAGACGGTGGGCGATTCCAGGCCCGGCGTCAGGGCAGCTGCCTGGTCCACGAGTTCGCGGCGCACGTCGTAGTCCATCATCACGTACTGGTGGGCCACCTGGACCCCGCGCAGCCGGCGGATCAGGACGTCGACGCCGGCGGGGCTGGCTCCGCGGCGGCCGATCAGGATGGCCTCGGACTTCAGGATGGGTTCGCCGAAGATTTCCATGCCGGCGGCGCGCAGCGTGGTTCCGGTTTCCACGACGTCGGCAATTGCGTCGGCGACGCCGAGGCGCACCGAGGATTCCACGGCGCCGTCGAGCCGGACCACCGAGGCGTTGATGCCGCGGTCCGCCAGGTAGTTGCGCAGCAGGCCGTCGTAGCTGGTGGCCAGGCGCTTGCCTTCAAGCTGTTCGACGGCGGTGAAGTCGCCTGCCGGTCCGGCGAAGCGGAAGGTGGACTTGGCAAAGCCCATCTGCATCAGCTCTTCGGCGTCCACCTCGGCGTCCAGGAACAGGTCGCGGCCGGTGATGCCGACGTCGAGCGTTCCGGCGCCGACGTACACGGCGATGTCGCGGGGGCGGAGGAAGAAGAATTCAATGTCATTGTCCGGATCCACCAGCACCAGTTCGCGGCTGTCGCGGCGCTGGCGGTAGCCCGCTTCGGAGAGCATGGCGGAGGCGGATTCGGAGAGGGATCCCTTGTTGGGGACGGCTACACGGAGCATGGGAGGCATCTTTCGCTGGAAGTCACTGTTGTTATGGGGTGAGGTTTGCCGGCGTGGCCACGCACTAAGAGAGCGCGTGGCTAGAGATGCTTGTAAACGTCCTCGAGCGTCATGCCTTTGGCGAGCATGAGTACCTGCAGGTGGTAGAGCAGCTGGGAGATTTCTTCGGCGCATTCGGCTTCGGATTCGTACTCGGCGGCCATCCAGACTTCGGCGGCTTCTTCGACAATCTTCTTGCCGATGCCGTGAACGCCCGATTCCAGTTCAGCTACTGTGCGCGAACCGGCGGGGCGGTTCTGCGCTTTCTCGCTCAGCTCTGCAAAGAGGTCTTCGAAGGTTTTCACAGGTCAAGGCTACGCTGTGACGCGGCCTGCTGCTCAATTGAGGGTCGGGGTGTGACGGGAGGGACTGACCAGCGAATGGGTAGGGACGGTGCCTCTCAGCCACTCCACTTATCGACTATCTATCCCATGCGCACATAAAGGCCATTCACAGGTCGCCTAGACGGAGCCGTCGTCGGAACGATAAACAAAGGCAAGCTTACTTCTAGGTCGACTTGCCCAGTCACGCCCGCTTGAGCAGGCTAATCTCTAAGGAAAAGCGATGCGCTAACGACGCATTAGGCGATAGAAATCTGAACTATTTTTACTTACATCGAAACGGCGAATGATCCCGAACTTACGATACATAAGAATAGTTGCCCCTGAAAAACCTCTCGCCTTAACTTGCTCGATTTTGGCCAACATCAACGCGACATCCCTTCGCGTCACGCTTTTCAACTTGAAGAAAGCATTGGAGGCAATTGAATTTCCAGACTGGATGGCTCGAAGAGAAAATCTATGAGTTGGCACCTTTTCCACCAGCGCCCCATGCAGTTCTGGGAACTGTAGGAGTACATCAGAGAAAGCACTGCGTTCGGTTTCGAAGTCGTTCGAACCAGTGCCTATTACGCCAGTACGGGGAGACACCGTAATGACGATACTTGGGTGATAAGGATCTATAACACGATTTACTAAATGTGTTCGCACTCGTTCGACGAGCCGCCTGAACTTATAATAGCCAGCAACCATCAACGTCACAAAGCCAGTGAGGATCGCCCAGTTTTCTCTAACCCAATCGATTACTTCCATTAGAGGATTTCCCGTAGCTGAACCAAATCCACCAAGATGGCAAGGACGAGCTACGATGTGCCGCTTCCGAAAGAAGTTGACGATTACCTTATCCACGGTTTTCTGAAGCCCTGCTTCGTCGAACACTCCTGGCGTGCGAATTTCTACCGTAAAGTCAATTCCCACAAAGCACGCACGTGGATCGCTCTGATCTTTTGGATACATTTGCTAATCCTACCGTTGAGACAACCGAAAATAAGTCGAGTGCTTGGGAGTGTTTGGATACGACAGCGTGAAACGTCCACGGGGTGAATCGTCATGCCCAACCCGTGCTAAGGACGAATGTAGCCCGTGCAGGGGTCGCCCGGAATCTCGCTCACTAGAGGAGTTACGAATCCACCTAACCTCATCAACATACCGGCAGGCTCCCCGCGACTCAGGGCCATATGCCCCACCCGGCGGAAAAAGCCGTTTTGGCTGATTCCGATGTCCTGACTGGCTGTTACCCGGGAACGCCTTTACCGGCCGATACTCGATTGGACGTGGAGAAGAACCTTTTATGCCGGCGATACGGCCACTCAGTTCATCCGCCGCTTACCGATGTGACGCGGGGCTGCTGGGTGAGCGCGTCCATCCTGGATGTGAGGGCTCGGGCCACACTCGGGCCATGGTGTCCCCGCGTCCTGGCAATCAGCGAGCCCAGGTTGGCAAAGCCAGCCGAATCGGTGCTCGAGGTGCGAACGGCACCGATCCGACTCTCGTCGGTGGTCATTCCAGCCCAGTCGCTCGCCCCGGCGATGGCGGTCGGCACGGCAGCAGTAAGTCCGACACCCACGAGGAAGGTGGCACTCTGGCGTGACTGCGACCCGCCCGGGGACCTGCACCGAGGGGAACTCTCCTGCACGGCCAGGATCAGGCGCCGTGGAAGCGGAACGTCTTTCAGGAGGCAAAACCTAGCCGCGGCAACCGCAGGCACATGGACTTATTAAGTTCCCGACAAGGTGTCGGTATAATGGTTTCGCCGAACAGACCTGTCCGGCGAGCAATCGCTGAAAGGAACCACATGTACGTCGTGGTCAACACCCTGGAAGTCGGTCCCGAAACGGCCGAGGCCTTCGAAAAGGCCTTCATCGACAGCATGGCCAACCTTGAAGGGGTCCCCGGACTGGGCCGCAGCACGCTGATGCGTCCCGAGGGTAAGAGCAACACTTATCTTTCCACCATGGAGTTCGACTCCAAGGAGAGCTTCTTCGCGTGGCTGAAGTCGGATTCGTTCAAAGCCTCGCACTCGGACGACCAGGCTCCGGGCATGCAGGCACCCAACGCGGTTGCTTCCTACACCGTCATCAAGGACACCGCAGAGTAGCGCTCGACCGTTGGGATGTCGGTGTTTGCATGAACTAGCCGGACAGCGTCACGCCGGTGTACGCAGCGAGGGAAGCCAGCAGCTCATCCTGAAAATCCACATCATGCACCGCGGGATGCGGAGCCTGGACCTGCTGGTGGAACCAGTACCGTCCGCTCACCAAGGCAACGGGATCCTCAGTCACAGCAAGCCATACCTGGGTAACGTCGGCCAGGGCCAGGTCGTCGGGCGCGGAAGAGCCGCCCATCCTCGTGGGCACCCATCCGGGATCGACGGCGTGCGCCAGGACATCCGGCCACAGCCTTGCCACCGCAGCCATGAGCGCGGTGACGAACAGCTTCGAGTCGGAATAGGAGTGGGTCGCCCGGATGCCGCTCCAGTCAACGCCGGCAAGGTCGGGCCGCCCACTGTGGTGCATGCCGCTGCTGAGGTAGATCAGCCGCCCCGGGCGCTCCATCTCGGCAGTGAGGACGTACGGAGCCACCACATTGACCGGCAGCACCGACGAGCCGTTCATGGTTCCGGCGTTGTGGATCACGGCGTCGAACCGTCCCAGCCCGTTGGCCTGCTGTGCCAGCTCGCGGGCCTCGGTCACATGACTCAGGTCGCCGAACACGGTGCCGGCACCCCGGTCGATGAGATCCTGAACCGCGCTCAGCCGGGCCGGCGTGCGGGCGTGGACGACGACGTCGTGCCCGTGGTCCAGGAGCCGCTGGGCGGTGGCCCGCCCAATGCCGTCAGTGGACCCAGTCACCAGAACACGTGTCACGATTGCCTCCCGCTTTCTTAGTCACCAGGGCTGGCTGGCCGGACTGATGGTGAACTCATTAACCTCGGTGTCCGGCGGCAAATCAAGGGCGTAGGCGACGACGCCGACCTCCCGAACGGCCGCTCATGGAGTGCCCGTGCCGGAACCGGCTCAGCGGCGGGCCCCGGCATAGAGCGTCTCCAAAGTGGCGTGCACCGGCCAAAACTGGGACAGGGGCACCGGTGCACCGTTCACGGCGGCCTCCAGATACGTCAGGTGCGTGATCCAGCCGGGACCGTACGAGTTCATCAGGTCCCCCAGATCGTGGTGGGCAAAGTCCATCCTGGTTCCCGCGTCTTCGGAGTGGAACGTTATGGTGACCCGGGAATCCGGTTCATCCGGGAATTCCCACGTCATGCTCAGCCGCTGGGGCCGGTCAGCCTCGGTAATGACGCTTCGGGATAGGTACCCCTCACCGTGGTCGACGACGAGGGCCCCGCCCGCGGACACGTTCACTTCGATGGCCCGGCCCAACCAGTGGGAAAGAACCTCCCGGTCATCGAACCCGGCCCAGACGGAATCCGCGGGGACGGCGAAAAACCAGGAGATGGCGAGGACGTCATTGTCGGTCGCGATGGAAGTCAGCGGCATGCGCACGAAACTAGCACGGTGCGCCGCACCCGTGTACGACGTCGAGAGCTAGGAACTGCCGGTGGTCCCGGCACCGGCACGCCCGTACCGGAGAAGCAGCGTGTCGCCGCCGCGGAGCACATGCACCAGTTCCATGCGGTGCGGCGTCATTTCCGGGGTTCCCGCCGTAATCCGGGTGGCGGTGCCGGCGGTCAGCAGCGGGCTCACGGTCAGGCACAGCTCATCCACGAGGTCAGCGGCTTGGAAGGATCCCAAAAGCTGAGGTCCGCCCTCGCACAGGACCCGGAGAAAACCCCGGCCCGCCAGCGCACGGGCCACCTGGTCCGGTTCCACCGTCGGCTCCCCCGCCACGACGACGTCGGCCACCCGCTCGAGCGCCGCCCTCCGCCCTGCAGGGGCGGTGGCCGCGGTCAAAAGCAGTGGGCGAACGGGAGCCTCCCGGAACAAGGCACTGTCCGGGGCCAGATCCAGTGATCCGGAAACAATGGCCAGCCCGGGATGGGCGGTCATGCCACGCGCACCACGCCAGGATTGGCTGTCCGGTGCCAGGAGTTCCCCGGAGTATCCCTCGGCGCGCACCGTGCCCGCCCCCACCAGGATGACATCAGCGGTTTGCCGGAGCAGCGCGAACACCCGGCTGTCCGCGCCGTCACCCAGGCCGCCGGACCGGCCATCCAGCGCCGCAGCGCCGTCCACCGAGGCCACAAAGTTGAACCGGAACAGCGGCCCGTCCGCCCTCCCGGAGGGAAAATCCCAGGCATAAGCCGCCAGCAGCTCGTCGTCGCTGAGCCCAGCGGCGGTGCCGGCAACGGTAATCGCAGCGGCAGCGGGCGCGCTCATGCCTGCACGACCGGCTCGTTGACATCGCCCATGTTGTGGCGGAGGTAGGCCGGCGCCCGCCACCCCAGGATCGCTTCGGTCATGCGGATGGCGCTTCGGGCCGCTGGGACGTTGTGCATCCGGAGGATGCGGGCGCCGTTCATGATGCTGGCGACGCCGGCCGCAAGGGAACCTTCCATCCGTTCCGTTTTCGGTGCGTCCAGGGTCTCGCCGATGAAGTCCTTGTTGGAGACGGCGGCCAGCACCGGATATCCGAGCGCCGCGATTTCGGCGAGCCGGCGGGTCAGCTCCAGGGAATGAAGGGTGTTCTTGTTCAGGTCATGGCCCGGATCGATGATGATCTTGTCCGCAGGCACACCCAGCTCCTGGGCATATTCGGCACGCCGGCTCAGGAACTCCGCCACCTCAACCACGACATCTGCGTACTGCGGCCGGGGATAAACCGTGCGGGGCGCCGCGAGGCTGTGGGTGATCACCAGATGCACTCCCGCGTCCGCGGCCACCCGGGCCAGATCCGGGTTGGACAGACCAGTCGTGTCATTGATGACGGTGGCTCCGGCAAGGATGGCCGCTTCGGCCACGGCCGGCAGGAAAGTATCGGCGGAAATGATGACGTTGGAGTATTCCCGGACGGCCCTGATCACGGGAACCACGCGGGCTGCTTCCTCCGCGGCGTCCAGGGCGGGACCCGGAGCAAACGGAACACCGCCGATATCCACCCAGTCCGCGCCGTCGTCAGCCGCCTGCATTGCCGCCGCCACTGCCGCATCGAGTGCAAAGGTGCGGCCGGCGTCGTAGAAGGAATCCGGAGTCCGGTTGATGACGGCCATCAGGGCAACCTGACGGCGAAAATCCACGGTGCGCCGCCCGATCCGATGGACCGGGTGCAGCAGCGGCGGCTCGTAGAGCCCAGCCTGCGGGACGGGAACCGGGATGCCTCCGGTGTCTGACGGAGGAGCCGCCGGGTTTACTGCCGCACTGTCCAGACTCATGCTTGCATCCTACGTTGGAGGTCCGGAGCCCCTGCCCCGCCCCAGAGGAAACAGGGTCAGAGGCCCCGGCAGAACCATGGGCATAGGAACCATGGACATGAGGTGCAAGCCGCGGCTAGCTGTCTTCCACCTCCGAGAACAGGGCGCGGAAGGTGGCCTCGGTGCCCTTCAGCTGACCAATAAGGTCCCCAAAGGGAGGCGTTGTGACGGCTGCTGAGGCGTCCTCATAACTGTCGAAGTACAGATCCAGTGTCCGGTGGGCGGGAGTGGGACTGCCGTCCTCTTTCGGCCAAACCTTTCCGGCTTCGTACCGCTGCAGCTTGGGGAGCTGCTTGGCGCTGTCCGCGATGCCTTTATAGGCGGTCTCAAAGGCATCGGGATCCGACGGGTTGTCGATAACAAACGTGATCTTGGTGGGCATAATGCTCATCCTTTCGCAGGTTGGCGGTGGGAGAAGTCTCCGGGCGGCCAGACGGATTGTCTACCGTGCGGAGGTTTCGGCCGCCCCGGTTGCCTGTCCGGCCTCGGCGATCCAGGCCTCCAGATCCCGGGGACGCCAGAAGCTGATGACCGGCGGCATGCCCGGATCCGCCTTCATGGCCGCAAGCGACTGCCGCTTGGCGGCAAAGCTGCGGAAATGCCACACAATGATCGAGTCCCGGGAGAGCACCAGACGCCAGGTCTCGGTATTGCCGTTGCAGACCTGCTCCCCGGTGATACAGCGGCGGACGGTCCGGCGCAGCAGGCGGCCCAGGGACAGCCACCGCGGATAGTCCAGGGCGACGACGAGCTCGGCCCTGGCCAGCAGCAGCTCACGGACGGACGACCAGGCACTGTCCACCACCCACCGGTCCCCCGCGGCGATGGCTGCCGCTATCTTCCGCTGTTCCTCAACCGGACGCTTCCGCCATTCCGGAAGCCAGCCCACGACGTCGTCGGCTGGATGGAACGGCAGTCCCACCGCCTGAGCATAGGCACGGGCGGCGGATGTTTTTCCGCTTCCGGTCACGCCGTGGAAGAGGACACGCTGGGCGGGGGTGGCAGCCATGGTTTTAATCTAACGCCGTGCGGGAACGGCTGGGTTCAACGAGCTGCACGGCAGCGTCGGCCAGGAAGGAGCGAGCCGGAGCCGCCACGCTCACCGTCGGGCTTTTGGGCGCATGTGCGTTGCGCTCCACGACGGCGTGGTCACGGTCCGCGACGCCCTCAGGGTCCAACTGCCAGCCGGGCAGCCGGGCGGCGGCGTCGCTTTCCGGGCTTCAGCACGCCATAAAGGCTGACAACGCTGGCGAGGACAAACGCCGCCGCCAGCCATGCGGTCAGCGGATCACTCGCCAGGAGCCGCGGGATGTTCCGGGATGGAACGATCGTCGCGAAAATGAAAGCGGTAAGCAATCCGATGTAGCTGCCGATCATGTTCATCATGTGCCACCGGATGTTTCGCCTCACCGCTGCCAGGATGCCAAGGCTGACCGTCACGGTGGTGAACACGGAGAGGCCGTGGAGCCAGCTGAAGTGCCCGTCGGACACAATCCAAAAGCTGCTCAGGCAGACGAAGTACATGGCGCCGGCCCAGGTGTACCCGAGCATGCGGTGCGTTCGGTCCCGGCGGCGGCGGAGAATGTTGATGGGCCCAAGGGCAAGGGCATACAAGGCCGCGACGGCGTGGGTAGCGATGAATGGGTTCCAGTCCATGCATCGAAGGATAGTCTTACTATCCAGTTCTGGATAGGGGTGGTATCTAGTGCGCGTTACTGTGCAACCCCGGCCCGAAGTGCCAGCATGTAGGCATAGCCGGCAGGAGGACCCGGATGGCAGGTGCAGATGCTGGCCCGGCCGGCAGCGGGAGACTTCTGGCCGTAGCCATCCTGGCGTCCTTTGTCGCCTTTCTTGACGGTTCCATCGTCACCGTGGCCCTGCCTGCGGTGAGCGCGGACCTGGGTGGCGGACTAGCCACCCAGCAGTGGGCCGTGAACGCATACCTGCTCACGCTGGGCGCTCTGATCCTGCTGGCCGGGTCCCTCTCGGATTCCTTCGGGCGGCTGAGGATCCTCCGCATCGGCCTGATCGGGTTTGCCGCCGCATCCGTTGCCTGCGCCCTGGCGTGGAGTCCCGGCGTCCTGATCCTGGCCCGCGCCATCCAGGGAACGACGGCGGCGCTGCTGGTGCCGAGTTCGCTTGCCCTGATTACGACGGCGTACCGGGAGCCCGGGCTGTCCCGCGCCATTGGCCGGTGGACAGCCTGGACCGGAACCGCTGCCATCATTGGCCCACTGCTGGGCGGCGTCCTCGTGGATCTGGTCAGCTGGCGGCTGATCTTCGCCGTGAATGTTCTGCCGGTGGCCCTTACCCTGTTCCTGATGGCGGGGATGCAGGACCGCACTGCACCGCGGAAAGCCGCCCTTGACCTGCCCGGCGCACTGCTGGCCATTGCGGGCCTCGCCGGTCCGGTTTATGCCCTGATCGAACAGGACCGTCTCGGCTGGCTGCATCCCGCCGTCGCCGTTCCCCTGGTTGCGGGGTTCCTGGCCCTCGGGCTCTTTGTCCTCCGCGAGGCCCGCACCCCGGCACCCATGATGCCGCTGTCCCTGTTCCGCGCCCGCAACTTCCGCTACGGCAACCTGGTGACCGCCGCAGCCTACGCGGGCATTTCGCTGGGGACATTTTCGGTCACCGTTTTTATTCAGGAAGCCGGCGGGTTTTCCGCGACGAAGGCAGGATTTGCCGCTCTTCCCCTCCCGGTGGTCATGCTGCTGCTCGCGGCGCAGTTTGGAAAGCTGGCCGGCATTTACGGACCGCGCCTGTTCATGACTGCGGGGCCTCTTATCTGCGGTGCGGGTTTTGCGCTCATGTTCTCGGTGAGCCCGCCACTGAACTTCCTGACGCAGATGCTGCCCGGCCTGCTGGTCTTCAGCGTGGGGCTGGCGGTTATGGTGGCCCCACTGACCTCGGCCGTTCTCGGCTCGCTTCGCCCGGAGGAGGCCGGGATCGGCTCGGCGGTGAACAACGCCGTATCGCGGGTGGCCGGGCTTGTGTCCATTGCCATGGCCGGCACCATTTCCGGCGGCGCTCTGGATTTCCCCGGCTTTCAGCGCACCGTGCTGGCCACGGCAGTGCTGTTCGCCGCAGCGGGACTCATCGCGTTCGTCGGGATCCGCAACCAGCCCAGCCAGGCCAGCGGCTCAGATGCTCCCTGAGATAGCGGCCGGTGCTGCTGGCAAGGTTCCCGGCGACGTCGTCCGGCGTACCGGTGGCGATGATCCGCCCGCCGGCCGCGCCTCCCCCGGGACCCATGTCCAGGACGTGATCCGCGTTGGCGATCAGATCCAGGTCATGTTCGATGACCACAATCGTGGCTCCCTTGGCGAGGAGCCGGTCCAGCACGCCGATCAGCACCCGGGTGTCCAGGGGGTGCAGGCCGACGGTGGGTTCATCCAGGACAAACAGGGTGCCGGACTGGTCCCGGCCCAGTTCCCCGGCGAGTTTGAGGCGCTGGGCTTCTCCGCCGGAGAGGGCCGGAGTGTCCTCGCCCAGGGTCAGATACCCGAGTCCAAGGTCAATGAGGGTCTGCAGTTTCCGGCGTGCCTTGGGCAGCGCATCCAGGGCCTCCCGCGCTTCGCGCACGGTCAGGGCCAGCAGTGCCGGCAGCGGAAAGTCGCCTTTCGCGGTGGGGAGGACGACGGCGTCGGCGGCCGGGGCGTAACGTGTCCCCCCGCAGTCGGGGCAGGGAATGTCGACGTCGGGCAGGAACTGCACATCCAGGACCACCTGCCCGGTCCCCTCACAGCGCGGGCAGCGCAGGGATCCGGTGTTGTAGGAGAAGTCGCCCGCCTTCAGCCCGCGCTCCTTCGCGGCATCGGTGGCGGCATAGGCCCGGCGCAGGTCATCCAGGATGCCGGAGTAGGTGGCAACAGTGGAGCGGATGTTCACTCCGATGGGCGTTGCATCCACCACATCCACCCGGGTCAGCCCGGCGGCATCAACCGACAGCACGTGTCCCGGCAGTGCCGTGTCATGTTCCACCGCTTTAATGGCCGGCACGAGGCTTTCCAGGACAAGCGTGGTTTTCCCGGATCAGGACATGCCCGTGACCGCGGTGAGCCGCCCTTTCGGGATCACGACGTCGAGGGCGTGGACGGTGTGCAGCGGAGAGGTCTTGAGGCTGATGGTGCCGTTTTCGAAGAGTGCTCCCCCGTCTGAACGTTTGCGCACCAAGACGTCAGCACCCGAGTCCTCACCGGCGTCCTTGCCGGCGTTCCTGGCGGCCGTGTCTCCACTGCCGCCAAGGAAGGGTGCAATCAATGAATCCGGGTTGGCCGCCATCTGGGCGATGGTGCCTTCGGCGATGATGGACCCGCCCTCGGCGCCGGAGCCGGGACCCAGTTCAATCATCCAGTCCGCTTCGCGCAGCACCTGCACGTCGTGGTCAACCAGCACCACTGAGTTTCCGCCGTTGAGCAGATCACGCATCACCCCCAGCAGGCCTTCAACGTTGACGGGATGAAGACCGATGGATGGCTCGTCGAGGACGTACAGCACGCCGGTGGTTTCATTGCGCACCGCCCGGGCCAGTTGCACCCGCTGCCGCTCTCCGGTGGACAGGGTTGAACCTGCCCGGTTGAGGCTGAGGTAGCCCAGGCCCAACTGGACCAGGCGCCGGGCCATGTCCTCGAACTGGGCAACAATCATCCGGGCCATGGAACGCATGTCCCCGGGCAGCCGGCCAGGAATTGCTGGGACCCATGCGAGCGCCTCATCCAGCGTTTTCGCCGAGGCTTCCGCCAGGTTGATCCCGTCCACCTGCGTCCCGAGCGCCTGAGGGGAAAGCCGCGAGCCGCCGCAGTCCGGGCACACCTGCGAAACGATGAAGCGGACAACGCGTGCCAGGCCCTTCTCGCTGGTGGCGTTGTTCATGGCCTCCCGCACCGCCAGCCGGGCATTGCGGTAGGTGAAGTTCAGCTCGAAGAGTTTGCCGCTCTTCGAGGGCACGCTGATGTGCCTTTTCTCCTCCGGCCCGTCCATCACTATTTGCTTCTCGCGTTCCGTGAGTTCGGCGTACGGCACGTTGGTGCGTACGCCGAATTCCGCCACGACCTGCGGCATCACCGTCAGTCCGAACATGCTCCAGGGTGCCACCGCGCCGTCGTTGATGGTCTTGGAAGGATCCGGAACGAGGGCGCCGTCGTCGACATCCCGGACCGTTCCGGTGCCCTCGCACCGGGGACAGGCGCCGTCGGAGTTGAAGGCGAGGAACTCCGCGCCGGGCGGACGGAACGATACACCGCACTCGGGGCACACCAGCTCCTTGTCGGCGGCAACGTCGATAGTCGGGGGCAGCCGGTGGCCGTTGGGGCACAGGTGCGAGCCGAGCCGGGAGAACATCACGCGCAGCACGTTCAGCAGCTCGGTGGACGTACCGAAGGTGGAGCGGACCCCCGGCACCCCGGGCCGCTGGCGCAGTGCCAGCGCGGCGGGAACGTGACGGACGGAATCCACCGATGCGCGGGCGGCGTGCGACATCCGGCGCCGAGTATAGGTGGACAGTGCCTCAATGTAACGGCGCGACCCCTCCGCGTACAGCACACCCATGGCGAGTGAGGACTTCCCGGACCCGGACACCCCCGCGACGGCCACCAGCCGGTCCAGGGGAACGTCGACGTCGACATCCTTCAGGTTGTGGACCCGGGCGCCGCGGATCTGGACGGCTCCCGGCGCATAAAGACGCGCGCTGACTGGTGCTGGTTCGGTCATGGATTCTCCCTGCTGCCTGATGCCGCATGCCGCGGAGGGCGGTTCCGGGGTGTGTCTCCACGCTACCCCCGGGCGTTCTTTTTCACGCTACCCCCGGGTCACAGGGTCCACCCGCGGTATATCCTCTTTTGCCATGACACGAGATCGGTGGGGTGCCGCACTCTGGGTCCTCTGCTTAGTGACGTTTCCCGCGCAGATCATTGCGGCCGCCCGGTGGCCGCGTCCCTACTCCTGGGGATCCAACACAATCAGCGACCTTGGCGTCACCACCTGCGCCACCTTTGACCCGGGGACCCCGGTGGAGCGGTACATTTGCTCGCCCGCGCACCTGCTCGCGAACGCCGGCACCGCCGCCAACGGTGCGCTGCTGGCGGCCGGCGCCGTCCTCCTCTGGTCGGCCTGGCCCCGGCGGCGGGCCGGCCACGCGGCCATGGCCCTCCTCGCGGTCAGCGGGGTCCTGCTGGTGCTGGTTGGTGTCTTCCCCTGGGACCTGCAGCCTGAAGCCCACAACATCACCGCCCTTGTCCAGGCGCCGGTCCAGTGGGCGGGCATGATTGTGCTGGTTTTTGCTCTCCGTGGCAGTTCCGCCGGCCGCTGGACAGCGGCGCTCACCATCGCCTGTGTGGCACTGTCGATAGCCGGATTCGTGATGTTCATTGATGCGATTGCCGGCGGTCCCTCGGCTGCCGTGGGCCTCGGCCTCGCCGAACGGATCTCCTTCGATACGCTCACCCTGTGGAGCGCAGCCGTCGGCGTGATCCTGCTGGCCTCAAGAACCGCCGGGTTACGCCAGTAGCAGCCTGATCAGCGGTGTCAGGGCGCCTTCCAGCTGCGCGGACCGGTCTGGATCGTAGAGCAGACGCAGCGCGAAACCGTCCGAGACGGCAATGATGCCGGCAGCTGTTTCCTCCGGCGCCGCGTTTCCCATCGAACGCAGCACGTCCGCCAGCTGATTCAGCACGGCCTCATCCTGTTGAATGAGAATTTCCGCGATCCACGGGGTGTGCGCCGCTTCGGCAGCAAACGCATTCCAGACAATGGCCTCCTCCCGGCGAACAGGGTCCAGCGGAAGCGTCTCCTTGACCAGAGTTGCCAGGTATTCGACCACGTCTGCGCTGAAGGGCACCGCGTCCATGCGCTGTTCCACCCGGGACACCATCAGGTCCACGGCCGCCTTCAGCAGAGCGTCCTTGGTGGCAAACGCCTTTTGCAGTGCACCCGCGGACCATCCAGCTGCGGCCGCCACCGAACGGACGCTGACGGCCTGGATGCCGGCTGCTGCGATGAGAGACAGGGCAGCCGAGGCGAAGGCTTCACTCTTGTTTTCGGACGTCTTCACCACTTGAGAATACATGTGTATTCTGACTCGATGAGCGCCTCCACCGTCTTAGCGGCACGCCGCCAGTCCACTGTCAGGTGGGCCTCGGCCCTTGTCGGCGGTCCCGGCGAACTGCTGGACTTCCTCATTCCGCTGTGGGCAGGCGCAGCCCTTGGACTCGACTCCTTCCTTATCGGTGCATTGGTGGCGTCCGAGCTGGTCGTTTCCTTCGCAGCCCGGTATCCGGCCGGAATACTCGCGGACCGCTGGGAACGCCGTTATATAGCGGGCATCGGAGCTGCACTGTATGCCCTCTCATGCGTGGGATATGCGTTCTCAGAGGGACCGGCCCTTGCTTTCCTGTCCGCGGTGCTGGGCGGGATCGGCGGTGCACTGTTCTGGGTTGCGGCCCGGGCGATCGTCAGCGAATCAATCACGAACGATTCCGGCGCCTACGCAACGCTTCTGTCCTGGCAGGAGACCGGCTCCTGGATAGCCTTTGTGGCGGGCATGACCCTGCTGGGCAGCATCGACTACCGGGGTGTCTTTCTCGCTGCTGCCGCAGCGTGTGCGACAGCGGCCGTCGCTCTCGCCCTCACCGCTGGCCTTCCCTCGACCCCCAGCGGGGGTGCACCGCCGTCGGCCGATTCGCCGTCGTCCGCGCCACCGTCCGCGCCGCTTTACCCGGATCGACTGCGGCCGATGGTGCTGGCAACAGCAGTGACATCGCTGGCTGAGGCCGCCGTGGGCCTGCTGCTGTTACTGCACCTGCAGCAGGCCTTCGACCTCGATGTCATCTCCATTGCCCTGGTCTTCCTGCCCGGTGCCATAGCGGTGGCCGTACTTCCCGGGCCCGCGCACCGCCTGGTGCTGCGCATTGGCCGCCGCAGAGTTGCCGCCACTGCAGCGCTGGCGAGTGCCAGCTTTGCCGCGGCGCTGGCCTTCGCACCGTCGCCGCTGTGGATTGCGGTCCTGTGGGTCCTCAGCGGCGCAGCGTGGGCGGCGATCATCCCGATTGAGCAGGCGGTGATCGCGGAAACTGCCGGCGTCCATGCCGGCAGGGGTTTTGGAATGTATGAGTCAGCCAGCCTTGCGGGAGCGGCCGCCGGAACCCTGCTGGCCGGGTTCGCCTATGGAACCGCGTCCTGGACTGCAGCGTGCCTGATTTTCGCCGCAGTGATTGCCGCGGGCGCCGTGATCACCCCATGGGCCATCCGGCGGTCCGGCGTTGACGACCGTCCTTCTGCCGGCGCACCCCTCCTGCCGCATGCTCTTCCCGCTGTACCCGTACCCGCCGCACCCGATTCCCTGGAAGCCCCGGCATCCCTGGAAGCCGCGACCGCACCCGAACCTGCTCCTACGCAGGCTCCCGCTCGCGCTCCAGCCGATCCCGTCAGCGACAGCCAGGTACCCGCGGAAGAACCGGCGGTATCCCCACACGATGCCCGAAGCCGCTGGAGCGACCTGGGTTGGCACACCGCACTGTTTGCCGCAGCCCAGCTCGTCCTGGTCCTCATCGGTCTGTCCTGGCTGGCTGATCTTGCCGCCAGCGGGGACATGGGCTCATTCCTTGCCTCCGGTGGGTCATCCGGCACGGAGGGCCTCGGCAACTTCTTCTATCACGCCGGGAAAATCTGGGTCATCGTTTTCCTGGTGGACGTCGCGTGGACCGCTCTCACCGGCACCAGACCGCGGGAGAGTGATCGCGGGCGTTGATGAGCCGGCGGTATAGCCTGACGGCATGAGCACCTACCAGCGCCCGGCCTTCCCGGTGCAGGAGTATCGGGATGACCTCGGCCGCCCCATCAGCTATGGCCAGCGCTGGGAAGGGTCGCCGCCCGAGGACGCGTACAGCCGGATCAGTTATCCAGAGCGGTTTGCACCCCTGCATGCGGTGGCTGATGCCCTTATCGATTGGCTCCAGGACACGTTCGACGTCAGCGTCGACGAGTCCCCGGAGGTTGCTTCCGACCTGCTGCGCCCGCCGGAGAATGTGGTTCGGGCGGTACGCATCGTGCCCAGCGATTCGCGTGCAGCAGTGTTGACCTTTGTCCTGACCGGGTTTCCCGGAGTTTATCTGCATGCCGGTGCGCTGCACGACGTCCACTTCCCGGTCTGCGGCTGTGATGCCTGCGATGAGGGCGTCCTGGAGCTTGCGGATGATCTCGAATGGAGTGTCCGGACTGTGGTGCAGGGCGGTTATACGGAGCGGTTCCTTCCCGGGCGGCAGTGGATCGAATACCGGCTGGAGGAAATCGGTGCGGGGATGCACTCCGGTCGAAGCCGACGCGATGAGTATCCGCCGGAGCGCCTGCAGGCGGCTGAGACGGTACTGCCTCCCTCCGGGCAATGGAACCCGTGGCCGGAACTCCACTAACCCGCGGCCACGGCCGCCGGCCAGCGGCATTCCTGCGGCGGCCCGCATCAGAACGCGCCGGCCGTTCCGGCTAGGAGGACCAGATCTGACGCTGCGAACGGACCGCTGTCCCGGTTGCTGCCGCTTCCTTCATCAGAAGGGATAGATAATGGTCCTGGCTTGCTTCGGCAAGGCTGTAGAGATCGGGCCCGCCCTGCACATGCTCATCCATGCGGACAAGGCATTCGGCAATCGCGAGCTCATCGTCGTTCAGGCGTGCGGGCATGAAGTCATTGGTGTAGGCCCACTCGTCGCCGGCCAAAATACCCCTGAGGAACAACCCTTCCATGTTCCCGCCCGCCCCCGTCATGATCCTGCGGAAGTCGGAAAAAATCGGAGTCTGGAAGTCGGCGAGGTATCGAAGATCCAAGTTGTTGATCTCCCCTCTATGCCCCCGAATCAGCAGACGGTTTCCCCTAATCCAGGAGTAGTACTGTTCCGAGGCGAAATCGTAAACACCCAGCCGGTTGCCGAAGTCGAACCGGGCGGACAGCGCCGAGGCGGTGACCACCACTTCCTCCTGAGGATCCCCTTTCCTGCTGGGCCCTTTCGTCAGCGGCGACTCGAAGACCGATGCCGTGATGGAGACGTCCTCGAACCCCACCCCGAGGGCACGGCGCATGATGCTCACCCCGTGGTAGTCATGACACTGGGCGACCTGCACCTCACTGATGTTTCCCAGCCGCCCCGATGCGGCAACGAAAAGTTGAGACCGCAGGAGCGGAGACAAGTGGTACTGCTCGGCCACCTGAATTACGGCTCCCCTGTCCACCAGCTGATACAGGCTCGTCAATGCTTCCAGGTCTGCCGAGGGAGGGGTCTCAGTGAGCACCGGAACCCCCTGTCCAGCAAGACTGCTGATGATCCCGGGGGCCACATCCCGAGGGACTGACACCACCACGAAGGACGGGGATGTCGCAGCCACCAGGTCATCGACGGACGCAAAGGGCTGCACATTCCAGTCCGCCTCTATCCGGCGGCCGGTTTCCTCATCCCGCGTCACCAGGCCCGTTACCTCGAAGCGGTCGGGAAGTGCCCGGGCAACACGAAGGAAAAACCCGCTCCTCCATCCACTCCCCACGATCCCAAAGCGGATCTTTCCTGCGGCACCATCACCGGCTTCGGTTGGCGATTCCATGAGCGCTCCCTTGTAGGCCCTGATCAGCATCAGATCAACGCGGATCACGGCCTACCGTGCCATATGCCGGGAAATGTCGCGACCTGACTCGCTGTGCGAAGAGAAAGTTGAGGCATCAACAACGTCTGGACCGCTGCTTCGTGCTCGAATCAGCGCGTAAACTGCAGCAGCACCAGCGCAACCCCTCCGGACCCGGCACCTCAGCCGGGACCGTTCGAAAGGAACCCGCATGACCCTCGCAATCTTTGGCGCCACCGGACAGCTCGGCGGCCTCGTCATCGACTCCCTGCTGGAACGAAACACCGTGGCCGGCGGCATCCTTGCCCTGGGCCGCAACCACGAGCGCCTCTCCGACCTCGCAGACCGCGGCCTGCGCACGGCGCACGTCGATCTCGACGACACAGCCGGAACGGCTGCAACACTGGCCGGCGTCGACACCGTGCTGCTCATTTCCCTGAGCGAGCCCGGAGGGCGGGTCCAGCTTCATGCGAATGCGGTGCAGGCGGCAAAGGATGCCGGCGCCGGGCACCTGGTCTACACCTCAGCGCTGCAGGCCCCGACGACCACCCTCGCCCTGGCCCCGGATCACAAAGCCACCGAAGAGCTGATCACTGCTTCCGGGATTCCCGCGACGTTCCTGCGCAACGGCTGGTACACGGAAAACCACCGGCAGGAGTTCGACGGCGCCCGCCAGAGCGGAGTGATCGCCAACAGTGTCGGCGATGGCCGCATCGCCACCGCGCCGCGCCGGGACTATGCCGAAGCTGCCGCCGCCGTTCTGAGTACGCCCGGCCACGAGGGAAAGGCTTACGAACTCTCCGGCGATACGGCCTGGAACTATACCGAATTTGCCGCCGCCGCACAGGACGTGCTGGGCACGCCGGTCCGCTACCAGGTTCTGACGCCCGAACAGGAACATGAGCAGCTCCTCGGATTCGGCATGGATGAGGGAACGGCAGCGTTTGTGGAAACCCTGAACGCCAACATGCGCGACGGCGCCCTGGCCCCCACACCGGGCGACCTGTCCAAGCTGATCGGCCGCCCCACCGAGCCGCTGATCGAGACGCTGCGCTCCTGGGTCTAACGAGCCCCTTGATTCACGCCAGCGGCGGCTCCAAGGATGCCGGTCAGGTGTCCCTGCCGGCGTCACCAGCTGGTTGACCGAAGGTTTCGGATGTCACCCGCCGGTAGGACTCGGTGATGATCTCTTCCAGCACCCCGAGGTCCACCCTGTTCAGATCCTTGAGATAGAGGCAGCTCACGCCGGTGCTGTGGTCGCCAAGCCGGGCCAGCTGTTCGGTGTAGGCGCCCACGCCGTCGGGGAGGTAGATGGTGCTTGCGGATTTGCGGGGCGAGAATGCCGCCGCACCGGCGTCGCCCTCCCGCCCGCTGGCGTATCGGTAGTGGTAACTGCCGAAACCCACGATCGTCCGTCCCCACATGGCCGGCGGCTCACCGGTGATGCGGGCCATCATATCGAGAAGCTTTTCAGCGTCGCGCCGACGCACCGGGGCAGGTACAGCGCGGATGAAATCGCTGACGCTCAGTGCTGATTTTTCCATGATGCGGCTCCTGGTCTGCTGCCCGTGTGGTTATGACGGTACCGCGGGTGACTGCCCCGGAGGAATGTGTCCGGTACACCGTCCTGCAACGGGACCCCGCGGTGCCTCACACCCAACATTCCGGGGCCGGGCGGCTATCTCGCAGAGGAGACGGGCAAAACAATGAAATGCCGTGATCGCATATCGGCGGAATGGTTTTTACGTGCAAACATAAATATCTTTGAAAATGCATAAAATTCCCTTGACTGCAGATCACAGAATGGTAACGTGGATGTCTTCTACCGAGGTACCGGGAAATTCTTGGTACATAAGGAGAGCCATGATGCGCACGACAAAGAAAACAGCGATCTTCCTGTTCAACTGCCGGCATCGTTGCAGGATCCGCAATTCTCCCCTCCGCAGCATCTGCGTATACAACCGAATGTGAACCGGGAACTGTACACACGACGTTCAATCACTATGCGGTTGCCAACAGCCAGGTGCCAGCCGGTTCGGTAACTGCCAATAACGTCAACGGGACGAACAACTCCGTGATGGCCTCTGTGGACCAGACCTCAACATTGACCGCGTCGATAACGGGATCCGTATCCTTCGATTCGATTGCCGTGCCGCTTAAGGCTGAAATCAGCGCAGAGGCATCCAGTTCCGCCACTTGGAGTGCAGGCGCGGCAATAGGACCGTTCTCCGTACCCGCCGGACAGTCATATATGGTGACCTATGGATTCAACCAGGTGTCCTTTGCCGGCACACAGTCCACCTGCCAGCTCAACGGAATGACCGGTCCCGAACAGCAATTCAGCGGAACGGCACCGGCTGGCGTTTACATTAATTACTGAAATTCTCAGCAGTAACGAAAAAGGGGCGGGTGTTTTGCACCCGCCCCTTCGTTTGTGAGAATTCAGACTCAGATATGGGCCGCTAGACCCCGGCGCCGCGCAGAGCGGCCACCGTGTTGACCGCAGCAGCCACCACCTCGTAGCCCTTGTCCTCGGACGAGCCGGGCAGGCCGGCCCGGTCCAGGCCCTGCTGCTCGGTATCGCAGGTAAGTACGCCGAAACCGATCGGTGTGCCGGTCCTGACGCTGACATCGGTCAGGCCCGTGGTGGCGGCCGAGCACACGTAGTCAAAGTGCGGTGTGCCGCCGCGGATCACCACGCCAAGGGCCACCACGGCGTCATAATGCGGGGCCAGCCGGGCGGCGGCGACCGGAAGCTCGAAGCTGCCCGGAACCCGGATCAGTTTCGGTGTCAGTCCGGCGTCATCAACGGCACGAAGGGCGCCGCCGATGAGTCCGTCCATGATCTCGGTGTGCCAGCTGGCGGCTACGATGGCCACCCGGATGTTCAGGGCCTGTGCCCTGATGCTGCTGACGTCATTATCGGGTGCGCCGTGTCCGCTCATGGGATTCTGCTCCTTGGTGTTGGAAAGGTTTCGCCCGGGGGCTGGGTGCCGGGCGTGGGAATTGTCCGGCGAGGTTGTGTGCTGTTCAGCTCTGATGGACCGGTTGGGTCCGCAGCAGCGTCAAATGGTGGTCCATCCGGTCCCGCTTGGTTTGCAGATACCGCTCGTTTTCCGCCCGGATGGGGACTTCGGAGGGGACCATGGCTTCCACTGTGATTCCGTAGTGCTGCAGCCGGTTCCGCTTGAGCGGGTTATTGCTCAGCAGCCGGATCCGGTGTAGTCCCATGGCATGCAGGATCTCGGCGGCGGCTTGGTAGTTCCGCGAATCAACCGGAAGTCCCAGCTGCTCGTTCGCCTCCACTGTGTCTGCACCGGCCTCCTGCAGCGCATACGCCCGCAGCTTGTTCGCTAGGCCGATTCCCCGTCCTTCATGTCCCCGCAGGTAAATGACCGTGCCGCCGTGCAGGTTGATCAGTTCCAGGGCCTGTTCCAGTTGCTCTCCGCAGTCGCAGCGGTACGAGCCAAAGACGTCACCGGTCAGGCATTCCGAGTGCAGCCGCACCAGCGGGGCGTGGGTGCCGGTTCCGGTCTTTCCGGATCCGGCTGTGTCCTGTTGGAGACCGGTTCCCGGCGCGGAGAGGCTCAAATGCTCGGCCCCGGTGCGCGGATCGGTCCATGCCCGTGCGGTGAAGTCACCAAAAGCGGTGGGCAACTGAACTTCGGGACCCGGCACGACGACGGCGGCCGCCTCGGTTGGCTTCGTTACGTCCGGGTTCGCTGCAGTTTGGTTTGCTGCGGCCGGGACCGCCGTTGGGTTCACCGCCTCCAGGTAAGCAACCAGGTCCTCGATGGACACCAGCGGCAGGCCGTGGGTATCGGCAAAATCGCGCAGAGCCGGCAGCCGCATCATGGTCCCCTCGTCATGAACGAGTTCGGCGATGACGCCCACCGGTGTGCACCCGGCCAGCCGGGCCAGCTCCACGGCCGCCTCGGTGTGGCCGCGGCGGCCGCGGACGCCGTCGTCGTGAGCCCGGAGCGGGAAAATGTGTCCGGGGCGGGTCAACTCGGACGCCGTGGCAGACGGGTCGCCGAGTATGCGGGACGTGGCAGCGCGGTCCCCGGCACTGATGCCGGTGGTGATGCCTGCCGCCGCGTCGCAGGACACCGTGTAGGCGGTACCCTTGGCGTCCTCGTTCACTGCTGTCATGGGTGGCAGGTTCAGCCGGTCGGCATAGGAATTCGGCAGCGGCACGCAGATCACGCCCGAGGTGTAGCGGACCGTCCAGCCCATCAGCTCCGGTGTGGCGTGCTGCGCGGCGAAAATGATGTCGCCCTCGTTTTCGCGGTCCTCATCATCAACAACCAGAACGGGCCGGCCTGCGGCGATCGCCGCTACGGCTGCCGGAATGCTGTCGAGGCGCACGCTCATGCGGCATCCCCGTCCTGGCGCCCGACGGCGGCGTTCGCCGGTTTGCGTGGATTGGTGAACGCCAGCAGCCGTTCGGCGTATTTGGCCAGCACATCCACTTCCAGGTTGACCGCTCCCCCGGGCTTCAGTTGTCCCAATCCGGTTTCGGCCAGCGTGGTGGGAATCAGGCCCACCTCAAACCACTGCTCCGGTTCGCCGGCGTTGCTGACACCGGAAACGGTGAGTGATACGCCGTCCACGGCAATCGAGCCCTTTTCGGCAATGTAGCGGGCGAGCCGCTGCGGAACCGCGAAGCGCAGCCGCTCCCAGCTTCCCCTGTTTTCACGCTCGAGCAGTTCACCGACACCGTCCACGTGTCCTTGGACCACATGGCCGTCCAGCCGTCCACCGGCCGGTACGCAGCGTTCCAGGTTTACGTTGCTGCCGGGCCGCAGGTTGCCTGTCGTGGTGCGGTCCAGGGTCTCTCCCATGACATCGAGCGATATGCGGTCTCCATCCACGGCGGTGGCGGTGAGGCATACGCCGTTGACCGCAATCGAGCCGCCCAGTTCGAGTCCCGCTCCCGTTTTCGGGGCCGTGATGACCAGGACTGCTGAGTCGTCGTCGTTATTCGGTTTCAGGGATTTAACGCTGCCCTGTTCAGCCACAATGCCGGTAAACACGATGGTGCTCCTTGTCCGTTGGATTAATGGGCGGGGGTGGCACCGGACGCCGGCAGCGGCTCAAGCCGCAGCCTCAGGTCCGGTCCCGCGGAGCGGACTGCGCCGCCGTCGGTTTCGTCCCAGCGCCAGTGGGAGGCATCGGCGAGGGTCTGCACGCCCAGCGCGCCAACCGCTGAAGTGCCTGCGCCGAGCAGGAGCGGCGCCACGTAAGCCACGAGTTCGTCGGCCAGTCCGGCGCGCAGAAACGCTGACGCAACCATTGCTCCGCCCTCCACCATCAGGTGACGGGCGCCCCGGGCATACAGGCCGCGGCAGATAAGAGCGGGATCATGCTCCGTGATCTGCAGGAAGCGGCCGTCGCTGCCCCGGATCGCTGCCTCGGCGGGAACCGGACGGTGTCCGACGGCGACCCGAAGCGGTTGCCGCAGCGCCGGTGCGCCCAACTCATCACGCGCTGTCAGCTGCGGATCATCGGCCAGCACGGTTCCTGTGCCGACGACGACGGCGTCAGCGCGCGAGCGGATGCGGTGCCCGTCGGTGCGGGCTGCGCTGCCGGTGATCCACTGGCTGGTTCCATCCTCCGCGGCAGTCCGGCCGTCCAGCGACTGCGCAATTTTGACGGTCACGAACGGACGGTGCTCCTGCATGGCTCGGATCCAGCGGTGGTTCAGTTCTCCGGATTCGGCTGCCATCAGGCCGCCGGCCGTGTCCACTCCGGCTGCTGCCAGAGTGGCGGCGCCGCCGGCGGCTTCCGCCGTTGGGTCAGCAGCCGCATAGACCACGCGGGATAGCCCGGCTTCTCGGATTGCCTGCGAGCAGGGACCGGTCCGTCCGGTGTGGTTGCACGGTTCCAGCGTGACGACCATCGTTGCGCCGGAAACGTCCGTACCGGAGGCTGCCGCCGCGGCCAATGCGTCGGCCTCGGCGTGCGGTGTGCCGGCGCCGCGGTGGAAGCCGGTGCTGAGGATCCGCCCGGACGGATCCAGGATAACGGCGCCCACCAAGGGGTTGGCTCCCCGGACACCCCGGCGTGCGAGCTTCAGGGCGAGGGCCATGGCTTCGGCCTCCGTGTGCCCCACCACTAGCGCACCCTTGGGTCCGGCATCAGGACGTCAACCTGGGGTTTTTCGTTGTTTTTGGCCTTCCACCAAACGAAGAAGCCAATCAGCGTGAAGATGCCGTAGAAGAGGTACATAAACGCCGTCGCGTAGTATCCGGCGCTGAAGAGCAGCGGTACCCCAACAATGTCCACGGCCACCCAGATGAGCCAGAATTCGACCCATCCCTTGGCCATGCCGTATGTGGCGAGCAGGGAGCCCACAAAGGTCCATGCGTCAGCCCAGACGGGTTCGTAGGAACCGAGGCGGGCAAAGACGGGAGTGAGCGCGACGGTGCCGACCAGCAGCAGCGCCACCAATCCGATGCGTTGTTTTCCTGTGGCCCACTGCGGGGTGACGGCCTCGCCGCCGTCGTTCTGGCTCTGCTTCCAACGGCGCCAGCCGTAAACCGCAACGGCTATGAACATGATCTGCCGGCCGGCCTGGCCGAGCAGGGTTGCCGTTTCCGCGGTGCCAAAAAGGGAGCCGAGGAAGACGGTCAGGAGCAGGAGGTTGCCGATGATCCCCACCGGCCAGGCCCAGATTTTACGGCGCATGCCGCCGAAGGCACTGAGGAGCCCGAAGATGTTGCCTACGACCTCACGGACCAGAAGGGATGAAGATCCCACCGGTACCTGAGCGTCAAAGAGCCACCGCAAAAAATCCATGTCGTTCCTATCCCCTTAGCGGCGGCTCCGGGGGTACGACAGTACGATGCATCGACGATAGACGTCCGCGCTTGCGGGACGTTTAACCGTCGGTTCAACAAACTGCACGTGCTTCTCCCATCCAGACTTTAACTGTCGGTACTGGAATTTCACCAGTTCAACCGCACCGCTTTTCCCGAGGTTCGGGAGCTGCAGTGCGGGTCGCGGACTATAACCGCCGGTTCGGAATTACACCGACCCCGGAGCACGATTGTTGAATCCATTCTGACACAATCCGGCCCGCTGCACAGCAAATTCCCTTGAAGCATCAAGTAACATTCGCCACGCGGGCCGGTCCTCGGGCTCCTGATTGCGGGGTTGGGCGGGGTGGATGCCAAGCGCTAGGAATCCAGCAGGTAACCCAAGGTGCCGGTCACCACCACAACGCCCATAAGGCCCAGAAGCAGAAAAACTCCGCCGGACACGAGCCAGTAAAAGCGTTTTTCGTTCGGAGTCATGCAGGGAATCCTGCCATAAGGCCGGCAGCCGCACCCCGGAATCCCCGGTGCCGGAGTAGCGTTCCTCAGCCCGCGGAAACAGCCTCGGCAGCCGCACGCAGCTTACTGATCGCCTCGTTTGGGTCTCCGCTGCCGTAGACGGCCGATCCGGCCACAAACACGTTGGCACCGGCTTCGGCCGCACGCTCGATGGTGTCGGCGGAAATGCCGCCGTCCACCTGGATGGCCAGCGGCAGGCCGGAACCGCGGACAGCCTCGGCCGCGCGGCGAATTTTCGGCAGCGTGATATCCAGGAACTTCTGCCCGCCGAAACCCGGCTCCACCGTCATGATCAACAGCATGTCCAGCTCGGAGAGCATGTCCAGGTACGGTTCCACAGGGGTGGCCGGGCGCAGGGCCATGCCGGCCTTGGCGCCGCGGTCCCGGATGTCCCGCGCCAGCTTGATGGGAGCGGTTGCGGCCTCCACATGGAACGTCACCGACGCCAGGCCGAGCTCGGCATAGGCGGGAGCCCACCGGTCGGCGTCGGAAATCATCAGGTGCGCATCCAGGGGCAGCGCACTGACCTCCTGGATCCGCTGCACCACCGGCAACCCGAGCGTCAGGTTCGGCACGAAGTGGTTGTCCATGACGTCCACGTGGACGGCGTCGGCGGTGCTGATCCGCTCCAGCTCAGCCTGAAGGTTGACGAAGTCGGCCGAGAGGATGCTCGGATTAATGCAGCACTTGCTCATGGTTCTCCTAGTGGACTTTGCTGGACTCTGGGCTTGCGGAGGATCTGGACGTGCGGCGGATCAGGGCACTGCTGAAATCAGGGCTTCCGGCGGATCAGTGCCAGGAACATCGCATCGGTCGCGTGGATGTGCGGCCACAGCTGTGCGGTGAGCTCATGCCCGGCGTCCAGGTTGCCGGTCAGGCTGACGGCATCCAGTGCGGCTCCGGCATCCAGCAGTTCCAGGTCGTTGCGCTGGCGCAGGACATCGGAGACGACGGCGGTGGTCTCCGCCGGGTGGGGCGAACAGGTCACGTACGCCACCACGCCGCCGGCCTTCACGGCGTCGACGGCAGCGGTAAGCAGCTCACGCTGCAGCGCACCCAGCTCCCCCACGTCGGAGGGCTTGCGGCGCCAGCGCGATTCCGGGCGGCGGCGCAGGGCGCCCAGGCCGGTGCAGGGGGCGTCCACGAGGATCCGGTCAAAGGTGTCCGGATACTGGTTAGCGATGCTGCGGCCGTCTCCGGTGCGCACGTCCCAGACCTCGCCCGGGACGGCTTCCAGTGCCTGACGGACCAGTTTCGCGCGGTGCTCGGCCGGCTCATTGGCCAGCAGGATGGCCCCCTTTTCGTTGGCCAGGGCGGCCAGCAGTGCGGCCTTGCCGCCGGGTCCGGCACAGAGGTCCAGCCACTGCTCGCCGTCGCGGCTGCCGTCAGCTGTGCGGTCTCCAATGTCCACGCCGGCCAGGGCGCGGGCGACCAGCTGCGAGCCGGCGTCCTGCACGCGGGTGGTGCCGGCACGCACGGAATCCAGGCGTCCGACGTCGCCCGCGGAGTAGAGGGCCGAGCCCTCCACGAGTTCGCCGTCGATGGCCCCGGCTTCCCGGGCCTCATCAAGATTTCCCAGCCCGGGTAGGGCCACCAGGTTCACCACGGGGGCGTCATTGTCGGCTTTGAGGAGGTCAGTAATTTCCTCAACGCTGCGGCCGTGGGCCACCAGGGACTGCCGCAGGGCGCGGACGATCCATTCCGGATGGCTGTGTTCGATCGCAGCCCGGCGGGTGGCATCGGTTTCGTCCCGGGTCAGTTCCTCCACCCAGGAGTCCAGATCCCGTGCGGCCACCTTGCGCAGGACGGCGTTGATCAGGGCCGACGGTCCGGCACCGATGACGGCCCGGGCCAGGCCAACTGTCTGGTCCAGGGCCGCGTGCGCCGGAACGCGCATCGCCAGCAGCTGGTGCGCACCAATGCGCAGGGCATCCAGCACGGCGGGGTCCAGCTTCTCCAGCGGCCGGTCCACGCACTTGGCCAGGATCGCGTCATAGGTTCCCTGGCCGCGCAGTGCGCCGTAGGCCAGTTCAGTGGCAAATCCGGCGTCGCGCTTGTCGAGCTGATGCTTGCGGATGCTCTTGGGCAGCACGAGGTTCGCGTACGCGTCATCCTCGGAAACGGCGCGGAGCACCTCGAACGCGACCAGGCGGGCCGGATCCGCGGCACGGGTGCGCTGTCCCGGCGCCTGTGCGGTGCGGCTGCGGACGGCGGGACGGCTGCGCTCGTGGCCCTTCTCGTTGCGCTGCTTATTGTTGCGGGGCGCGCTGTTCTGCGGAGTGCTGTTCTGGGGGGTCATTCGAAGACCACGTCCTCACGGTTGGCCAGGCCGCGGGCCCAGTCGGCCCCCGGCATCATTTTTTTGCCGGCGGGCTGCACCTGCAGCAGTTCCAGGCCGGAAGATCCGGTGCCGACCACTGCTGCTGCCTGCGTTCCTCCGGCAAAACGGACCTGGCCCGGAGCCAGATCGGTGATGTCGGGCCGCAGCACCGCGGCGCCGATCTTGAACCGGGCACCGTCCCACGTGGTCCAGGCGCCGGGTTCCGGGGTGACGCCGTTGATGCGGCGGCGGATGGCCAGCGCCGGCTGGTTCCAGTGCACCCGAGCGTCGTCGATCGTGAGTTTGGGCGCGAGCGTGACGTCTCCGGACTGCGGCACGGCGTGTGCCGCGCCTGTCCCGATGGCGGAAAGGGTCTGCGCGAGCAGTACGGCGCCGCTGTGCGACAGCCGCTCCAGCAGTGCACCGCTGGTGTCTTCCGGAGAAACTGTTTCAGTTAGCTGACCGTACACGGGTCCGGTGTCCAGGCCCTTTTCCAGCAGGAAGGTCGATGCTCCGGTGACGTCGTCGCCGTTGATGACGGCATGCTGCACCGGTGCGGCGCCGCGCCAGGCGGGGAGCAGGGAGAAGTGCAGGTTGATCCAGCCATGCGCGGGGATCGTCAGCGCGCGTTCGGGAATGAGTCCGCCGTAGGCCACGATCGCGGCGACGTCGGGATTGGCAGCACGGATGGCGGCTACGGCGTCGTCGTCGATCTTTGCCGCGCGGATGACGGGCAGGCCCAGTTCCTCGGCGCGTGCGGCAACGGGCGACGGCGTGAGGGTGCGTTTGCGGCCCAGCGGTGCGTCGGGGCGGGTCAGTACGGCAACGACGTCGAAGCCTGCGTCCAGCAGGGCGTCCAGGGAAGGGACCGCAACGGAGGGGGTGCCGGCGAAAAGTACGCGCATGGGCCGCTAGGCCTGTCCGCCGGTGCCGGAGCCCGAGCGCGTGCCCGCGCCGGCACCAAAGGTTCCGCCGCCAAAGGATGCTCCGGCACCGAAAGCCGAGCCGACCGTCTGGGCGCGCTCCGCCGTCGTGCGTCCTGCAATCGCGTCGTAGTCTGCCTGCCGGATGGCACGAAGCGCCTTCTTGCGGTTCTCGCCCTCCAGCCGGTCGATGTACAGCACGCCGTCCAAGTGGTCGGTTTCGTGCTGGAAAGCGCGGGCCAACATGCCTTCGCCCTCAACGCTGACGGGGTTGCCGTTCTTGTCCACGCCGGTGACCCTGGTCCAGCGGTACCGCGGCACCGGGTAGCCCAGTCCGGGAATCGACAGGCATCCCTCCATGTGGTCTTCCTGCCGGTCCTCGCTCAGTTCCAGCACGGGGTTGACCACGTGTCCGGCATGGCCGTCGATCCGGTAGGTGAAAACACGGAGGCTGACGCCAACCTGCGGTGCGGCAAGGCCGGCACCCTCAACGTCCTCCATGGTTTCTTCCATGTCGGCCACGAGCTTGGCCAGTTCAGGCCCGAAGTCCGTGACTTCCTCGGCGGGGGTCCGCAGGACTGGGTCGCCGATTATCCGGATGTTCAGGATTGCCATCTAGGGTTCGTTCCTTACTGTTGCTGCTGACTCTGTTGCTGCGCGGCCCTGCTGACGACTGGCTCAGCTGGATCTGTGTGACAGACGGATCTGTCCGTTTACCAGTCTAGTTGGACCGGACACCATGCAGTGCCTCCCCGCACACGGTGCTCGCACAGGACCCGGATTTACTGCTGTGGTGGAAGTTCACCGGACGGGCGGCGGAAGGATCGCTGCCAACAGTTCGGACGCTTCAGGGGTGCTGAAGGAGTTTGCGCCGTATCTGGTTCCGCTCCTGCGGTGGGCCTACGCTTCGACCTATGAGCCAGGACCCAGTGCAGTCCAACCCGGACCATTACGCAGTCGTCTTCGAAAATGAGCGGGTTCGTGTCCTTGAGTACCGGGACGCGCCAGGGCATACGAGTGTCCCGCACCGGCACCCGGACAGTGTCATGATCACGGCCAGCGGCTTTCACCGGCGGCTGCACTCCGGCAGGGGGCACATGGATGTGGAGCTGCCGGCCGGTGCGGTGCGCTGGCTGCCTGCTCAGGAGCACTCCGGGGAGAATACCGGGGATACGGAAACGCACGTGTTTTTCGTGGAATTGAAGGAACCCGGGCCCCCGGTTGAAGCCGGCGAGGTACTGGGCCCTGCATAGGGAGCCCACGTCCTGCGGTGGCCCTCTTCGGATCACCAAACTTGCCCATGGCCTCCCCCAGAGCTGCAGCAAAACTCTCGCTGACCTGCCCCGGGGCAAGTCCCAGCGGCTCGAGGGCCCCTACGTCACGGAAGGCTGGGACATCGGGACTGCGTGAGCACCGACCGGGGGCGGTGCGATGGGGAGGAGCGCGCGCCCTGCCGCTGCGACGTCGTACGAGGTTTGCCACAGCCTGCGCAGAGCGCAGAACTTGAACCAGTGCTGTGGCAGGACTGCCGGGTTAGCGCGCATGGGGCGAACCTCGGTCTGTCCCACGGCAACTCCAAGCAGCAGCGGATCCTCGCCGTAAGCCCAGGGCTCCCAGATGCCCTTTCCGGCATCCACCAGCGATTCCTTAGCCTTCATTCCGGCCACGAGCTGCATGACGACTTTGTCATCCAGCGGTTTGACCTGTCCGTCGCGGTCAGTGTTCTTGGTTTTGTAGTCGATCAGGCACAGCCTGCCGTTGATTCGCGCCACCAGGTCCAGGGTTCCCGCGTAGCCCAGCTCGTCATTCCATACGGTGATTTCCGGTGCCAGGGGCTCGACCTGGTACAGGTCCCACCACTCGTCAAAGCGGTCTGCAAACTGGTGCTCGCCGTGTTCCTGGAGTGCTGCACGTGCTGATTCGAACTCATGCGGAAGGTTCAGCGCACGAAGGGAGACCTGCTCACAGTAGAAATGAACGCGCGTTCCGCGTTCGGCGGCCTTGTCCCGGTACCGCTCGGATGCACGCGAGGCTTCCTTGGCGACAGTCCGCAGCGCTCCCGGATTACCCAGGCTTGCTGCCAGTTTTGGATCCTTAATGACGGCATTCGCTGCCATGTGGCCATGCCAACCATCGAGCGATGTGGCGCCCTGCGCGATGACAGTGGTGATGGAGGGTACCGACGGCGGTTCCGATAGGGAACGCGAGTACATCCGCCCAAATTCCGTTGAATGTGCCAGAGCTGGTTCAGTCATAACATCAGTTTGTCATCCGCCACCGACGTTTAGGCAAAACGGGTGCCCGGACGGTTTGGGGGTCCAGCTGGGTGAGCTTCGCGGTGCACAGCAGCAGGCTTTCCGGCGTGCATCAGCCGGCTGGAGCAGATGCACTCCCGGGCCCGCCCAGCAGAGGGTTCCCCACGGGTACGTCCTGCGGCAACAAAAAAGAGGCCCCCGGAGGGACCTCTTGATGAAACGTGAACTTCCATAAAACTGGTGGGCGATACTGGGTTCGAACCAGTGACCTCTTCGGTGTGAACGAAGCGCGCTACCACTGCGCCAATCGCCCCCTTGCCGCTGAATTGTTTTCACAACCGCAACGTCTAAAGATGCTAGCCCAGTTTGGAGCTGACTCCAAACCGGTGTCATGGGTCCGGATTTTCAACCATTCCACGCGATCCCCCGACCCGGCCGGCTCCCCTCCGCGCCACTAAGGAGAGTGCCGCGCAAGTGGCCGTGGGCTGCTGCGGGGGCGTCCGCCGCCGTCGTACCGTTCCGTTGCCTGAGCCAGGCGCCACCTTACCCAGGCGCCGCCGCAGCCACCGTGCGCCGTCGCAGCCCCCCCCCTGGGCCGCCGCAGCCACCGTGCGCCGTCGTCGCCACCACCCCCAGGCGCCGCCGCCCCACCGCACCAGGTCACCGTCCTCGCCATTGAGTTCGCGTATCTTCTGCACGACTGCACCACCAACACGAATTGTTCGGAAATGGCCTTCGTGCAGCTTGCCGTCGGTACACCATCGTGTCTGCACCACTCCCGCGCCAGTGTGACGATTACGCTCGCGACGCATTGCACCCGCCCTCACCTGCGACGATGCAGTGGTGCATCCAAAGCCCTCAACGATGCCCAAATTTGTCCCGATTGGACGAACCACGAAACGTCCAGTAGAGTTTTTCTTCGTTGGAAAGCGGGAGTTCACCGCGAAAAGCGAAAGCGATTCGGGGATGAAAACACTAACTTTCTCAGCATGCGGACGTAGCTCAGCTGGCTAGAGCACCACCTTGCCAAGGTGGATGTCGCGGGTTCGAATCCCGTCGTCCGCTCGCAAGTCACTGTAAAACCGGTTGATTCTGACTGGTCGGCCTATGCTTATGCAGTGGTCACGGTGGGGTGGCCGAGAGGCGAGGCAGCGGCCTGCAAAGCCGTATACGCGGGTTCGAATCCCGTCCCCACCTCCACGGCTGACTTGCAAGCCCTTTGGGCGCGATTGGCGCAGCGGTAGCGCGCTTCCCTGACACGGAAGAGGTCACTGGTTCGATCCCAGTATCGCGCACTACAGTTAGACGCTTTTGGCGCGCAACTGTGTTTTTTGCGGACGTAGCTCAGCTGGCTAGAGCACCACCTTGCCAAGGTGGATGTCGCGGGTTCGAATCCCGTCGTCCGCTCTCTTGACTGCATCAGAGGTCCCTTTGGGAGACTTGGTGTATCAAGCGCGATTGGCGCAGCGGTAGCGCGCTTCCCTGACACGGAAGAGGTCACTGGTTCGATCCCAGTATCGCGCACGGACAGTTTCGACTGTCTTGTTTTGCGGACGTAGCTCAGCTGGCTAGAGCACCACCTTGCCAAGGTGGATGTCGCGGGTTCGAATCCCGTCGTCCGCTCACAGAGTTGTTTCGGGAGGCTTCCGGAGCGACAAGCAGAAGGAGCAGGCCAATTGGTCTGTTCCTTTTGTGTTTAAGTGGTCTTCTTGTGCCTAAGCGGTCTTGTGCCTAAGCGGTCGTCCGTATCAGTGGTCCCCGCGGCCGACGGCGGCCAGGGGTTCGTGGAGGCAGTGACGACGGCGGTTGGTAGCGTTTGGCCCCGGGTGATGACGGCGGGGTTCCACCACCCTGCGGCGACGACAGCGGGGTTCCACCAGTCTGCGGCGACGACAGCGGGGTTCCAGCGGCGGATTCCCAACGCGCCACTCGAGGCCCCGACGGCGTGACTCTCCCATGCAGTCTCCGCGGAGCTCTCCTCCACAGCAGACGAAACCAAACGCTGCCATCGATACTTGTCAACAAAATCGAACATGTGTTCGATCAGGCAGGCCATTCCTGAAATGCTGTGTATATGGAAGATGATCAGGACGGCCAGACGGTTTCGCCTCATTTTCAGGATTCGAAAGTTGCCACAGCTCCCCTGGACACCACCCATGGTTGGGCGTCCACTGTGGATCCAGCTCTCACCGGATCGGCCACCGCTTGTCAGGACGTAGATAAGGTGCGGAAAATCACTGCTGCCGCCCGGGAAATCTCCGTCGATCTGCATACCTCACTCCCCTTGCTCGCTCCGCCGGAACTTGTGGCGTTCGCCTCAGTTACAGAAGAGCTCTCCCGACTCGTGGATCACATGCAACTGACTGCCGCGGCGGTGTTGGAACGTGCGCGTATTTGTGCAGAAGTATCCGGATCCTGGGCCACTTCGGCGGGAAAGGTACAACAGGAATACAAGAACACGGCCGAGTACATGCGGCATCGGCTCCGAATTAGCCGGCGCGAAGCGTGGAAGCGGATTCGGCTTGGATCAGCGCTGACGCCCGTTCTGAGTTTGACGGGCCAAGCAATCCAGCCGGAGCTTGCAGTCCTGTCCGAACGCTTTTCCCGCGGAGAAGTGTCCGGAGACGGAGCTCAGATTGTCAGTCTTGCCATGAAAAGCGTTCAGGGCTGCGGCACTTCGGAGGATCGGGCCGCCATGGAGGCGGCTCTGACTGATGTTGCCGCCGGCCAGGATCTCGACGCACTCAACGTCGTGGCCAGCGCGTGGGTAAATCATCTTGACCCAGACGGAACTGAACCGTCCGAGCAACAGAAAGCTGAGCTACAGGGGCTGTTTATCCGCCGGAAGTACCGGGGACTGCACCGCTTGGATATCTTCGCCACAGATGATCAATTCGAAACGCTCATCACCGCTCTGGCTCCGGAGGCTAATCCCCGCACCAGTGCCGGTCAGGCCCCGAGCGGTTCCTGCGAGGATTTGGAAGGCAATGACCACGCTGCTCCCAGTGATCCCCGGACATATCCCCAAAAGTGTCTGGATGGGTTGGTTGCTTCCTGCAGGCTCGCTTTATCAGCCGGCCAGTTGCCGGTAAACGGTGGATCCAAGCCACAGGTCCTGGCCGTGATTCCGTATGAGCAGCTCAGGGAGCGAGTGGGAAGAAAAACTGAAAGCGGGATGCTGGCCTTTGCCGGCCCGGTGCCTCCCCACCTGATCCGGCGCATCGCATGCGAGGCGGATATCATTCCTGTTGTCCTGAACGGCGAAGGCCGTGTTCTGGACGTAGGGAAGGCATCCCGCTACTTTCCGCCACATCTCCGAAAGGCGCTCATCGCCAGGGATGGCGGGTGCGCGTTTCCTGGCTGCACCTCCCCCGCACCTTGGTGCGAGGCCCACCACATCGACTACCACTCCCGCGGAGGGCCCACCAGCACGGATAACGGAGTCCTGCTGTGCGGTTTCCACCACCACCTGATCCATCGGGAGAAATGGTGCATCAAGGTCATGCGCGGCGCCCCATGGTTCGTTCCGCCAACCTATGTAGACCCTTTTCAGGCCCCGCTGCGGAATACATACTTCCATCCGCTGCGTCCACACCGGCAAATGGTGTGAGCCTCCGCTCCCACAGCCTGGTCTGAACTTCGTTCCCACACGCCTCAGGGCCATTCCCACCGGCACGCCTGCACGTGCTCCCTTTCGGCACGCGTGGACGTCGTTCCCACCGGCAGATGGCGGCGACCAGCACCGCGCCTGCTCCCGTTTTCGTAGCTTGCAGTCCTTGGCCCATCTGCTCAGTGGGCTTACCATTGAAGTGAACGGGAAACGTATGGTTTCCCCTGTGAAAGGAGGTGGTCCGTGTCTGTATTTGACGGGCTCAAGGGCAAGGCCGGAGAGCTGAAGGACAAGGCTACCGAACTTGTGGGCGGAAACGCCGACAAGATCAAGGGCGGCATCGATCACGCAGGAAAGTTCGTCGATCAGAGGACCGGCGGCAAGTACTCCGACAAGATCGATGGCTTCCAGAGCAAGGCCTCCGAAGCGGTAGACAAGGTCGACCGCAAGCAGGGCCCGGACTCCGGAACCGAATCCGGACCGACTCCTCCGGCCGCATAAGCTCCAGAGCACGACAGGGGTCCCGGTCCCGCCGTAAGGCGGCACCGGGACCTTCGTCATTTAATTCCTGAATCCGGGGAGTAGCTTCCGGAGCCGGACGAGGTCTCCCATCGAAGCACCAATACCGCCGCGAGGCGGAATCCCACAGCGTCGCCGATGACTGTATCGAGAATCCAGCGGGTCTCGGCTGTTAGCCATGCCGTCTCGTCATTCGACCCGCGAGTGGTCATCTTCGATGTGATCCGCCCCCGACTGACACTTCGACCTCAGCACCGTCGTCCAGACATAAACCGATCCTCCGCCGGGTAGTCAACATACCGGTTGAAGAACGCCGAACGGTCAGCCGCATAGCGAGGATCATCTGCGGTCTTGGAAAGCCATTCCAGTTCACTCTGGACAGTGGCCGCATAGGCACCAACAGGAACATAACCCAGCTCGAGAGAGGCACGGGTGTCCAGAATGATGGGAGCTTCGCTCATCCACGGATGCGCCCCGAGCTCCACACAGTCAGCCTCAACTCCCCCACCCAGCAGCACTTCTTCCCACTGGTGTCCGAAATAGTCCGCTATAACACGCGAGATCTCGAGAGCACTGGGAGCATCAGGGTCCGCACTGTTGAGGATGCGGCTGCCGGGATTTGCCGCAATACACTCCACGAGCGCGGCTGCATTTACCGCCGCGGTCGTATGGTCAACGCTGGAGCCCGAGTCAGCCAGAAACACGGCTTTTCGGGCATCAAGAACACGGCGGACAAAGACCCACTCGCGGGCAGGAGAAGCGCCCTCCCCGTGCACCTTTGATGCACGGACAATACTGACGGGATAACCGCTGTCCAGAAGCACATGCTCGGCAGCTACTTTGTTGCTTCCATATCCCTCTGGAGAATCAAAATAAACATTCCCTGGAGCGACAGTGGGCTGGTCTTCGGAAATCGGACCGGAAAAGACAGGACGATCGGGAGAATTCACGTGCCGCCCCAGCGAATCGACATATACCGCTTTGCTGGAGAGCATGACGGCAGACTCGACATCAGCCAAAACAGGAAGCAGCTGACGGGCATCAGCGGCGGTGAAACACAGACAATCCACCAGCAAGTCCGCTCCCGCACCCACCACCTGACGCAAAGCGGCGGCATCGCTGCGGTCGGCGGCAAAGAACCCCGCACCGGACGAGATGAGATCCGCGGGAACGTTGGACAGCAACCGGCCGGTAATATCCACATCCCAGCCGGATTCCAGGAGCCGGCGTGCAACGGCACGGCCGATCAGACCGCTGCCTCCCAAGATAATTGCTCTGCGCACAAGACCCCCATCCTCACCGCCAATTGCCGGACAAGCCGCCGAATACTGGACAAGCCGCCGGTTGCCCGGACCCGGAACCCCGTTGCCGGGACAAGCCCCAGCAACCGGTTGACCCACCGCTGATCGATATTCCAGCAGTTGCCAAATGCGACGAGCACCAATTGCCGGGATACCAGGCTCCAACACCAAGAGCCGGCCTGCCGGAACCGAATCTAACCGAGACTAGGCAGATTCTCCGGTCTGTCCCTCACGGGCCAAAGCGGTAAGGCGGGAGACAGCACGGAAGTACTTCTTCATGTAGCCGCCGTTCATCATTTCCTCGGTGAACAGCTGATCAAAAGGAACACCGCTGGCAAGAATCGGAACGTCCTTGTCGTACAGCCGGTCGGCAAGAACCACAAAGCGCAGCGCAACCGACTGCTCGGTGATGGTGCCCACGTTGTGCCAGGCGACGGCGTCGACACCCTCAAGCAGCTGACGGTACCGGCTCGGATGAACGGTGGAGAGATGATTGATAAGGGCGGAGAAATCATCTTCGGCAACCACTTTGCCGCTGAACTCAGCAGCAACACGGCTGGCCAGGTCGTCCTCGGACACAGGATCGGGAGACTGCGGCAGACCGCGGTGCCGGTAGTCCTCACCATCGATGCGCACGACGTCGAACTGGTCGGCAAGAACCTGAATTTCCCGCTGGAAGTCGACGGCGGCAAAACGGCCCTCGCCGAGGGAACCGGGGAGGGTGTTGGATGTCGCAGCAAGCTTGACACCGGCGTCGGCCAGTTCCCGCATCAGGCGGGACATCAGAACCGTGTCCCCCGGATCATCAAGCTCAAACTCGTCAATGCAGACAAGTTTGTAGGCACTCAGGGCATCAACGGTTTTCCGGAAGGACAGGGCACCCACCAGGTTCGTGTATTCGACGAACGTACCGAAAGCCTTGGGACCCTCGACGGCGTGCCAGAGGCTGGCCAACAGGTGAGTCTTGCCGACACCGAAGCCGCCGTCCAGGTAAAAGCCGGCCTTGGAATCGGGCTTCCTGGCACCAAAAAGCTTGCGCAGTCCGGTGGGTTCGGGAACGTCGACGGCGGCAGCGAAGTCCCGCATGGAGCTCACGGCCTGCGACTGCGAGGGCTGCGACGGATCCGGACGGTAGCTGTCAAAGGAAACTGAACCGAACCGGGGCGAAGGAAAGAAACCCTTCAGCAGTTCATCCGTCGAAACCTGGGGAGTCCGCTCTGCAAGGTGCTCCACTTGTGCCACTGTGCGCAATCCGTCCGTTTGTTGCCTGCATCCGGCCCTGGTTTGCCGGTCCTGCTGCTGATCTGGTGCGGCGTTCTGCCGCCACCGCAACGATACGCCAAAGTGTCCGGGTATTTGGAAATGAGAACGCTGGACGGCGGTTATCCCCGCAGTGAACACTCAGACCATGGAAAAGCGGAGAAGGAACGCCGGAACCGGACGATATCTAGCGCAGGAGCGGGCCCTGATCCTCATGGAGTTAACCACGGCGGGCGCAGCGCTGAGCGGGGGCATCCTCTTGGCGCTGCGCCCGGATGGTTCGTTTCTCCATGCAGACCCGGCGGTGCTTCGTCGCACACCGTTTTCCTCGTGGCGCCTCCCCGGCCTGCTTCTTGCCGCAGGCTGCGGTGGAGGTTACGCCATCGCCGGATTGCTGCACCTGCGGCGGAGCAGGGCGGCACGCGTCGTCTCAATAGCGGCAGGGACGGCGCTGGTGGCCTTGGAGGCGTGGGAAATCGCCTTCATTGAGTATCAGCCGCTGGAGCTTGTGTTCGCAGGAGTCGGGGCCGCCGTCGTCGTGCTGGCGGTTCGGCTGCCGCCGCCCGTGTCTCACGGCTGACCCAGGGACCCCCACTGAGCTGACCCACCGGCACCAAAACGGTTGCCCGCCCGGCGCCACATCGGCTGCCCCAGCCCGGCGGAGGTTTTAGCGTTGGAAGTTTTCACCGCCCGGCGTCGTTAGGCTTAGAGGAAGTCTGAATGTAAAAGCCGAGGAAAGAAGTTTTGCGAATGTCGATCGCCGCTGACAGCAACCCAAAGTTTGCCGCCTATGCCCACCCGGAGCGTCTGGTGTCCACACAGTGGCTGGCCGAGAACCTGGACGCGGACAATCTGGTGGTCCTTGAGTCCAACGAGGACATCCTGCTGTACGAAACGGGCCACATCCCCGGCGCCCGGAAGATCGACTGGCACACGGACCTCAACGACGAAAACACCCGCGACTTCGTGGACGGTGCAGCCTTTGCGGAGCTGATGGCCCGGAAGGGCATCTCCCGGGACACCACCGTGGTTCTGTATGGCGACAAGAGCAACTGGTGGGCCGCCTACGCGCTGTGGGTGTTCACGCTCTTCGGCCACGAGGATGTCCGCCTGCTCGACGGCGGCCGCGACAAGTGGATCGCCGAAGGCCGTCCCCTGACCACTGACAAGGTCTCCGTGGACGCCACGGAATACCCGGTGGTGGAGCGCAACGACGAAAAGATCCGCGCCTTCCTGCCCGACGTCGTCGGCCACTTGGGCAAGGGTCCGCTGATCGACGTGCGCTCCCCCGCCGAATACACCGGCGAACGCACCCACATGCCCGACTACATGGATGAGGGCGCCATGAAGGGCGGCCACATTCCCACCGCGCAGTCAGTGCCCTGGAGCAAGGCCGCTGCCGAAGACGGAACGTTCCGCACCCGTGAGGAGCTCGAGGCCCTGTACCAGCAGGGTGCCGGGCTAAAGGAGGGCGACGACGTCGTGGCCTACTGCCGCATCGGCGAGCGTTCCAGCCACACCTGGTTTGTGCTGAAGCACCTCCTCGGGTTCGAATCCGTGCGCAACTATGACGGATCCTGGACCGAGTGGGGCAACGCGGTCCGCGTTCCGATTACCCGCGGCGAAGAGCCCGGCAGCGCACCCAGCTGACCAGGTCGTCAACGCGCCATCGTTGACCCCAATCTCCCCATAGCGTCCTGAATCTGCAGAAAGATCCACCCATGAGTGCCACCACCCCCGAAACGTCCATCCCGGAGCAGCTGGCCGAGATTGTCGATGACTTCCAGGCCCTGGAGGAAGCCGAGCGCCTTGAGCTGCTGCTTGAGTTTTCCCAAAGCCTGCCCGATCTGCCCGCCGAAATAGCGGACCGCCCCGAACTGATGGAGCAGGTGGTGGAATGCCAGTCGCCCGTGTTCCTGAGCCTGGACGTGGATGACTCCCCCGAGCACCTGGTCTCCCTGTTCTTCAAGGCGCCCCGCGAAGCGCCGACCACGCGCGGCTTCGCGAGCGTCCTCTATGAGGGCCTGAACGGGCTGCCGGCGGCACAGATCCTAGCCGTACCGGCGGATGTTCCGGACCGCCTGGGACTCACCCGTGCCATCACACCGCTGCGGATGCGGGGAATGTCAGCCATGCTGGGACGTATCAAGCGCCGGCTGGCCGAACACGAAAAGCTCGCCCAGCCGTAGTTCCACACTGAGGAAAGGGCGCAGCCATGGCAGGAAACCGGGACAAGCATGCGGACAGGCATCCGGGCAAGGGCGCGACGCCGGCCACCCGGCTGCTCGACGACGCCAACATTCCGTACACCGTGCGTCACTACGAGCACGACGACGGTGCGCCCTCGTACGGCCTCGAGGCGGCGGAGAAGCTCGGACTGCCCCCTGAAATCGTGTACAAGACGCTCATGGTGGATCTGGGCGGCCGGCTGGCCGTCGCCATGGTTCCGGTTGCCGCGAACCTCGACCTGAAGAAATTCGCAGCCCTCATGGGTGCGCGCAAGGCCGTCATGGCGGACCGGCGCGAGGCCGAGCGGCGCACGGGCTACGTGGTGGGTGGCATCTCCCCCCTGGGCCAGAAGCACCCCTCCCACGCGGGGATCGACAGCCAAGTGGAACTGCTGGACGAGGTGTATGTGTCCGGCGGCCGGCGCGGGCTGCAGATTGGGCTATCCCCGTTTGACCTCATTCGGCTGACGTCTGCCCTTACGGCTCCGATTGCCGCGTCGCCTGCCTAGCGGCGACCGTATTTGCCGCCGGCCGCAGATTACTGGCACGATAAGCCAGCACCGCATGGCCTGACCAGCACCAGCACCAGCACCAGCACCAGCACCGGGGGAATCTTTGCCACTCGCGCCCATCAGTGGAACACGTCAGCAGGCTCCTCCGGCACACGGGGTTACCCTCGGGCAGGCGGGCTGGGCCCTAATGTTCGTTGCCCTGTACGTGCTGGCGGCATCCGGCGCGCTCGTGGCGCTCGGACTGTCCGGCGTCGTCCACTTCACCCTCGAATCGCTGCTCCCCGCGGTCCTCGTCTCTGTCACGGCCGCGGCGATGCTTGCCGTCTACGTACATCTGGTCCGCCGCAACTCACTGACCCCAGCGGACCTCGGCTTCCGCCGGCCCGGACTGCGCATGCTGCACCTGCTGTGGCAGATCCCCGCGGCTGTCATGGCCTGTCTGCTCGCGCAGGGCCTGTTCCTCGGACTTCTGTCCCTGATCAGCATCGATACGTCGGTGGCCCAGTCCACCAATGACCCACTTGATGACATCGGCGGCCTGTCCCCGGTACTGACCGCCGCGGTGGTGCTTGTCATCGCGGTCCTGACGCCGCTGTGGGAAGAAGTCCTGTTCCGGGGAGCCATCCTCGACGGGCTTTCACGCCGCTTCCGGCCCGTCCCCGCGGTCATCCTGTCCGCAGCACTTTTTGCCGCGGTGCACCTGGTCCTGGTGGGCTTCGCCTACCTGTTCATGCTGGGCGTCATGCTGGCGTGGCTACGGCGCTTCCACCGGAACATCTGGGCGCCGGTGCTGCTTCACGCGGCCAACAACGCCCTTGTCACCCTCGTTGTCCTGAGCGCCGTCTAGCGCCCCACACCGGCGAAGCCGCTGGGACTAACCCGCTACTCTGCGTCGAGACGGCGCTCAGCGGGGTGCCTTGTCCGGCCCAGAATGTTGTTGAGCCACACAAGCACCGTGGTCTCCCACCGCTCGGGATCCACGTTGTACTCCTTGGTGTGCCCGGCTTTGGAGAACCTCTCGAAGGTCACCACCCCGGGGTTCTTCTCCGCCAGCTCAGCCGAAGGGCCGAACGGAACAAATTCGTCATCCTCGCTGTGCAGGATCAGGGTGGGAATCCGGATCTCCTCGGCGCGGGAGACCCAGTCCATGCTCTTGAGGTCCAGGGGTGCGGCCAGACCGGTCAGCGTGCGGCCGGCAGGCTTGGAAATGAGCCACTGCCCCAGCCGTCCGGACTGGACCGGAATGCGGTTCAGCCGCGCATGGTGGCTCAGGACGTCAATCCAGTTGATGACCGGACCGTCGAGCACCAGCGCCCGGATGTGCCGGCGCAGGGGTGAACGGTCGGCGGCCTGCAGGCTGACGGCGCCTCCCATGGACCAGCCAAAAAGCACAACGTCCTTGGCACCGTGGGCCAGCGCGTAGCGGATGGCCGATTCGACGTCGTGCCACTCGGTCAGGCCCAGCCCGTACCGGCCATCCGACGCATAGGGGGCTTCGCCGTCGTTCCGGTAGGAAATGAGCAGGCTTGTCATGCCCGCCTCACGCGCTGTGCGGATGGCGCGCAGGCATTCGGTGCGCTGGGCGCCCCGGCCATGAACCATGATGGCCCAGGTGGCGGCGTCGGCATCCGCGCGGACCAGCCAGGCCGGAGCCAAACCGCCGTCCACGGGAATGTTGACTTCCTCCTCGGCGAGGCCGACGGCGGAGGGTGAGGGATAGATGGCACCGCTCCACCAGCCGCGCACGGCCCTGGTGAGGTCGCCGCTGTAGATTTCCTCGACGTCGCGCTGCACGGTTCCCTCGCGCGGCTCGTAGGAGCGGATGGTCCCGATTCGGGCGTGCCCCGCACCTCCGTCAAAGTACAGGCTGTAAGTGCCCTCAACTGTGGTGTCCTCGTTGGCGGGAAGAATGATCTGCTTCCCGTTTTCCGAGTCGAAGACGGCCAGGATCTCAAGATTCTCGTCCCGGTTCCGGCGCGGCGTGACCACCTGGCGGGCGAAGTAGACGCCCAGTCCGGACGTCGCCGCAAACAGGGCCGCGGTTGCCGCCGCTCCCATTCCGGCCCCAAACGCCGTCCACTTGATCCACGGGGCGGACAGACCGGTTGCCGGTGCGGAATCGAGGGGAACAACCACGGAGGAACGCGCAGGAATGGAGATAGCCATACCTCCATTCTTACCGACGGAAGCAAAACGATGGCCGGGACGTGCCGCCCGGGGACCAAGTGTCACAGCCGCCACACCGGACGGACGGCATCGGCGCGGTCAGCGGGTGGGCACCGGCAGGGCGGACCGGGCGGGCACGGGCAGCGGCGAACCACACCGGGCGGGCACGGGCAGCGGCGAACCACACCGGGCGGGCACCGGCAGCGGCGAACCACACCGGGCGGGCCCAGCAGGGCGGACCACACCGGGCGGGCACCGGCAAACCACATCGCGCGGGCCCGGCAGCGGAAGCACTGCCCGGCTTCCGACTAAGCTGGCCGCATGACTGCAACTATCGTGGTGCTGACCGAAGAGTCCCTGAACGACGTAGACATTTCCAACCTGCGGTATTTGGTGCAGGACAACCCCGCCCGCTTCAACGTGCTGGTGCCCTCGGACACCGGCCGCAACCTGCTGGTGGATGTGCTGGATAACCTCAGCCTGCTGGAATTCGCGGCGGCCTTCCGCGACCTGACGGGCGGCAAGCCCACCAAGGATGAGGAAACGAAGGCGGCCGGGGTCGAACTGGCGGAATCACTGGAGCTGCTGAAGGCTTCCGGGCTGGAAGCCACCGGCTCGGTCACCGGTGAGGACCCGGTGCAGGCCGTGGTGGCGGCCGCAAAGGCATCGGATGCCCAGCAGGTGGTCGTCATCACCACTCCGCACGCCGTGGAGGACACGTTCCGGACCGATTGGGCCAATGAGGCACAGGACCGGCTGGGTGTGCCCGTACTGCATCTGTACTCCGGCTCGGGATTTATTGGCGACTCTTAAGCGTTGACGCGAATATGACTGAAGACACCACCGGAACCGTCCCGGTACAAAAGACAGACGAGCAGTGGCGCGAGGAGCTGAGCCCGCAGGAATACCAGGTCCTCCGCAAGGCCGGCACCGAACGCCCCTACACCGGCGAATACTGGGATACGAAGACTGCAGGCGTTTACCAGTGCCGGGCCTGCGGCAGCGACCTGTTCACGTCCAGCGAGAAGTTCGACTCTCATTGTGGCTGGCCTTCCTTCTTCGCCCCGCTGGCCGAGGGCAAGGTGCGCTACCTCCATGACCGCAGCATGGGCATGGACCGGGTTGAAGTGCGCTGCGCCAACTGCGACTCGCATATGGGACACCTGTTCGAGGGCGAGGGTTTTGACACCCCCACCGACCAGCGTTTCTGCATCAACTCCATCTCCGTGAAGCTGGTTCCCGCCGGGGATGCGGCATCGGCCGGCGACCAGCCCGGCGCTGCCAAGTAGGAGTACATGGAACACGGCGTCTTTCCGGGCGAGCTTATCCCGGCGGAGGTAACGGACGAGGCGATCGACAGCTACCGGCTGCTCAGCTCCGACATTGCCTCCGGAGTGGCCGTCGTGGCCACACGGCTGAGAGGACGGGACTACGCAGCAACGGTCAGCGGTTTCCTTTCGGTCTCCTATGATCCGCCAACGCTGCTGGTCAGCCTCTATGCCGAGTCCCGGATAGCCGAGGCGGTGGTGGAGAGCGGCAGTTGGGCGCTCAGCCTGCTGTCGGCCCGCCAGCGGGGTACCGCAAACTGGCTGGCCAGCCCCGGATCGCCGTTGGAGGGACTCCTCAGCCAGGTGGACTACGGACGCGGACCGGTCACGGAAGCTGCGGTCATCGAGGGATGCATCGCCTGGTTTGAGGTCCGCACCACCTCCGTGACGACGGCGGCCACCCACCAGCTGGTGGTCGGCGAAGTGGTGGCCATGGGACGGCGTGCGTCCGCGGAGGATGAGGCCGATCCTCTGGTGCACTTCGCGTCAGCCTATGCCCGGCTGGGATAACATCACGGCACTGAATAATCTCATCACTCTGAAGGGTCCGGATGCATCAGCATCCGGGCCCTTTTGCTGCTTCGTGTGTGCTGCTTTGCGGCTGGCGCGCTGCGTGTACGGCGGGGCGCGCTGCGTGTGCTGCCTTGCGTCTTGGCGGGCTGGGCGAGCCGCGACTTTAGCGCCCAGCGGCGGGGGCACCGCCCCTGCCATTGTCTCCCCGCCGGGCCAACCGTAACCTCGAATAACAGGGGACGGAACGGAAAAACTGCAGAATCCGGGCACTCTGCATTGCCCGGAGATCGTCCGCCGAAGAGCGGGCTGCACCTTGGCCCGGAATTGCTGGCCGCACCAGGAGATCATTATGGGCACAGAGCAGTATCACGAGCCGCCATCCGAACTTCCCGCAGAAACCCGAACCTTCGCCAGGATGTGCGCAAGCTTGAGCGAAGAAGCCGAAGCCATTGGCTGGTACGTGCAGCGCATCGCTGTGGAACCCGATGCGGAATCCCGCGCCATCATGCATGACTCCCTGGGCGAGGAGTTCAAGCACTTCAGCATGGAACTGGAATTCCTGCTCCGCCGGACACCCCTGTGGAGAGAGATTGCCCGCGGCATCCTCTTCACCGACGGTGACATTGTGCAGCACGGCGAAGCCTCCGAAGCCGCTGCCACCGATGACGGTACCGCAGGCAACGATTACGGAGCATCCGGGAGATAGCCGGACCAGCAGGCGTCCGCCGGATTCCAGCACCCGGCATTACTGCTTGATCAGGAGGTGCTTCGATGGCACGCAACAGTTTGCTCGACAGATTCCGGCCCGTGGGAGCCCCCGGTCCAGCCGGCCCTGCCGGTGTTCCGGCAGGCGACAGCCAGGGCCCCGAAGCCGAACTCGTTCCGGTTTTCGATTCCCTGGATCCAACCATCACCCAGGCGCAGGAACTCATCGAGGACGCAAAACTGCGGGCAGACGAGACAGTCCGGCAGGCACGCGAACGGGCGGCAGCCGAGGTTGAGCAGGCACGCCTGGACAGCGGTGCGGTTCGTGCCCGGGCGGCGGCTGAGGTATCCAGTGAGGTCGAAACCACCGACGCCCAGATGCTTCGCACCGCAGAGGATGAGGCTGCGGAGCTGAAAAGACGGGGCGAATCCCGCGTGCCGGAATTGGCAGCAGCCATCGTGGCGGATCTGGTGCAGGACCTGCTCGGAAACACGAACCCATGAGGTCGGATTGGGTAGCGGCATCGGTGCGGGCCCGTTCCATGGCCCAGCGCCGGGTTGGCGCCGGGACCTGCCGCACAATTGCTGCTGCCCCCGGACTTCCGGCGGCCACCAGCCAGCTCGCTGACACGGTGTACGGCAGGGAACTGAAATCCGCGCAGACGCTGTCCCAGACACACCGGGCAACCCGCAGAACCGTCCTATGGCAGCTGCGGGTGCTCGCCGGCTGGATTCCCGCCGGAGGAACCCGCCTCATCCGGGCCGCCGCGGCCGCCTTCGAGGCCGACAACATCCTCGCCCTGGATCTTCATCTGCGGCGGCAGGAGACCGGCGTCTCCCCCGCCTTTGACCTTGGCGGCTTGGCCACGGCCTGGCCACGCCTTTCCACGGCAGCAACTGATGAAGAGCTGCGGGCTGCACTCGCCTCGTCGCCGTGGGGCGATCCGGGACCCGAGACCGCACTCGCGGACATCCTCACGCTCGTGTGGGTACGCCGCCTTGCCGCGGAGGCCGCAGCGGTGCGTCCCTGGGCAGCAGCAGCTGCGGCACTGATTGCCGCCCGGCTGGTGCTGGTGGAGGGAACTGCGCCGGCACCGCGGCTGGTCGCTCTGCTGCGTCCCCTGCTCGGCACCGGTTGGACCGCCGCAACCGGGACCACGGAGTTGTCCAGCCCCGGATTCCCGTCCAACCCCAAATCCAACCCCGGACTCCCGTCCAACCCCAAGTCCACCTCCGGTCTCCCGTCCGGCCCCAAATCCAACCCCGAATCCCTGCGGAATGCCCTCCCTCCGGCGGCTGCACGGGCGCTGGATGGGGTGGACCGCCCCGCCGACCTGTGGCGGGCCGAAGCAGCACTGGCGGTACGCATCGAAAGCGACGGGTTCAGCCTGCTCCGGGCCGGGCTCCCCGGCCCTGACGTGGTCCTGGGTGCCATGGCGGTGCTGGCTGCCGATGCGTGGCGGGTCCGCGCCGCACTGGCGTCCGCCGCACTGTATGCCGGAACCAGCGAGGTGCTCGATGCCGTGGCGTGAAGCCCTGAGCCCGGTGCGGATGGAGCGGATTGCCCTGGTTGCACCGCTGGCCGCCCGGCACGAGATGCTCAGCGAGGTGGCACGGAGTTCCGCCGTCGAACTCGATCTGCCCTACGAGCCGGGAACCGGTCTGGAGGAAATCGACCGGGCGGCCGATGCCGCCGTCGTTCACGGTCCGGTGGCGGGCCTGGTGGGCTGGTCGCCGTCGCAGCAGCTGCCCGGCCTGCAGGCAGCGCTGGAACCGCACGGTGCCTCCGCCGTCGCTCTCCGGCGTCCGCGCGGAGTGCAGCCGCCCACGCTGCTGACCGGAGACGAACCGCGCCGGAAGCAGGTTCCGGTGCTGTCCCGGCTGCTCGTGGACACCTACACCACGGTTCCGTACGCGGATCTGGACCCCGCCCGGATTGCGGGCGTGGCGTACGTGGTGATGTTCGGCATGATGTTTGGCGACGCCGGACAGGGCGCCCTGCTGGTGATTGCCGGCCTGCTGCTGCGTTTCCTGCCGCGGCTGCAGCGGTTCCGCCGAACCTGGCTGTTCATCACCGGAGCAGGACTGGCCGCAGTGTTCTTCGGTGTTCTGTACGGAGAGTTTTTCGGTCCCACCGGAGTGCTGCCGGTGCTGTGGCTCGAACCGCTGGAGGAACCAATTCCGCTTCTGGTTGCCGCACTGGTGCTGGGCGCTGTCCTGCTGGCCGGATCCTACGTATTGGGCACCATCAACCGGGTCCGCGAGGGCGGCTGGGCATACGCCCTGTACGCCAGATCCGGACTGGCCGGGGCCCTGCTGTTCACGGCGGTCGGCCTGCTGGCCTGGGGCCTGCTGGCGGCACAGCCCGTGATTCTGGTGATTGCCGGAGTGGCAGCTCTGCTGGCGCTGGTGCTGATGTTCATCGGCCTGTTTGCCGAGTCCGGCGGCGGCGCCACGGGCGGGCTGCAGGCAAGTGTTGAGCTGGTGGACAGCGTGGTGCAGCTGGGCTCCAACCTGGTGTCCTTTACCCGGCTCGCCGCCTTCGGCCTCACCCACGCCGCGCTGATGATGGTCGTCTGGCAGGCCACCACGGCGCTGTGGGCACCGGACTGGCGGGCGGTGGCCGCCGTCGTCGTCTTCATCATCGGCAATGCGCTGACCTTTGCCCTGGAGAGCCTGGTCGCTGGAATCCAGGCTCTGCGGCTGGAGTACTACGAGCTGTTTTCCCGCGTTTTCCAAGAAGAAGGCAGAAGGTTCCGGCCCTGGAATCCTGATCCCGACACGGATCAGGACACCGCGCAGACCACCGGCGGCGCAGAACTCTCCCCCGCCGCCCCAGCTGAGAGGCACCTCCCATGAATCCCTGGCTCGCCGGCCTTCCGCTGGTCCTCCTCCTCGCCGTCCTGCTGGCACTCGGCGCCTTCATGCTGCTGCGGCGCAACCGGCGCACCGGCATCAAGGCGCTGCTGGGGCTGAACGCCGTCCTCATGGCCGGAGCGCTGGCCCTCTTCGCCGCGGCTTTGAACGCCGCACCGGCAAATGCAGGAGCGGGCGACGGCGGAGCGGCGGCCACCGCCGTTGCTGCGGCAACAGAAGGTGGTGACAGCAGCGGTGCAGCCCTGATTGGCGCCGCCATCGCCGTTGCCGGTTCCTCCATTGGCGCCGCCATTGCCGTCGCCTACACCGGATCAGCGGCACTGGCCGCGATGAGCGAACGGCCCGAGATTTTCGGCCGCGCCATGGTGGTGGTGGGGCTGGCCGAAGGCATCGCCATTTACGGGCTCATCATCTCGATCATCCTCATCGGGCAGGCATGACCAGCCCGGAGGCGGTGCCGGCCGCCACCGGCGTCCGGCGGGCGGACCTGCGTACCGGAACCATTGCCGCACTGGGCGAACCGGCCCTGCTGGCCGGCTTCCGGCTCGCCGGTGCCGTCCTGTACCCGGCCACGGGTCCGGCAGAGGTGCGGACGGCGTGGACGCAGCTGCCGGAGGCCGTAGCGGCGGTTCTTCTGACTCCCGCCGCCGCGGCCGTTCTCACAACGGAGCTGACGGACCCGGCATCACCGCTGACAGTGGTGCTGCCCTGATGACCAGGCTGCCCGCCGGATCCGATGCCGCCCTTGAATCCGTCCGCTATGCGCTGCGCCGGCAGGCCGAGTCCGAGGCAGGCCGTCTGGCTGCCGACGCCCGCCGGCAGGCTGAAGCACTGCTGTCCGCTGCCCGGAAAGAAGCCTCGGACATCCGGGCGGCGGCAGCCCGGCAGGGAGCCGAGGCGGCACGCACGGAGGCTGCCGGGCGGTCGGCGCGCGTCCGCCGGGAAGCACGGCGCACTGTGCTGGCGCAGCAGGAGACCCTGCGCTCCGAACTCTTCCGGCAGGTTCTGGATCAGGCCCGGGACCTGCGCAGCGATGCCCGCTATCCACAGATGCTGCGGCGACTCACTGAGCGCGCGGACGCCCTTCTGGGGCCGATGGCCTCGGTCACGGAAAGCTATAAGGGCGGCGTGACCGCCACTGCCGGATCCCGGCACCTGGACCTGTCCCTCCCTGCACTGGCTGAGCAGGCGCTGGAAAGCCATGCCGGGGAGGTGCACCGCTTATGGGACCCCGCGTAACCGCAGAAGGGGCAGCCGCCACAGCGGCAGGCACCATCACCCGGGTCAGTGGTCCGCTGGTTGAAATCACTGGACTGTCCGGTCTTTCCATGCTGGAAGTCGTGGCGGTGGGTCCGGACCGGATCTCGGCGCAGGCGGTGGCCGTCAACGGTGAGGATGCCACCCTGCAGGCCTACGAGTACACCGGCGGGCTGAAGGTCGGCGACGCCGTGGAACGTACCGGACACCAGCTGTCGGGGCTATTGGGGCCGGGGCTGCTGGGCACGGTGTTCGACGGACTGCTCCGTCCCCTGTCCTCCGCTCCCCTGTGGCTGGCCCAGGACCGGATGTCCTCCACCGAGGACCCGGCTGTCCTGAACACGGCCTGGGGATTCACGCCGTCGGTGTCGGTGGGCGACACGGTGCGGCCAGGCCAGGTCCTGGGCACCGTGCCGGAAGCAGGGACGGTGGAGTTCCGCGTGATGGTGCCGCCCCACGTTGCCGGCGAGGTCCAGTGGCTGGCCAACGGACCCGTGCACCCCCTGGATCCGGTGGCTCGGGTGGGCGGAGCCGACGTTCCCCTGGCCCAGCAGTGGCCCGTGCACCGGCCCCGTCCCTTCGGCGAGCGCCTGACCGACACCGTGCCGCTGAACACCGGACAACGGGTCCTGGACCTGCTCTTTCCTCTTCCCCGCGGTTCCGCAGCGGCCGTCCCGGGCGGATTCGGCACCGGCAAGACCCTCACGCTCCAGCAGATAGCCAAGTGGTCGGACGCCGACGTCATTGTCTACGTGGGCTGCGGCGAACGCGGCAACGAGATGGCCGATGTGCTGGACGGTCTCTCCGGGCTGGATGATCCCCGCACCGGCGGCAAGCTGATTGACCGGACCGTGATCATTGCCAACACCTCCAACATGCCCATGATGGCGAGGGAGGCGTCCATTGCCACTGGCGTCACCGTGGCGGAGTTCTTCCGCGACATGGGGTACGACGCCGTCGTCATCGCGGACTCGACCTCCCGGTGGGCCGAAGCCCTGCGCGAGTTCGCCAACCGCAACGGAGACCTCCCGGCTGAGGAAGGCTACCCGGCCTCCCTGGCCAGTGAACTTGCGGCCTTCTACGAGCGTGCGGCGCGCGTCCGCACCCTGGGCGGGGCGACGGCGTCGGTCACCGTCATTGGTGCGGTATCCCCTCCCGGCGGAGACATGAGCGAACCGGTAACCACTGACACCCAGCGCTTCGTGCGTTCGCTCTGGACCCTGGACCGGGATCTGGCGTACTCCCGGCATTACCCAGCGGTCAGCTGGCGGGGATCCTTCTCCCGCGACGCCGAGGCGCTGGGCCGGTGGCATTCCGCCCACGGAAATCCACTCTGGGCGCAGCGCCGGGCCTCGGCGTCCCTGCTGCTGTCCGAAGCCGACCGGCTCACCGCCCTGGCGGAGATCATCGGCACCGCCTCCCTCCCGGGGCACGAGCGGATGGTGCTCCTGGGAGGGCGCCTGGTGCGCGACGGCGTCCTGCTGCAGAACGCGCTCAGCCCCAATGACGGCTACAGCTCCGGGGAAAAGGGCTCCGCGCTGCTGCAAACGGTCCTGGACGTGGTGGATGTGTGCCAGTCACTGGTGGATCACGGGGTGCCGCCGGAGGACATTGAGCGTTTCGATTTCACCCCGGTGCTGCGGCTGCGTGAAGACACCGGCCCCACTGACGCAGCGGGCGTGCTGTCCCGAGGACACGAATTCCTGGACCGGCTGCGGCAGTTGGACGGCGGCGGAACCGGGTACGGGGCGGGCGACGCAACCGAAAGAAGGCCTGCATGAGCACTGACGAGGGCACCACCTCCGCCGCGCAGTCCACAACCGGCACTGGGTCCACAGCCGCCTCAGCGCCGCGCGTGGGATACAGCGGCGTGCGCGAATTGCGGGGTCCGCTGCTCGTCCTCGGCGACGCGGAGGGCGTGGGCTGGGACGAATTCGCCACCGTTGGCGTCGCCGGACAGCGGGACCGGCACGGTCTGGTGCTGGAGGTGGACGGGGACGAAGTCACCCTGCAGATCCTTGAAGGCACCGGAGGAATGTCGCTGGGCGGCATCGAGGTTCGATTCCAGGGCCGCCCGCTGGCAGTGCCCACCGGCCTGGGCTGGCTTGGACGGGTCTGCAACGGGCGCGGTGAACCGCTCGACGGCGGCCCTCCCGTCACAGCAGGACGCACGGCGCCGGTGGGCGGCTGGCCCTTGAACCCGGTGTACCGCGAACCGCCGCAGGATCCGGTCATTACCGGCATCTCCGCCGTCGACGCCCTGACCACTTTGGTCCGGGGACAGAAACTGCCCATCTTCTCCGTTCCCGGCCTGCCGCACCTGACCCTGGCCACGCAGATCGCTGCCCAGGCCACCACGTCCTCGGGCCGGGCATTCCGGGTGGTGTTTGCCGCCATGGGCATGACGCACGCCGACATCGCCTATATCCGGGACCGGTTGGAGGAGCGCTCCGCGGCAGGGGAACTGGTGCTGCTGCTCAACGCCGCCGATGATCCGGTGATTGAACGCATCCTGACTCCGCGGATTGCGCTCACCATCGCCGAGTCCCTGGCCTATGACGAGGGCTCCGACGTCCTGGTGGTGATGTCGGATATGACCAGCTATGCCGAGGCGGTGCGGGAAGTTTCAGCGGCCCGGCGGGAAATTCCGGCCCGGCGCGGCTACCCCGGCTATCTCTACAGTGATTTGGCCGGCCTCTATGAGCGGTGCGGACGGGTTAGGGACCGGGAGGGTTCCGTGACCATCGTTCCCGTGCTGACCATGCCGGCCGGGGACATCACCCATCCGGTTCCGGACCTCACCGGCTACATCACCGAGGGCCAGGTGGTGTTGGACCCCGACGTCGACGCGCGCGGCATCTATCCGCCCGTGGACGTGCTGGCCTCGCTGTCCCGCCTGATGCGCAGCGGCGCCGGAAAGGGGCGCACCCGGGAAGACCATCTGGATGTGGCGGCGCAGATCCTCTCGGCGATGGCGCGGGCACGCTCCGCCGCGGAACTGGCCGAACTTGTGGGAACCGCGGCACTGAGCGAAACAGACAACGCCTACATTGAATTCCGGTCCGTGGTGGAGCGAAACCTGCTGAACCAGGGCCGCGATGAGCTGCGCACCTTTGACCAGACCATGGAGATCGCCTGGCAAGCCCTGTCGCTGCTGCCGCGGCGGGAACTGACCATGCTGTCCGGCGAATTCCTGGACAGGTACCTGCCCGGCCCCCTCGGAGGGGCACGGCTGTGAGCGGATTCAGGGGCAGCGGCAGCCGCGCGGACAGGGCCGACGTGGAGCGCCGGCTGGCAACCGCCACCCGCGGAGCCGAACTGTTGGACCGTAAGCAGCGCATCCTGCAGCGCGCCATTGAAGGGCTGCAGGAGAAGGCCGACTCCACCCGGAAAGCCTGGACCGAGCAAGCCGCGGCCGCTGCACTGTGGCTGCAGCGCAGTGCCGGCTTGGACGGGGAGGACCGCATCAATGCCTCCGTCCCGGCTGACACCGCCGTCGCCGAGGTGCAGTGGGGCGGAGCAATGGGCATCTCCTACCCCGAGGGAGCACGCTGCGTGCTCCCTGCAGCTTCTCCTACCGGAGGAAGCTCCGCTCTTGCCTTCACGGCAGCCGCCCACCGGACAGCGCTCGACGCAGCCATAGCTGCGGCGAGTGCGGCACGGGCACTCTTGTTGGTGTCCGAAGAACTGGAAACCACCCGCACCCGGCAGCGGGCAGTGGAGAACCGGTGGATCCCCCTGCTGCAGGAGCAGCTGGACGAAATCAAGCGCAAAGTCGCCGAGCAGGAACTCGAGGAGAGCCTGCGCCTGCGCTGGTCCGCGGGGCTGATCTAAACCGCGGTGACGTTATCCCTCAACCGCGGTGTCCTCGCTCACGGCACGCCAGCTCTCCAACGAGGCGAGCCGGGACTGCAGGACCTCGGCATAGGTGCCGGTCGCGTCGGCACCGAGAACAAGCAGCTCCGGGATGTCGGCTGACTCCACCGCCGTGATGATGGCCGCCGCGGCTTTTGCCGGGTCTCCGGGCTGGGTGCCGTGGGTGGTGTCGTTTTCCTTGCGGCGTTTCCCTGCGGTCTCGGCGTAGTCGGGGATCGCCGTGGCGGACTGCTGCAGGGAACGCCCCGAGAAATCCGTCCTGAAACCGCCGGGCTCGACCACCATCGCTTTGATACCGAGCGGCTCCAGTTCCTTCCGCAGCGATCCGGTGAGTCCTTCGACCGCCGACTTCACCGCAGCGTAGTATCCGGAGCCGGCCGGGGTCATGGTTGCTCCGATGGAGGACAGGTTCACGATCGTGCCGGACCGGCGTGCCCTCATTTGCGGAAGGACAGCTTTGATCATGTCCACGGTGCCAAAGAAGTGGGTATCAAACAGGGCCCGGATATCTGCGTCGGGTCCTTCCTCAACAGCGGCCCGGTATCCATAGCCGGCGTTATTCACCACCACATCGATCCCGCCGAACCTTTCGGTTCCCTTGTCCACAGCGGACTGGATCTGAGCCTGATCGGTGACATCAAGGGCAAGGGCCAGTGCCGTCTCCGGGTACTGAGCAGCGATGTCGTCGACCGTGGCGGGATTCCGGGCGGTCACCACCACATTGCCGCCCTGCCGAAGGACGGCTTCAGCCATAGCGCGTCCAAGTCCTGTCGAGCATCCGGTGATGAGCCAGGTGGCCATGATGTCTGCCTTCCCGCTGCCGGTACAGGCCGGCTGCGCTGCTAGTCGTTGCTTGAATCGTCATTGCCTTCAAGGGCATTGCCGTGATGTCACTGCCCGTAAGGTCTCTGCCTTCAACGGGACACCCTACAGGTCCCGACGCGGCGGGCGCCCGCAAAGTTGCCGGTGGGATAGCCTGCGAGCATGCCGCCGTCCCAGATGTCCAAGAGCAAGCGCCGCGCAGCCCTTGCCGCCGCAGCAGCAGCCATAGTGGCTGCAGGACTGGCTTCGAGGACCGGTTTGGCGGGCATAACCGGAGACGCGGCGGGTGGAATCCTGTATGCGGCCCTGCTGTACGTGCTGCTCGCTTTCGCGCTGCCGCGGGCAGGATGTGCCGCCCTGGCCATAGCCGCCGTCGTACTCTGTGGAGGAATCGAGCTCTTTCAGCTCACCCCCTGGCCGGCGCAGTGGGCTGCGCAGTGGCCTCCGGTGCGGCTGGTCTTCGGAACAACGTTCAATCCCTGGGACTTTCCCGCCTACGCCGCAGGTGCCGCAGCGGCGGGTCTGGCAGACCGGCTGCTGCGGCATCCACAAGCGGAGGAACCCAGATGACGGCCAACCAATGCTGATCGCTCCGGAGCCCGGGGTGTGATGGGAATAGCAGCGCAATCCGCTATCTTCGATGAAGATGCGGAAAAGGATCGCTGGCTACAACGGAACTGCTGCAGATTCGCCCTAAGGGAAGCTGATACATGCGACGCGGAACCAATCTCCCGAAGATGGGAGACTTCAACCAAACAGTCATCCTGGACGCCATCCGTCGTTCTGATCGAGGCCTCAGCCGGGTTGAGCTGGTAGGCGCCGTCGGACTTGCCCCACAGACGGTCTCCAACATCGTTCGCCGCCTGCTGGACTCAGGCATGGTGACTGAGGCCGGCAAGATCAGCGGCGGAGCGGGGAAACCCAGAACCACTCTGCGGGTACACGCAGCGGGAAGCTACGCCGTCGGAGTCCAGCTGGATCCGGCCGTCACCACCTCCGTCCTGCTCGACCTCATGGGAAACGTCGTGTCCCGACGGCAGGTGGAAACTCCCCGCGGCAACGATCCCACGGAGGTCCTGACGGCCATCACAGAGCAGGTGGCATCCCTGCTCACAGGCAGCGGCGTCGATCGGGACCGGGTCACCGGCTTGGGAGTAGCCACTCCCGGCCCGATCGATGAGGCCTCCGGGACCGTACTCAACCCGCCAAACCTCCTTGGCTGGCATAAGGTTCCCCTCCGAAGCGCCCTGGCTTCATCCACCGGGCTTCCCGTTCTGATCGAAAAGGACGTCAGCGCCGCTGCGGCCGCTGAAGTCTGGGTCAGCGGCCGCCGGAGTACGCCGAGTTTCCTGTTCGTCTACATCGGGACCGGCATCGGATGCGCCGTGGCACTCGACGGCGAAGTCCTGCACGGCGTCTCTGGAAACGCAGGCGAAATCGGACATCTCATCACTGATGTCACCGGCCCGCCCTGTTCCTGCGGCCAGCGCGGGTGTGTAGCCGTAACGTGCACGCCGCGGAGCCTGGTCAGGGAAGCAGCCGGACTTGGCCTGATAGACGAGCTGCCTCCCAATGCCGCCGACTCAGAAATTACTGCATCGTTCCTGGCGGTGTGCAGGTCTGCATTGGACGGCAACGAAGCGGCGGGGCGCCTGGTCGACATGACCGCTGCCCGGACCGCACGTGCGGTGGCAGCGCTTACCGCCGTCTTCGACGTCGACCGTGTCATCTTCGGCGGCCCCTTCTGGTCCCCCTTATCGGCCCGGTACCTGGCGGCTGTCCCCGCTGCGTTGGCCGCCCGTCCCGTGCCGGGAAGGCGGCCGCCTGAAGTCAGCGCGACCACACTGGGTGAGGATGTGACGGCCGTCGGAGCAGCCTGCCTGGTCATGGACCGAAACCTGGGACCTCGCCGGGAACGGCTCCTCCTGGAGGGGTAGCCCCTGGAGGGGTTTGCCGGGCTGCGACCTCGGGGTTGCTGCCTAAGCTGTTTTGCGGCGGCTCCCGGGCTGCTGCGTGAGGGTGGACCAAAACCGTTGAATAAGTCCATTCGATGTACTAGCCTCAGGGCACCAAGAGGGCCGCTGGCGCCTGACCGGGAAAAGTCGTGGATCAAAGGAGAACCATGCGCGGCATACAGAAGACGTTGATGGCAGTGGCGGCCGTGGGCCTGGCACTCACGGGCTGCTCCGGCGGCGATTCCGGCGGGGAGGACTCCCAGACACTACGCATCGCGTACAAAAAGGCAGATCCCGTCCTGGAAGCATTGATACAGGACACCAAGGAGCAGTTCGAGGCAGCAAATGAGGGCGTCACCGTCGAGCTGAGCCCGATTGAGGGCAACGACGACGATTACGCCACCAAGCTCGCTCTCTCCCAGCGATCCCCCGACACCGCCCCGGACGTCTTCGTCGAGGATTCCTTCAAGCTGCGCGCCGACGTCGACGCCGGCTACGTCCTTGCCTTGGATGAGTACCTCACGGATTGGGATGACTGGGACACCTTCAACGAAACGGCCAAGCAGGCCGGCCTGGGCGACGACGGCAGCACCTACGCCGTCCCGCTCGAGACCGACACCCGGGTCATCTGGTACAACCAAAATGTCCTGGGCGCGGCCGGCATCGATCTGCCCTGGCAGCCCGAAACCTGGGACGACCTGCTGGAGATGGCACGCACGGTCAAAGCCTCCGACCCTGAGGTGGTTCCGTTCAGCATGTACGCCGGCACCATGCAGAGCTTCTATGAGCTGCTGTACGGCACCGAAAGCGGCGGACTGTACGACGAGGATGAACAGAAGTGGGTGACCGGTTCGGAAGGATTCGTCGATTCGCTGGCCTTCCTGAAGACCATCTATGACGAGGGCCTGGCCGTGACCCCCGCCGAAGCACTCGATCCGAACGTCTGGCAGCAGATTGTCGGCGAGATGCTTCCGCAGGACCGCATGGGCGCCACCGTCGAAGGCTCGTATGCCCCGCAGTTCTGGCAGGAGGGTGCGGACTATGAATGGCCGGAATACGGCGAAGTCATGGCCACCGCACCGTTCCCCACCCAGGACGGTCAGGAGCCCGGAGCGGTGAGCATGTCCGGCGGCTGGACCCTCGCCGTGGGTGCCGGCAGCGAAAATCCCAATCTGGCGGTGGAATTCCTCAAGACGGCCATGAACTTCGACAACTCGCTGACCTACACGGTGGGTGCCTCGAAGATCGCCGTCCGCACCGACGTGGCCGAGGCAAACGAGTATCAGGAGATGAACCCCTTCGCCTCCGAGGTGACCGAGGTTCTCGACGTGAGCAACTACCGCCCGGCCACGGCGGAATTCGCGGAAATCGACACCGCGGTGCTGACCGCCACACAGGAAGTGGTCGCTGGCGGCAAGAGCCCGGAGGAAGCCGCAGCCGCCTACGACGAGGCCCTGAAGCGGATCGTCGGCGAAGACAACGTCACCGAGAAGTAGCCCGGCAGTGTCGAATATCTCTCCTGCCCGGGCCGCCGGCACAACGGCGGCCCGGGAACCGCAGGCGCAGCCGCCCCGGAAACGGACGCCGACGACGTCGGTGCGGCGCAACGCCCGCCTGCTGCCACTGCTGCCGGCCGTGGCGCTGCTGCTGCTGTTTCTCGGCGGGCCGATCGTGTGGGCCCTCTATGGTTCCTTCACCGACGCCGGCCTCACGGGCGCCAGTGCCAAGAACCCGGAATGGATCGGGCTGGAAAACTACCGCTCCCTGTTCACGGACCCGTTGTTTCCACGCTCCCTGTGGCTGACCTTCCTGTTTGTCCTCGGATCCGCCGTGATCGGACAGAACTGCCTGGGCCTGGCGCTGGCCCTGATCATGCAGCGCGCCAACCGCGTTGTCGCCGGCATCGTCGGCAGCTGCGTGGTGGCCGCCTGGGTGCTGCCGGAGATCGTGGCGGCGTTCATCGTCTACGCCTTCTTCTTCCGGGACGGGATGCTCAACCAGCTCACCGGCCTGGCCGGGCTGCCCGCTGTGGACTGGCTCTACGAATACCCAATGGTGGCCCTGGTCCTGGCCAACATCTGGCGGGGCACCGCCTTCTCGATGATGAACTACCAGGCAGCCTTGAACGATGTCCCGCCGGAGATCACCGAATCCGCCACCATCGACGGTGCCGGCGGCATGAAGCGGCTGCGGTTCATCACACTGCCCATGATCAAGCGCAGCATCGCCACCAACCTGATGCTGATCACGCTCCTGACCCTGGGCACCTTCACGCTCATTTACGTGGTGACCCGCGGCGGACCGCTGAATGCCAGCACCACGCTGCCCATCATGGCCTACGAGCAGGCCTTCCAATACGGAGACATCGGCTACGGCACCGCCATCGCCGTCGTCATGCTGTTCATCGGAGCAGTGTTCTCCATTGCCTACATCCGCATGCTGCGGGAAAGGAAGGACTAGCCCATGGCCGTCGTCACCGCCGCCCCCGCACGGAGAGTGGACAGGTCCCGCAGCGCCCGGACCGCCAACATCGCGCTGGTGCTGCTGGCCGCCTGCTTCCTGCTGCCGCTGGCGTGGCTGCTGACCGCCTCCGTCAACGCCAATGCCTCCTATGAACTGGCGGTACCGGACACGCTCACCCTCGAGAACTTCGGCGCCATCATGACTGCCCAGCAGACCTTCATTCCACTGCTGAACAGCTTCATTCTCGCCGTGGGTTCGGCACTGGTGACCGTCACCGCCGCGGTGCTCGCCGCCTACCCGCTGTCGCGCTACCAGATGCGCTATAAGCGTCCCTTCATGTACACCATCCTTTTCGGCACCTGCCTGCCCATCACCGCGATCATGGTGCCGGTGTACAGCCTGTTCGTGCAGCTGAACCTGCTCGATTCGCTGGCGGGGACCATCTTCTTCATGGGCGCCACCTTCCTGCCGATCGCGATCTGGATGACCAAGAACTTCATGGACTCGGTGCCGGTGTCCTTGGAGGAGGCCGCCTGGATTGACGGGGCCTCCTCCATGAAGGCGCTGTTCTACGTGGTGCTGCCGCTGATGCGGCCGGGCCTGGCGGTGGTGTTTATCTTCGTGTTCCTCGAGGGCTGGGGTAACTTCTTCGTTCCGTTCATCCTCCTCTTTTCCCCGGACAACCAGCCGGCAGCTGTGAGCATTTTCCGGTTCTTCGACCAGTACGGCGGAGTGGCCTACGGGGAGCTGGCTGCGTTCTCCCTCCTGTATTCGCTGCCCGTGATTGTCCTCTACGTCATTTCCCGCGCGATGGGTGGCTCCTTCGCCCTCAGCGGGGCCATGAAAGGCTAAGGTGCCCGGTGCACGAAAACCGCGAACTTGTCGAAGCCCGCATCAGCCGGTTCCTGCGCGAGCGGCTTGAACCCGCACGGTGGCGGGACCGGCAACCGTTGGACATCACCGCGTGGACGGCACCGGGGGAACCGGTGACCTTCGACGAGGCAGCACGCCAGGAGTTCCTTCCGTTCAGCACGGGCCAGGCCTGGGGAGCACCGTGGGACACCACCTGGTTCCGCGTCAGCGGCACCGTACCGGCGGACTGGCCCGACGACGACGGCGCCCGGCCGGAGCTGGTCATCGACCTTGGTTTCAACGGAGACGGTCCCGGCTTTCAGGCCGAGGCACTGGTCTACACGGACCAGGGATCGATCGTGAAGGCGGTGGAACCGCGGAACATGCATGTTCCGCTCCCCCACGGCCCCGGCGATTCGTTCACCTATTTCGTTGAGGCCGCCTCCAATCCGGACGTGATTGCGGGTTTCACCTATGCGCCCACACCGCTGGGCGACCGGGCCACGGCGGGGGACGCGCCGCTGTACGTTTGCCGCACCGCAGACCTTGCCCTGTTGGACGTGTCTGCGTGGAACCTGGCGCGGGACTTTTGGACCCTGAACGGGCTCATGCACGAACTGCCCATGGATCTGCCCCGCCGGTACGAAATCCTGCGGGCCATGGAACGGGCGGTGAACGCCGTCGATCCCTCCGACATCGCCGGAACCGCCGGCGCCGGCCGGAACGAGCTGGCCGCGGTGCTGGCCAGCCCGGCGTATGCGAGCGCCCACCGGGTCCACGGCGTGGGGCACGCGCATATCGACAGTGCCTGGCTCTGGCCGGTGCGGGAAACCGTACGCAAGGTGGCCCGGACCTTCGCCAATGTGCTCGAGCTGATGGACCACGACCCCGACTTCGTCTTCACCGCCTCCTCCGCCCAGCAGTACGCCTGGATTAAGGACCATTACCCGGACCTGTTTGCGCGGGTCGCGGCGAAGGTACGCAGCGGACAGTTCGTTCCCACCGGCGGAATGTGGGTGGAATCGGACACCAATCTGCCCGGCGGCGAGGCGCTGGTACGCCAGTTCGTGGCCGGGAAGCGCTTCTTCCAGGAGGAGTTCAACGTCGATCCCGAGGTGGTGTGGCTGCCGGACTCGTTCGGCTACTCTGCGGCGCTGCCTCAGATCGCCCGGGCCGCCGGCGCCCGGTGGTTCCTCACGCAGAAGATTTCCTGGAATGAAACCAACACCATGCCGCACTCCACGTTCCTGTGGGAGGGCATCGACGGCAGCCGCCTGTTCACGCATTTTCCGCCCGTGGACACGTACAACTCCGAGCTCTCCGGCCAGGAACTGGCCCGCGCCCAGCGGCAATATGCCGAGAAGGGCTTCGGGAACACCTCGCTGGTTCCGTTCGGCTGGGGCGACGGCGGCGGCGGGCCAACCCGGGAAATGCTCGCCGCAGCCAGGCGCACCGCGGACCTGGAAGGGTCGCCGAAGGTGCGCCTGTCCAGCCCGGAACGCTTTTTCACCGCAGCTGAGGAGGAACTGGCCGAGCCGCCGGTCTGGTCCGGGGAGCTCTACCTGGAGTTTCACCGCGGCACCTACACCAGCCAGGCCAACACCAAGCGCGGCAACCGGCGCAGCGAGCACCTGCTGCGCGAGGCCGAACTGTGGGCGGCCACAGCGGCCGTGCGCACCGGCAGGGAGTACCCCTACGACACGCTGGAGCGCATCTGGCACACCGTCCTGCTCCAGCAGTTCCACGACATCCTCCCCGGAACCTCCATTGCCTGGGTGCATCAGGAAGCCGAGCGCAACTATGCCCGGGTGGCGGCCGAACTGGAGACATTGATCGACGACGCCGCCCGGGCGCTGCTGGGCAGCGGAGACAGCTCGACTGTGCTGAACTCCGGGCCGTATCCGCAGCAGGGTGTGGCGGGTGGCTCGGCAGCAGCTGGGCCGACCCCCCGGGACACGGGAACCGCCGGAAGCTGGGAACGGCAGGGCACCGCCTGGAAGCTGGCGGGAGACGATCTGCAGCTGACCGTGGATGAGGCCGGACTGTTTACCTCGCTGACCGCCGGGGGCCGTGAGGTGTTCCCACCCGGCCGGCCCGGGAACCACTTCCAGCTCTTCCGCGACACGCCCAACCAGTGGGATGCCTGGGACCTGGACGCGCATTACCGGTTCAGCACCGCGGACCTGATGCACCCCGACGCCATGGAGCTGGAGGCCGACGGCCGGGTGCTGCGCATCGACAGGTCTTTCGGCTCCTCCACCCTGGTCCAGCGAATTATGCTCAGCCCGGACGGCACGGCCGTGGACCTGACCGTCGACGTGGACTGGCACGAGCGGCAGAAGCTGCTCAAGCTCGCCTTTCCGTTGGATCTGCACGCTGACCGGGCGGCTTCGGAGATCCAGTTCGGGCACATCTACCGCCCCACCCACGCCAACACCTCGTGGGACGCCGCCCGCTTCGAGACCGTTGCGCACCGCTGGATCCACGTCGGTGAGCCGGGGTTCGGCGTCGCCGTGGCCAATGACCGAACGTACGGGCACGATACAATCCGGGACGAAGTGGACGGGGTGACCTGCACGACGGTCAGGCTCTCGCTGCTGCGCGCACCGCTGTTCCCGGATCCGGGCACCGACCAGGGTTCCCACCGGTTTCGGTTCTCGCTGTGTCCGGCTGCGGGGATTCCGGAGGCGGTAGCCGAGGGGTACCGGCTCAACCTGCCTCTGCGGACCGTGTCAGGGGTTCAGTCCCCCGACGCCGTCCCGTTGCTGGCCCTGGACAATCCGGCCGTGGTCCTCGAGGCGGTCAAGCTAGCCGAGGACCGCAGCGGCGACGTCGTCGTCCGGCTCTATGAGGCGTTCGGCGGGCGCGCGACGGTACAGATCACGCCGTCCTTCGGCTATTCCTCGGTGGCGGCGACGGATCTGATGGAATGCCCCGTGGACCCCGGGGCTGTCTCCGCCGCTGTGTCAGCGGACGGGAAGGGCGACGTTCGGCTCTCGTTGCGGCCCTTTGAGTTGGTCACGCTGCGGTTCCGGACCAGCTGAGCAAAGGATCAACAGCGCTGACTGACAACAGCGAACCGGCCGCCGACACGCGTGTCGGGGCCGGTTCAGTGCGCTGTGATGCGCGGTCCTGCCTCAGTACATCCCGAGCTCAGTACATCTACAGGCGGAACCCCTCGTCGAGCCGTTCGATGATCGTGACGTTGGCCTGCCCGCCGCCCTCGCACATGGTCTGCAGGCCGTAGCGGCCGCCGGTGCGCTCCAGCTCGTGCAGCAGCGTGGTCATGATGCGGGCGCCCGTGGCACCGATCGGGTGGCCCAGCGATATGCCCCCGCCGTTGACGTTCACCTTGTCCATGTCGACGTCGAGCTCCCGCTGCCAGGCCAGGACCACGGAGGCGAAGGCCTCGTTGATTTCGAGCAGGTCCATCTGGTCCAGGCTCATGCCGGTGCGCCCCAGGGCATGGCGGGTGGCCTCGATTGGGGCGCTGAGCATCATGATCGGATCATCTCCGCGGGCGGAAATCGAATGAATGCGCGCCCGCGGCTTCAGTCCATAGCGCCGCACGGCGCTCTCGGAGGCGAGCAGCAGCACGGCGGCGGCATCGGAAATCTGCGACGACGTGGCTGCGGTCAGGCGGCCGCCCTCGGACAGGGGCGCCAGGGACTCGATCTTGGCGCGGTTGGGTTCCCGCGGACCCTCATCGGCGGTGATGCCATTCAGTGGCAGAATTTCCCGGTCAAAGCGGCCCTCGGCCTGGGCAGCGAGCGCCCGGACATGGGATTCGACGGCGAAGTCCTCCAGTTCGGAGCGGGTGAGGCCCCACTTGTCCACCATCATTTCGGCGCCGAGGAACTGGGACACCGTCTGGTCTCCGTACCGCTCAGCCCAACCCGTTGATCCGGTGAACGGGTCCGGGAAACCGAGCTCCTGTGCCGCGGTGTTCGCGTAGCCAATGGGTATGGAGGACATGCTCTGCACTCCGCCGGCGAGTACCAGGTCGCTGGTTCCGCTCATCACGGCCTGCGCGGCATAGGACACCGCCTGCTGTCCGGACCCGCACTGGCGTTCCACCACGGTTCCCGGAACGCGCTCGGACAGACCGGCGGCAAGCCACGCCGTGCGCGCGATATCCATGGCCTGCGGTCCCACCTGATCAATGGCACCGAGGATGACCTCGTCAAACTCAGCGGAGTCGATGCCGGTGCGGCGCACCGTTTCAGCAATGACGTGTGCCGCCATGTCGGCCGGATGGATACTGCTCAGTCCGCCGTTGCGCCGGCCAACCGGTGTGCGGACCGCGTCAATAATGAATGCTTCAGCCATGAGGAAAGGCCTTTCGTCGCTGGAAGGCGGGAGCCGGTACCGCCGCGGGCACCCGGGTCCATGGTGTCAAAAACCACACTAGGCGATGCGGACGACCACGGCACCAGACCGTTGGTATGAGTGCGGCACCGGCGTGGCGGCAGGGACGAATTAGCGCCCTTGATGAGGGACGCGCGTGAAATGCCGGCGGTTCGTTCACCCGTGCGACACACTTGTGCCGGTGACGGACAGGTATGGGTATGAGTGATTCTTCGCCTGGCCCGGACCGGGCCGACGCCTTCCGTGCGCTGTATGGATCGGTGTATCCGGATCTCCTGCGGTTCGTCCAACGGCGCACTGATCCCGGTGTTGCCGAAGACGTTGTAGCCGACGCCATGCTGGTTCTCTGGCGCCGTCTCGATGAGGTGCCTTCGCATCACGATGATGCCAGGGCCTGGATCTTCGGGATCACCCGGAACGTCATGCTGAACGCCCATCGCGGAGAGCAGCGCCGTCAGGCACTGGGGATTCGGCTTGCCGACGTCCATGCCGGCCCCCGCGTTGGCTCCCACGATGACCTGGTGGCTAACCGCATTGATCTCAGCCGCGCGTGGCACGTTCTGTCTGAGGTTCATCAGGAAGCACTCAGCCTGTCAGTACTTGAGGACCTTACCGCGCCCCAGGCCGCCGCGGTGCTTGGCATTTCTCCCGTCGCCTTCCGTCTGCGCCTTACCCGGGCCCGGCGCGCCCTCCGGTTACTTCTTGATCACCTGCCCCAGTCCACGGACGCCGCCGCAGCATCCGCTGAAAGGACAACAACCCCATGAAAAAGCCCCGGAACATCGACGCATTGCTGCGGTCCATGGACGCTGCGACGGACGCCCCGCCGCCTGAACCCGTCCGGGCCGGCGTCGATCTGGACCGGATCCTGTCCCATGCGCCCACACCACAGCAGACCTCGACGCCGGAAACCGCCGCCGGCGTTCGAACATCTACGCCGCAGCGTCCTTCGCGCCGAACGCTCGCAGTGGGTGCCACGGTGGCGGCAGTCACCGCCGTCCTCCTCGTCGCGCCGTCGCTCACCGGCGGGGATCCGGCCTTTGCGACCTGGACACCAACCCCGGTCACCCTGAACGAGGCGGCCCGCGGGGACGCCGTTGCTGAATGCCGCGCTTCCGGAGAGGAAGTCTCTGACGGCATGTACAAGGACGATTTTGCTACCGCGCAAACTGCCATCGCTGAACGCAGAGGCGACTGGGTGACCGTCGTCCTTGCCGGTGCCGGAGGATTCGATGCCACATGCGTCACCGATGCCTCTGCGCCGTGGTTCCGGCAGGGCATGATTGGTGCCATCGGTAAGTCCGGAACCGGCACCGGGCCCCAACCCCGGGAGCTTGCCGTCTCACAGCTGGGAACCGGATCCGTGGGTGGCAACCCGATCTCCCTGGCCTCCGGAGCGGCTGGCTCTGACATCACCGGCATCACCTACACAAGTGTTTCCGGGGAACAAGTCACCGCAACAGTCTCCCTGGGGCACTTCGCCTTCTGGATGCCCGGCGATGAGCTGCAGAACGCCTCCGAAACCGGAGCCGCAGTGGACGTGACCTACAGTGACGGAACCACCGATACCCAACGCCTCAATTTCTAACGCATTAGGCTGCGCAGATGGGACTTGCAGGCATTGCCATCTTCGTGAACGGAACGGTGGGAGCCGGCAAGACGGCCACCGCCGATGCGCTGGGTGATCTCCTCCGAAGACGACAGATCCCGCATGCCGTGATCGATCTGGACCGGCTTCGGCAGGCGTGGCCCCCAGCGGAGGGAGACCCCTTCAACCACGGACTCGAACTCGCCAACCTCAAAGCCATGGCATCGAACTACCTGGCTGCCGGGATGACCACACTGGTAATTGCCGGCGTCATCGAGCAGAAGGCAGCCGTCGCACAGTACACAGAAGCCCTTGACCAATGGCAACTGTTCATCGTTCGGCTGACAGCTGAGGAAGCAGTCCGCCGGAACAGGATTGAGGAGCGCCACATCGCTGATCCTGCCGGACGTGAGTGGCATCTGCGGCGAACCCTGGAGCTGGAAACAATTCTCGAAGCAGCACGCCTGGAAAATGCCGTGATTGACACCTCCGTCTGCTCCCCCTCAGAAGTTGCGCAAAGAGTTCTGGAAGCGGTGATGGCGGATCGTCCGCAATAACAAGGGTCCTTTATAAAGAACCCTTGCTAAAGACTTCTTTACTAACTACGCTCCCGGCATGAGTCCTGAACAAACCACGGATGCCGGCGAGCACACTGCCCCCGGCGAGAATGGCGAGCGCGGCGAGACGACGGAGCATGCCGCATCCCCGGGATACCCCGGGGAACAAGTGGTCACGGATCCCGTCCGGATCCGGGCACTGGCCCATCCGGTCCGGCTGGAACTGCTGGATTTCCTCGACGACGCCGGAAGCGCCACCGCCACGGAGTGTGCCGCCGCTATCGGAGCATCAGTGGCCAGCTGCTCCTACCATTTGCGCACCCTCGCCAAGCACGGGTACATCGAGCAGGTCACCCGGCCCGGCCGGGAAAAACCGTGGAAAGTGGTCTCCCGCAGCCGCTCGCAGGGCATTGACCCCAACATCCCCGGATCCACGCACGCCGTGGCCGCAACGGCAGCCGTGCAGGTGGACCGACAGCTGAACCGGATCCAGTCCTGGCTCCGGCAGGCACCGGCACTTCCGCCCGAGGACGTCAACGTCTCCACTGTCTTCGGTGTCGGGTTCTACGCCACCCGCGAGGAGATCATGGAGTTCCGGAAGGACCTGTGGAAACTCACCGAACGCTTCGAGGGACGGCGTGACAACCCGGAGCTGCGTCCCGCGGGAGCCGTCGCCGCCCGGCTGTTCGCCGTCGTGAACGTCGAACCGGAGCAGGGGCAATGAATACCGGACGTGACAGGGCGGGCAGCATCGGCACCAACCGCGACGTTATGAAGGTGCCGGCCTTCCGCCGGCTGGCCCTGGGCTGGGTCTTCTCCAACTTCGGCGACTCCGTACTGTTCCTTACGGCCGCCATCTGGGTCAAGCAGCTCACCGGCAGCGACGCAGCCGCCGGCCTGGTGTTCGCCGCCCTTGGCCTGCCTGCCCTGCTGGCGCCTTTTACGGGACGTCTGGCGGACCGGTACCGGCGCCGGCCGCTGGTCGTCATCAACAACATCTGCGCCGCAGTGGTGGTCCTGGCGCTGCTGCTCGTGCGTGACATCCAGGAACTCTGGATCGTCTACACGGTGATCGTCGTATACGCGAACACGGCCTACATCACCGCGTCGGCGCAGTCGGGACTGCTGCGTGACCTGCTGCCCGACCGGCTGCTGGCACCCGCCAACGGCATCCTCAGCAGCATTGACCAGGGCCTGCGCATTGCTTCGCCGCTGCTGGGCGCCGGGATGCTCGCACTGTGGGGCATGGACTCCGTGGTGCTGCTGACAGTTGCCTGCTTCCTCACCGCAGCAGTCGTGCTCGCCACACTGAAGCTGAAGGAAAGCAAACACGAGATGGACCCCGAGGAGTCCTTCTGGCACAGCACGACGGCGGGATTCCGCTTCCTGGCCACCCATCCCCTCCTGCGCCGGGCGTTGCTGACCCTGGGAATCGCCATCGGAGCCACCGGCATCCTGGACGTCACCATTTTCGCCACAGTGGAGCAGGGCCTCGGACGCCCGCCGGAGTTCCTCAGCGTCCTGCTGGGATTTCAGGGAGTGATGGCAGTGGCCGGCGGGATTACCGCAAGTATGGTGATCCGGCGGTTCGGGATCCCCGCCACCATCGCCGCAGGGGTTGTCCTGCTGGCCGCCGGACTGCTGACCACGGCACTCTCCTCACTGGCCCTGATACTGGGAGGTGCGGCACTGACCGGCGTCAGCGTCTCATGGGTGGCGATCGCCTTCATCACCCTGCGGCAAACCGAAACACCGGCCGGGATGCAGGGACGCACGGCCGCAGCCACGCAGGTGATCATGAACGTGCCGCAGGTTGGTGCTTCGATGATCGCGGCTGCCCTGATCGGCGTCTTGGATTACCGCGCCATGATTGTCACCATGAGTGCACTCTGCGCGCTGTCAGTGCTGCCTCTGCTACTGCGCGGCAGGCGAAGCGCCGCCGGAACGTCCCGGAACGTGGCTGCACCGTCCGAAGCCCCTGCGCCGAACGGCTAGAATGGAAAGGCTGTCATTGCTGGCAGCACAGCCGCGAGTGCCAAGCCCTGCGGCCGCATCCCACCACACGTGAAAGCAGCGGAGTGTCCTTACAGGTTCAGCCCACCGTCAGCGCCACCACCAGTCCGGCCGGCAAAGCGACTGCGGCAATTGCCCGCGAGTCCTCCCGACGCCGCACCTTTGCGGTGATCTCGCACCCCGACGCCGGTAAGTCCACATTGACGGAGGCGCTGGCCCTGCACGCCCGGGTTATCGGCACGGCAGGCGCCACCAACGGCAAGGAAAACCGCCGCGAGACGGTCTCCGACTGGATGCAGATGGAAAAGGACCGCGGTATCTCCATCAGCTCCACGGCACTGCAGTTCGCGTACCGGGACACGGTCATCAACCTGCTCGACACCCCGGGCCACGCCGACTTCTCCGAGGACACGTACCGCGTCCTCGCCGCCGTCGACTGCGCCGTGATGCTCGTGGACGCAGCCAAGGGCCTGGAAACACAGACCATGAAGCTCTTCGAGGTTTGCCGCGCCCGCAACCTCCCCATCATCACCGTGATCAACAAGTGGGACCGTCCGGGCCTGGACCCGCTGGCCTTGATGGACGAAATCACCGAACGCACCGGTCTGACCCCCATGCCGCTGACCTGGGCCGTGGGCATCGCCGGAGACTTCCGCGGCGTCTGGGACCTGAAGAAGGACGAATACGTAAAGTTCGAACGGCAGAACTCCGGCGCCTCGCTGGCCAAGGAGGACCACTTCACTCCGGAGGAAGCCCTGGCCGCCGAAGGCGAAGTGTGGGAAGACTCCCTGGGTGAAGCCGACCTGGTCATTGACGGCCGCGAATTCGACCGTGACGCGTTCCTCAACGCCAAGGCCACCCCCATCCTGTTCTCCTCCGCCGCGCTGAACTTCGGCGTGAAGCAGATCCTGGACGCCCTGGTGGACCTGGCGCCGTCGGCCGGCCCGCGCGAAGACAAGGAAGGCGAGCTGCGTCCCGTGGATGCACCGTTCTCCGGCTTCGTTTTCAAGGTCCAGGCCGGCATGAACAAGGCGCACCGTGACCATGTTGCCTTCATCCGGGTCTGTTCCGGCGTCTTTGAGCGCGGCATGGTGGTCACCCACTCGAACACCGGCAAAACCTTTGCCACCAAATATGCACAGCACCTCTTTGGCCGCGAACGCGAGGTCATCGACCAGGCATGGCCCGGCGACGTCGTCGGACTGGTGAACGCCTCCGCGCTCCGCGTGGGCGACAGCCTCTATGTGGAGGCGCCGGTGGAATTCCCGCCGATTCCGTTCTTCAGCCCGGAACATTTCCGGGTGGCCCGCTCCAAGGACCCCAGCCGCTACAAGCAGTTCCGCCGCGGCATTGACCAGCTCGAGCACGAGGGCATCATCCAGGTGCTGCGTTCTGACCGGCGCGGTGACCAGGCGCCGGTGCTGGCCGCCGTCGGACCCATGCAGTTCGAAGTGGTCGAGGACCGCATGACGCAGGACTTTAACGCGCCCATGCGTTACGAGCAGCTGTCCTACTCGCTGGCAAGGCTTACCACGCCTGACGCCGCCGAGGTCCTGGCCAACGTGCACGGCGCAGAGGTTCTGCAGCGCACCGACGGCGCCTATCTGGCTCTGTTCAACGATGTTTGGGCCCTCAAGCGTGTGGAGAAAAACCACCCTGAGGTGTCGTTGACGGTTATCGGCACGGAGTCCCCCAACAGCCGCGGCTACTAAGCAGCTGACTTCCCGGGCGGCCGGGCGGCAGGTATTACGGGAACCCCCGCGCCGGGAACCCTTGTGCCCCGGGACTATTAGTGTTCTATTACTAGCATGTCCCGAATACAGGCCCAGCAGGATGCGCAGATGGTCCGCGCGGTCCTGCCCCTGCTGACCTTGACCCTGATTGCCGGGGAGGAATCCTACGGCTACCAGCTCACCGAACGGCTGACCGCCCTCGGACTGGACGTCACCACGGGTCTGGTTTACCCGCTGCTCAGCAGGCTTGAACGGGACGGCCTGGTCAGCAGCCGCATGGTGCAATCCACCAATGGGCCGCCCCGGAAATACTTCGCCCTCACGACGGCGGGTATGGCCGCGCGGGAAGCGGCACAGGAGCAGTGGCACGCCGTGTCCACCGCTGTCCGGGACGCCACCGAGAAGGAGCACCCGAAAAATGACTGACGGCAGCCTGCGAACCGCAGCCACACCCAAACGCTCTTTCCGCGACCGGATGCGCACGGACTGGTACCTCACCCGTCTGGACTGGCATCTTGAGGGGCTGGTAACGGGCAGGGAACGCAAGGCAACCCTCCGCGAACTTCGACAGGCTCTGGCGGGCGACCCCCGGGACACCACCGCGGCTCTCGCCGATCTCGGGGCGCCCAGGACACTGGCCAGGCAGTATGCGCATGAGAGCCCACTTCGCCCGCTGTGGTCAGTGGGCGCCGCGGTGGCCGCGCTGACACTCTTCGGTTACTGGGTGGCCTTCCTGCTGTTCACCCTTGGAATGCTGGCCGCCGTCGACTCGAACGCACCGGCGGAGGCTCACGCGACTTTCCTCTTCGTTGACGTTGAGGCCTTCTCGTTCCCCGATGCGGTTGGCATCGGATGGACCAGCAGCTGGAACTGGCTCATCGTGCCCGGCGCGATTGTTGTGGTCAGCTTTCTGCTGGGCGCACGCGCCTGGCGGGTGGCCAGGCAACCGTCTCATTAGCGCCCGCGTTCCGAACCCCGCGGCGCCCTCGGTTTCCCGGCAGTGAACCAGAGAATCGAACCAAGAAACGGGGCCACGACGACGATCAGGAACCAGACCACTTTCACGGTCGGCGTGGGATGGGAGCTTTTGGCGATGCTGACCAGCGCACCGATCACCAGGACCGCGTAGAGCGCCAGTAATACTGAAAATATCCAGCCCACCGGTCCATGCGAGACCACATTGACGGATTGTGCGGAAATATCGGCTCCGGTAAAGATCAGCAATTTGACTCCAGCTCCTGTGGATATGGGCTTTCGGTGATGATTCCTTGACGGGTTTCGCCCACTGTACCCGTATCCTCTGCCCTGTCAGGCGGAAAAGGGGGCTTATCCACAGGGGCGAAAATATGGCACGCACACCCGCCTGGCGGTCCACCGAGAGTGCCACCAGCTAGGCTGGCGCCATGGGGATTAGTGGAATTGTATTAATTGCGGCTGGAATGGCCATTTCGTGGGCGGCGGAGGCAACGGCCCGGGGGAAGCTCGGAATGAACTCCCTCATCGGCATCCGGGTGGGGTACGTGCAGCACTCCCCGGAAGCATGGCTTGCCGGACACCAGGCCGCACGCTGGCCAACTCATGCAGCTGCAGGGATCTTTGCTGTCTGCGGCATTCTGGTCCTAGCGCTGAGTCCCTCCGACGAGACTGCGGGCGGACTCATTATCGGAGGCTCTCTGGCCGGTCTGGCGGCAATTACTGTTGCGGCGGTCAAGGCAAACCGGGCCGCAAAGCTCGCAGTTGTTTCCGGTGCACGGCGTACCGCCTAACTCCCGGGGTCTTCACCTTCCGGGGCTCCGGGCATAAATCCCGTGCATCACCTGGTTGCTCCAACAACCCGCCTGCATGCTGCCTGGACGGAAGCCCATGGGGAATGGGGCCCCGGCAGCCACGAAGACGGGTTCGGGCTGCTGGAAACGGATGCCGTCGATTCACTTTCCGGATTCGAGGCCTGGCTGGACCGGCTCGCCGCCGAATCCGATCAGTGCACCTATCGGTGGATCACCGGGGGCAACCACGTGCTTGGAGGCATAGCACTGCGCCACGAAACCCATCCCGCAGTGGAGCTCGCCGGACACATTGGCTTTGGGATTCGGCCGTCGGCACGGCAGCGCGGAATAGGGACATGGGCCCTGGGCCGGATGCTCACCATCGCCCGGGCACGGGGAATGGAGAATGTTGTCCTCATGTGCGCCGCCCACAATCTTGGCTCGACACGAACAATCGAGCGGCAGGGCGGCGTTTTAGCCACCCGGACCGGGAGCGGAAGCGCCGCCGTCTTGAAGTATCACGTGCGGCTGTAAGTTATGGTCCAACGGATGACGGCCCGGACTGAGCATAAGAGGTACTAACGAGTTGCCCAATTTAAAGTAAGCGTTAGTTTTTTGTGAGTATGCTCGACCCAACACATCGTCAGCCGCTCCCTGCAGATTCGGAGCGGCGTCTCCGGAAGGCCGCCGCTATGTCTCTTCACGCGTTCCCCTCGCTCCCCCGTCCTCGCTTTGATGACGTGGCTTCGGACGGTAGCCCGGTGGATTCCGGGGCCTGGCGTGCCTTGAAACAGGCGGCCACTGACCTGCAGCAGCTGCAGAACAAGAACGGCTCGGTTGATGCCGAGAACCGCACCGCTGCGGAGGATCTGGTGGGCACACTCACCGCCACCGTCACCGCCCTGGCGCCGGCCTTCCCGCACGACGCCGAATACCTCCGCCTGGTGGTTCAAGACCTGGAGCGCTGGGCAGCCGACGGGTTGGGCGAACCCGACTTCCTGGATTCCCTGCTCGCGTTTTCCCCGCAGCTGGACCGCACGGACGGCCTGCGGCATCTGGTGCTGTTCCCCATGTACACGCAGAACGGTTCCACAAACCGCTACGTGGAAGCGGTCCTGATCGAGGTCATCTGGCCCGAGTTCATCGGCGAACTCGAAGCCGGCGAGTACTCCAACAAGCTCTTCGTGCCCATCCGCTTCCTGGACTTCACCCCCGGCTACGACACCAACTCCGCGGTGCTGTTCCCCGAGTCCGTGGCCGTGCGCGAAACCCCCACCTTCACCTGGGGCGCCATCTTTGCGGACCGCGAAGCCGCACGCTTCCGCCGCGTGCTCCGCGCCGCCGCCGAGATCACCTCGCTGCAGCTGCCCGAGGATGCCGCAGCACTGCTCGATGACCAGCACCTCACCGAGGAAACCTTCGTCATGTGGGACCTCATCCATGACCGCACGCACATGCGCGGAGACCTGCCCTTCGATCCGTTCATGATCAAGCAGCGCATGCCGTACTTCCTCTACTCCCTGGAGGAACTGCGCTGCGACCTCACCGCCTTCCGGGAAGCCGTAAAGATCGAAAAAGACGAGGATGCTTCCCCGGAAGCGCGCAAACATGCCACGCTGGTCCAGTACGCGGTGATCTTTGACCGGATCTTCCGGTTCGCCATTACGGGCAGCCGGGTGCGCAACTATGACGGCCTCGGCGGCCAGCTGCTGTTCGCGTGGATGCACCAGAACCACGTCCTGCACTGGACCGACGGCAAACTCAGCATCGACTGGGAGGACGTGGCCGACGTCGTCGTGCGCCTGGGAGCGAACATCGAAGACCTGTACTGGCGCTCCATTGACCGGCCGAAGACCGCCCACTGGTTCGCCGCCTACGACCTGGTCTCGGCGACGCTGACGCCCAACCCGGCATCGGTGTGGGCCAAGGGACCCGACGCGCTGCCGCTCGACGGTCCGCCGCGCGGGCTCACGGACCAGGTGCTGGACGACGAATTCCCGCTGTCCATGTTCTACGAAGCGTTGTCCAAGAAAATGAACACTGTCATCGAGTCCACCTCGGGCATCACAGGGAGTTCACAGTAAATGCGCACTGAGCCGGCCGCAGGATCATCCGAAACGCCCTCCGTCCGTGGGCGGACCGTCCTCGTGGCCGGTGCGGCCTCCGCCTCCGGCACCGCAGTGTGCCGGGCGCTGGAGGCGGCCGGTGCGAAGGTGGTGGCGGTGGGCCGCGATGCGGCCCGGTTGGAAACCACCCTCGCTGACCTGCTCGACGCGGACCTGCGCACCTGCGACCTGTCCAATCCCGGAGACGTGGATGCCCTGTCGCAGGACCTGCAGGAAACCTACGGCGGAATTGACGGCCTGATCCACCTGGTGGGCGGCTGGCGCGGCGGCGGCGGAATCACCGGCCAGACGGACGATGACTGGGACTTCCTGGAAACCAACATCCTGCGCACCCTGCGCAACGTCAGCCGCAGCTTCTACGACCAGCTGGCAGCGTCCGACGACGGCCGGCTGGCGATCGTCTCCTCCACCGCCGTGGATTCACCCACGGCCGGCGGCGCCGGCTACGCGGCGGCCAAGGCCGCCGCCGAGGCCTGGATGCAGGCCATCGCGCAGGGCTTCCGCCGGGCCCAGTCCGGCGCGAAGCAGGACCCTGGACCCCAGCGGTCGGCCGCCGTCATCCTCGTGGTCAAGGCATTGGTGGATGACTCGATGCGGCAGGCCGAGCCGGAGCGCAATTTCAGCACCTACACCGATGTGCGGGACCTGGCCGGCGCCGTCGTCGGGCTTTTTGCGGAGGATGCGGCCTCGCTGAACGGCAAACGCATTTCGCTGGTTCCCGGAGCCTAGGCCCGACTCCTTCGCCGGCCGGGAGCCGGACGACCTCACCGGCACTGCCGGTGAAAACTGATCGAACCGTAAGAGATACTGGACACTGTGACCAACATTTCCCCCCTGCATGACATATCCATCCGAGCGTTTGCCTCCGATAACTATTCCGGTGTGCATCCGGAAATCCTGGACGCCCTGACTGCCGCCAACCAGGGCCACCAGGTGGCCTACGGCGAGGACGTTTACACCGCCAAGCTGCGCGAGGTGCTCGCCGGACACTTCGGTCAGCAGATGCGCGCCTTCCCGGTGTTCAACGGCACCGGCGCCAACGTGACCGCCCTGCAGTCGCTGCTGCCGCGCTGGGGTGCCGTCATCTGCGCCTCCACAGCACACATCAATGTGGACGAAAACGGCGCACCGGAGCGGATCGGCGGCATGAAGCTGCTGCAGATCCCCACTCCAAACGGCAAGCTCACACCCGAACTGATCGACCAGGAGGCCTGGGGCTGGGGCGATGAGCACCGCGCGCAGCCGCTGGCCGTGTCCATCACGCAGTCCACCGAGCTGGGCACCCTCTACACGGTGGAGGAAATCACCGCCATCGCCGAGCACTGCCACAAACACGGCATGACCCTGCACATGGACGGCGCCCGGCTGGGCAACGCCGCCGCGGCCCTGGGCGTGGGTCTGGGCGCGATGACGTCCGAGGCCGGCGTCGACATCCTGTCCCTGGGTGGAACCAAGAACGGCATGATGTACGGCGAGTGCATCGTCTCGCTGAACCCCGAGGCGTCCCCCGGCCTGGATTACCTGCGCAAGATGAACATGCAGCTGGCCTCGAAGATGCGGTTTATCTCCGCCCAGTTCGTCACCCTGTACGGGGATGACCTGTGGCTGCGGTCGGCGTCGCACGCCAATGCCATGGCCCAGCGGCTGCGCGCTGCGGTGGAGAAGATCGACGGCGTCGAGCTGACCCAGGCCACCGAGTCCAATGCCGTGTTCGCCAAGCTGCCGGCCGGTGTGGCTGACCGGTTGCGGTCCTCGTTCAGGTTCTACGACTGGGACCAGGCCACCGGCGAGGTGCGCTGGATGTGCACCTTCGACACCTCCGAGTCCGACGTCGATGCCTTCGCCGAGGCGATCGCCCGTGAGGTTGCCGCCGGTCCGCAGGCTCCCGCGGCTCCGCAGGATCCGGAAGCGCCGCCGATCAGCTAGTTTCTCTGGTGTACCTGGCGGCTCCGGACTCTCCATGGGAGGGTCCGGGGCCGGCGACGTTTGGGGGGCAGATTGAGGGGTGCATTGTGCACATGCCGGGAAGCCCGGACATTGTTCAAACACAATCCTGATCAAAGGCCGATCCCCGCGGGACTGGTGAGTTTGTGATCATCGACCCTACGACTTCCCTGGAGCACGTCTCACTGGCAAACCGACCGCAGCCTTGGTGCCTCGATCTGGCAGGAGCAAAGGGGCTAACGCACTAGCTCCTTTAGTCGGTCTTGGAGCTCAGCGACCGTGTAGCGCGTGCCGTCGACGTAGAACGGTCTTCCGGGCTCCGCCTCGTAGCCGGGCCCCGAGCCGATGCCGATGTCAAAGTCACGATTCAAGTTCGGAAGGAATATGCGGTCCGCCCCGTCAGCCTCGTCCTGCGAATCGATGTCAAGCTTGACCGTGGACTCCTCATCTCCTGCAAGCACCTTTGCTTCAACTGAGCCCAAGAAGTCGCCCTCCGTTTGAATGGTGAGTTGAAATTGCGCCGATTCGCTTGCCGCCAAGTCATAGACCACAGGAGATCCGCCATCGAAGACCTGTCCCTGACCCTTAATCTGCTCAACGTCGCTCCAAACGGCAACAGATCTGTTATCTGGCCTTAGGAGACCAGCCTGAGAGAGCACAGCACCTCCGATGGGAATCATGCACCGAACAGCAACGAGAGGAGTCCTCGGGCTCTTCACCTCACCATTGGTTCTGAAGTCACGAACCGTGATGCCACCAGAGTCGGCTATGTTTCGCATGCTTACGAATAAGGTCGTGACGAACGGCATCCCGTGCTGCCTCAACCACTGATGCTGTTCCTCGCTGCAGCTTTTCACGTTGGGCACGTCAGGGTCATCAACCAAGTTCGTGGGGAACTTGTCAAAGGGCGCGTCGACGGGAATCGCATAATCGCCCCGCGTAACTGCAACGTTACCGGCGCTAATCGTTAGAGTGTCTGCGCTACCTGACCTAGTGGATACGGTTTGACCGAGTTGAATCAGTCCGCCAGCCAGCCCCACGAGAACCCCCAAGCCCGCCACGACTGGCCACCCCTTACGAAGCCAGTGAAGCCAGCGCTTTTGAGTGGCAACACTTGTCGAACCGCCATGGCGACTTGGACGTGCACTAACGCCTTCCGGTGCTTCTTCTGGGTTCATGGCGACCAATTACTCCTAAGATCGACGCTGATTGCCCAATTTTTCCCGCCGGGCTAACTGCTACGCAACTCCCTTGCTCTCCTCAAACCTCCAGGCTTCGCCCTCGGTCTGGATCCATTTCCCGACGGAACAGGTTTATGGAAATACGGAGGGAGCTGAGCCGCGGCTCATCACAACCGAGGGCTATCACTCGAAAACAAGTGAGTTCGAAGACAACTATGTTGTTTATGCAAAGCTCGTCTCATAGGTAGATGCCATGCGGCAGAGTTGAGGACACCCAACGGCCACTCCCCTGTCGTGCGGCCGCACCTTCCCGACGGACGCAACCCCTCCTAGGCTGGACAGGTAACGAATGGGATACGTCGGCGAGCCTGAACCTCCGCCCAGAGCCGGCACCCGTAGTCTGCGAAGGTGAGTGCAATTGGTGACTTATCACAAGTACCCCCGGAATTCCTGAAAGCTCTTGGTTCACTGCGCAGGGCGCAGTGCCGGCCAGAGCTGCATCTGAATGAAATTCCGGCTCCCACCCGGCTGGCACCCTTCGCGGTGTCACTGGGCGCAGAAGTCCTGGCCTCCGGCCCGCTGGCACGTGACGAGGGTCTGGGCCACGGCCCCTCCGGAATTGTGATTCCGGAGCAGACCGAACTGGCCACGGGCCGTTTCATCCTGCTGCATGACCCGGAGGGATCCGCCGTTTGGAACGGAACCTTCCGCATTGTCACCTATATCCGGGCCGAGCTGGAACCCGACATGGGCAACGATGAGCTGGTTGGTTCCGTGGCCTGGACGTGGCTGGTGGAAGCCCTGCAGGAACACAAGGCCGGTTACTCGTCCGCCGGCGGAACCGCCACGAGGATCCTGTCCGAAAGTTACGGAACCCTCGCCGGCCGCGGCGACGCCATCGACATTGAACTGCGGGCATCCTGGACCCCGGATTCAGCAGACGTGCAGGCGCACCTCGAGGCATGGTCGGACATGGTCTGCACCTTCGCAGGGCTGCCGCCGCTGCCGGAGGGTGTTACTCCCCTGCCGCGGGTGCGCCGCAGTTAGCCGTCACTTAGCTAAGCCGTTACTCAGCGATGAGTTCCGCCGGAGCCTGCCATTACGTCCCCTGCCGGGCCAGCAGACGCCGCCCTGTCACTGTGGCACCGGCAGACTCGATAGACTGAAGTTCTTATGACCGCGCAAATACCCGGCTCCTCCACGCAGACCCCATCCGCTGACCAGAACGTTGAGCCCCCGCAGCTCCCGTTACTGGAGGCACCAAAAGACGGGGTGCCTCTGATCATCGACACCCCCAGGGGCCTGGAAAGAGCGGCAAAGGCCCTGGCCGCGGGAACGGGACCCGCAGGCGTCGACGCTGAACGCGCCTCCGGATTCCGCTACGGCCAGCGCGCCTTCCTGGTCCAGATCCGCCGTGAGGGCTCCGGCACCTGGCTAATCGACCCGGAACCGTTCGACAACCTGGACATCATCAACGACGCACTTTCGGGCGTCGAGTGGATCCTGCACGCTGCAACCCAGGACCTTCCCTGCCTGTCCGAGCTGGGAATGTGGCCGGACAAGCTCTTCGACACGGAGCTCGCCGCCCGTCTGGCCGGTCTCCCCCGCGTTGGCCTGGCCGCCGTCATCGAGAACCTGCTCGGCTTCACCCTGGCCAAGGAACATTCCGCGGCGGACTGGTCCACGCGCCCGCTGCCCGAACCCTGGCTCCGCTACGCGGCACTGGACGTTGAGGTCCTGGCGGAACTGCGGATCGAACTCATCAAACTGCTCGACGACGCCGGGAAGCTCAGCTTCGCCGAGCAGGAGTTCGAGGCCATCCGCACGGCGCCTCCCACGCCCCCGCGGGTGGATCCATGGCGCCGCACCAACGGAATGCACCAGCTGCGGGACCGCCGCCAGCTCGCCGTCGTCCGCGAACTCTGGACCGAACGCGAGCACCTTGCGGAAAACCGCGACACCGCTCCGGGACGGCTGATCCCGGACTCCGCCATCGTTGCCGCGGCACGCGCCATGCCCGCCACGGTGCCCCAGCTGCTCTCTACTCCGGGCTTCCACGGCCGTGCCGCCCAGAAGGAGGCTCCGCGGTGGATGCGCTGCATTTCCGCGGGCCGGTCCTCTACGGACCTGCCGCCGCTGCACATTCCCACGCATGCGCCGCCACCCCCGAGGGTGTGGGCCAAGAACGATCCGGTGGCAGCAGCCCGGCTCCAGACCGCAAAGCCGCGGCTGGCCGCCGTCGCCGAGAAGCTGAACCTGCCGATCGAGAACCTGCTGACGCCGGACACCCTGCGCCGGGTGGCGTGGCGTCCGCCGGCTGACATTAATCTGGACAGCATCAGTGCTGCCCTTCGGGGTCTGGGCGCGCGCGAATGGCAGATCGAGCAGACTGCCGCCGTGCTCACCGTGGCGTTCCTGGATCCCGATCCGTTGGTGGAAAAGGAAAAGGACACCTCGGCTGCCCGGTAACGGCGGCTTCGCTGCCTGGGCCGGTTTCGGAAGCAGTGGCTGGGCGGTTCCGCCTTATCACGCTTGTTTTCTTCGCAGACCACCCCCGCCTGTCCAGATGAACGAAGCTCCGAAGCCGACCGATAACAGGATCACCAAATAACCCGCAGTGAATGATTGAGGCTCGCCTTCTATGACTGACTTGCTCGGATCAGAGCGATCATAGAAAACTACTCTTTTCTCCCCATGCATTTCATCTGAAACTGTCGATTTTGATCCGTCGATATGCTCGTAATAGCGCTCACGGGCGCCTTTGGCGTAAACACGTCTGTCCTCGGTGAGAAAGGAAACTGTCAGTTCCTTGTATTCTTTTTGCCTGCCACCGGTGGAAAACTCGACGTTGGTGATGACACCAGTGGTTCGGACACCTTCGTCCAGGACTCTGCGGTCATCGTGGGCCTCCAGGACCATCCCCACACCCAAGGTGAATCCCCCGAAAAAATCACCATCCCGGCAATCAGAAACGCTATCTCCTTGGCCATTCGGGTGTATTTACCCTTTGCTAGTCGGTCCCTTTTAGAACGCCTAGCCATCCTGATCCCTTCATTGCTTTTTTACTTTTCGAAATCCTATCACCGGCCGAACACGGCATGGACTGCCGCACTTCGGGAGAATACCGCGAATGAAGCTCCAGGCTAAAACATCTCCGAATACCGTCGCGCGCTGTCCACGGCCTCGCTTCCCAGCACCCAGCAGAACCAAAAATCCACAGCGGCCAGCACAAGAATCACGGCCGTCGTCACGGTCTTGGGCCATGACCGGGGCTGCACCAAAGCGGCGGCCCCTGCCGTCACGGCCGCCACCGCAGGGACGAGCAACGTGATGGCCATCATCGCCTGGCGCCGGGGAATCTGTTCCAGATAGTACGAGCCGGGGTAGTCGTCCGGATCAAAATCGAGGCCGGAAGCGAAGGCGAAGAACGTCGAGACCGGGGTCAGGCACAAAAAACCGATCGCGAACCCCAGCCATAGCTCGTCGCCCCATCGCCTGCCCTCACGCAACTTTGTCACGGGAGCTGGCGATACTCGGCCGCACGGCCCAGCTGACGGTACTTCACCATGACAATCAGTGCGGCGCAGGTACACCCGCCGATGCCCAGCAGCAGCGCCAGCGGAGGGATTGGCCCGCCCGTTCCCTGGTCCGCCTCCGTAATCACGGCCAGAATCGCGGCCATCAGGCCGGCAGCGGCCAGCAGTGATGACACGAGGGATCTGAACCAGCGAAACGAGGCCCGCCGCCGAAGGCGGTCCTGGCCGGCCAGTGTCAGTATTCGCCAAAGACACACCAGCGACGCCTCGACGCAGGCCACCGCGAGGACGGACAGCACCAGGATGGGCCGGTACAGGTTCCGGACTTCCGGAAAGTGCGCGACGACGTCAGCGCCCATCCAGGGCAGGATGACGGTCTGGGCAACCACAGCTCCGGCGAACAGAATGGCAAGGATCAGCTTGAGCTCGGCTGCGGCTGCTTTGGTCACGGGTATCCCCCATGGATTGACTGCCGATAATTATCTATCGAAGGTCGATAGTGTCATGTGGTCCCCGGATACACAAGAGCTCCCCGGATTCGCTGCACCGCCGGTAGGCTGTCGCCATGCCCACCCTTGACTATGCCGCCGGCGCCGACCTGCCCCTTACCGCCGTCGTCCGCCTGTATGAATCCGTGGGCTGGAGCGCATACACGGATGCGCCGCACACCCTGGCAGCAGGGCTGGCGGGATCCGCGAAAGTGGCGGTGGCCTGGGAAGGGCCGGAGCTGGTGGGCCTGGCCCGGGTCGTCTCGGACGGCCACACGGTCTGTTACCTGCAGGACGTCCTGGTTGATCCGCGGCACCAGCGCACGGGGCTGGGCCGGCGGCTGGTGGAACTGGTGCTGGCACCGTTTGCCCACGTGCGTCAAAAAGTGCTGCTGACGGACACCGAACCCGGACAGAAAACCTTTTACGAGTCACTCGGCTACCGGCAGGCAGGCGGAGACCTGCCGGCGGACGACAACGCCGGCCTGCCACTGCGCGCCTTTGTCCGGTTCGATGCGTGACCGGCTGTTGTTCCTTCTCCCGTTCGCGGCGGCCGCAGCCGTTGGCGTCTTCCTGTTCCGCCGGGGCGGAGATCATGAGTTCTGGATTCTCCTTCTGACGCCCGCTGCCATTGCGTTGGTCCAGTTGAGGCGGCAATCTCAGATGCTGCGCCGCTACGAAGCACGGAACCAGTTCGAGTGCCGGATACAAATCCGGAAAACTGATTCCTCCACCCGGCGCAGCAAGTGGACGCGCGCACTGGCCACTCCCTACCCGGACCGGCTGACGCTGCAGATTCTGGAGGGAACATTGCGGGACAGCGACCCGCTGGCACTGCAGCGGACGGAGTATGCCGGGATGCGTCCGGCACGGTTTTCGGAGGCATTGCTGCGGTACAACCCGCGGTGGAGTGTGGCCATTTACCGCCGCGGACCGGAGGAGATTCTGGTGGCGGCCCCGCCGTCGCACCTTGCTGCTCTGAGCGGGACCGGGCAGCGGTAACGATCCGGCAACATGCGCTGGCGCACCGCGGGACGCTGAATTACTCTCGGCCACCGGTCCGGGTCTCGCACTGTCCATCCCTCCGGCCCGCGCACGCCCACAGCGCTGAACGGAAAGGTAACCGCCATGCCCAATGCTGCTTCCACTGAGATCATCTTTTCCACCGCTTTGGCGTGTCCACCCGAAGAGGTGTGGCGCGCACTCACCGCCACCAACGTGACCCGCAGCTGGATGTGGAACTCGATTCTTCGCGGGCCGATGGAGCCCGGCACCGACTACTCCATGGGCGCTGACGGCGAAGACTTGACTGTGGGAACGGTCCTGGAGACTGACGCTCCCTACCGGCTGGTGATGACGTTCGACGCGCGCTGGGACGAAAGAGTGGCCGGCGAACCGGCCGGCGAGCTCGAATACCTCATCACGCCCACCGGGGACAGCGAATCGGTGTTCAGCGTGCGGCTGTCGGGACTGACCGGAGTGAGCGCGGACGCCGCGGAACAGGACACCCCTGCCATATACTCCCGGTTCAAGGCCTGGCTCGAGCAAACCGACGTCGGCTAGCCGGCCCAGCTTTGTGTCTGCCCCCCCCGGTTCCCCCGGTGCCGCCGCGTCACCGTGGAGCGGCCGGTTGTGGTTGACTGGCCCTTGCCTTCGGTGACGGCGCTCTCGGACGAGCCGCTCACCGTTGATGCATGCCAGGCAGCCACAACGGGAGCGCGGATGAAACTCGGATCAGAGTACCGAAAGATCTGGACGGGCAACGCCTCCTCAAACCTGGCCGACGGCATCACGTTCGTCGCCCTTCCCCTCTTGGCAGCCGCCATCACCAAGGATCCGCTGGCCATCGCCGCCCTCTCGATCTTCTACACCGCGCCCCGCCTGCTCACGGTTCTGGGCATCGGAGTCCTGGTCGACAGCGTGGACCGGCGCCGGCTGCTGTATCTGGCTAACCTGTCCCGGGCGGCGATCTTTGCCGCGCTCACCGCCCTGGTGGTTGCCGATGCCACTCCCCTGGCTGCTTTGTATGCCGTTTACGCCTTTATGGGGATCGTCGAAACGATTTCCGACAGCGCAGCGGTGGCCGTCCTGCCGCAGGCGGTCCCACCGGACCAGCTGGACCGGGCAAACTCCCAGATCGCGGGAACTCAAACCCTGGTGGACGAGTTCATCGGACCTCCGCTGGGCGGCTTCCTCTTCGCCATGGCGGCATTTGCCCCGTCCCTGGTCACGGTGGGAGCCTTCCTCCTGGCAGGAACCGCGTACTGGCGGCTTCGAGGCTCATACCAACCTGTTCACGGCGCCGCCATTATTGCATCGACGGGAACCGCCAGCCGGCCCCGGCCCGAAGCGGGAGTTGCCCGGCAGATCTGGGAGGGGGCGGTTTGGGCCATGCGCCATCCGGTGGTGCGGACCCTGATCATCATCGGCGGACTGGCAAGCGTTGGCTACATGATTCCTTTCTCGTACCTGGTGCTCTACGCGCAGGACGTGCTGCAGCTCGACGCCGCGGGGTACGGACTGCTGCTGTCGGTCTCGGCACTGGGCGGGTTGGCCGGCAGCGTGGCGGCCGGCCGGCTGCGCCGCGCGATGGGCTACGGCTGGACGATAGCGGCCGTGCTCCTGACCGGAGCGGCGGCCTTTGCAGTAATAGCCGCCACCACCAGCGTCTGGGTGGTGGGGATCAGCCTCGCCGTCTACATGGGCCACGCCGTCATCTGGAATATTCTGGCCACAACCCTCCGGCAGAAGATAGTTCCGGCGCACATGATGGGACGCGTTGGCTCCGTTGGCCGCCTGGTTGGGCTTTGCGGGCTGGCAACGGGTGCCGCTCTGGGCGGCCTCCTGGCGACGCACCTCGGCCTGCGCGCCCCGTTCGGGATCGCGGCCGCGTTTTTTGCCGCTGCCGCCCTGCTGGCTATGGCCACCCTGCGCAGTTTCAACGCTTGGGAAAAGACGGAACCAAACTCTGCAGCCGGCTCATCAATCGTTTCCCGCGGTCCCGGCTCCGAGTAATAATCCGCAGGACCCGGCAATCCCCACCCCCCCCCGCGAGATGGCAGTAGGTGCTCGCCTCAGGGCTGAAACGCATACTTATTGCCCTCCCGCGGGGAGAGGGAGAGGGGAAGAAAAAAGGGAGGGAGGATGCCCCGTTACTCTCCCGTTGTTCCGTCCAGAAGTTCACGGACAATATCCAGGTGTCCGCAGTGCCGGCCCGTTTCCTCGATCATGTGCGTGAGAATCCAGCGCACATTGTGTCCGGAAGCGGTGTTCAGGCTGATGTCATCCAAGCTGTAGCGGGACAGCACCTCGCGGGATTCGGCGCAGGCTTCCTCGTAGTCCTTGATGATCCCGGCCAGGCTGTCATCAGCCCCTACCAGGAACTCGCCGTCGGGCTCCTCATCACTCCACCGGGTGGGGACACCGTCCTGGCCGTCGAGCCGTTCGCGGAACCAGGACCGCTCCACGTCGGCCAAATGCCGCAGCAGCCCGGACACCGTGGTCAGCGACGGCAGGACCCGGCGGGCCGCATCGGCGTCGCTCAGCCCCTGCGCCTTGAACACGGCAGTGGCCCGAAGAAAGTCCAGGAAGCCGCAGAGGATTTCCCGTTCATTTCCGGTATCCGGCGGTTCGGGACGGGTGTCGGTCACGATCTGCGGTTCCTGGGCCATGGTGGTCTTCCTTTGTATCTGGGGCCTTGTCGGGGCGGTCTCAGTCGGCGGAAACAGCGGCGGCACCTCCTACTGAGGCGCAGCAATTCTCAGCTGCAGACTACGGGCCTGCGCTTTGAGGATGAAATCCGGCCACACGTCCGGTCCGCAGGCGCGGGATCCCAGTCCATGCTGCGCCGCGTCCAAAGAGAGATAGGACCGGTTCGACGGCGGCAGCTCATGCGGATGCGCAGCACCAGCCAGCTGCTGCGCGGTGTGGCGGGCGAGGGTGAAACCGGGGCGGCGTCCGCGCTCGTCCGGCAGTGCGGTAATCAGCAGCCGGGCTTCCGGGCCTTCACGCAGCAGCAGTTCGCGCATGTCGCTGCGGTGGCCGTTCTCCTGCGGCCGAGCGTAGTCCACGGTCAGCTCGTCAATGCCCGCCGAGTACCGCCCGACCAGCGCGGCACGGCGGCTGTCCGGATACGACGGCAGCGGGCCTGCGCCAAACCACGAGGCGCCGTCCACGGTTCCCGGCAAGTCGAAGCGCACTCCCAGCCGCGGCCAGACCACGTCCCAGCCGGCTGTCGGCACCATGTCCAGGCGCAGTGTCACGTCGCATCCCGTAAGCTCCCAGAACTCGTCCAGATAGACAGCGCTGCGTTGTTCCGCAGCAGCCCACCGCGTGCGGCGCCGCAGCCAGCCGGGTCCGGAAGTAACCATCTCCACCCGGCCCATCAGCCGGTCCAGGCCGGCCTGTTTCCAGGTTTCGGCAACCGCAGGCGCCGGAATTCCGTTGCCATTGTTCAGTTCCGGATCGGCCGCATCATAGGAGCCGCGGCTGGCACCGAGGTCATTGTCCGTTGGAGCCCGGAAGAGCTCCAGCCGCGGCCCGTCAACGGGCACACCGTTCAGTGCGGTGAGCCTGCCGTCCCGGAACTCGGCTGGGCCAAGGGTGATCCGGGAAGCCGGGCCGTTTCCGGCGGGAGCGGCGCCGGAACCGGTGCCGACGCCGACGCCGACGCCGACGGGAATCCCGGTCGCTGCTACCCGCGGGGCACCACCCCGGGAAACGACGGCAGCTCCCGGTCCGGAGAGGTCCAGCTGTGCCGCGGAGAGCCGGTGGCCGGCGGGAGCCCATGCCGTAGCAGCTCGCAGCACCGCCTCCACCGTCAGCCACAGCTCACCGCCGGACTCCGCGGGAATATGCGGCAGCGAAACAATCTGTGCCTCCCCCGCGGCGAGCGCACCGCCCGAGGCACCAACGACGTCGAACTCCCCGGACTCGACCCGCGAACCGTCCTGCTCAGCAAACCAGCGGAACAGGACATCGGACGCATCGGCGCTGTGGCGCAGGTTCGTTATGGCGGCCGTAACCTTGCCCTCCGCAGCCGCAAGGTGCATCCGGATCGGAGCGACAATCTGCTTGTACTCATGCAGGCCCGGGCTTGGCGTGGAGTCGGACAGCACCATCCCGTCCATAACGAAGTTCCCGTCATGCACCGTTTCGCCAAAATCCCCGCCGTAGGCAAAAAACGCGGTGCCATCAGCGGTGCGGGTGCGGATTCCGTGGTCCCGCCATTCCCACACGAACCCGCCGTGCAGCCGCGGGTACCGGTCCACGAGGTCCTCGTACTGGTCCATGGCGCCGGGACCGTTGCCCATGGCGTGCACATACTCGCAGAGGATGAAGGGCTTGGTCCGCTGGCGCGCCGATTCCGCGGCGGTGCACCCGAGCAGCACGGCACCGGAGTCATCACTGCCAATCACGGCCGTCTCCGGAACGGAGGAGTACATGCGCGAATAGACATCCGTGTAGGCGCCGGCGTAATCGCCCTCGTAGTGCACCGGCCGTCCTGCGTCACGGGCGTGGGTCCAGGCCGCCGTTGCCGCCAGGTTCATGCCGGTGCCAGCCTCATTGCCCAGCGACCACATGACGACGCAGGGATGGTTCTTGTCCCGCTCCACAGTGCGTTCCATCCGGTCCAGATACGCGTCCCGCCAGGCGGGGTCATCACTGGGGTTGCCGGTCCAGCCATGCGCTTCAAACCCGTGGGTTTCCAGATCGTTCTCCAGGATGACCCAAAACCCGAGTTCATCTGCCAGTTCCAAGACCCGGGGATGCGGCGGATAGTGGCTGGTGCGGAACGCGTTGACGTTGAACTGCTTCATCATCAGCAGGTCGGCGCGGACAAAGTCCTCGTCAAACACGCGCCCCAGGTCCGGATTCGCCTCATGCCGGTTAACCCCGTGAAAGACAACCCGCTTCCCGTTCACCAGGAACCGGTCCCCGCTGATTTCCACGGTCCGGAAGCCAAGCCGCAGCGTCAGTGTTTCCGCGGCGTTCGAGACCACGGCGTCGTACAGCCGCGGCCGGTCCGCGGACCAGGGCTCCACCCGCGGCACGGTTACGGGCCCGACGTCCGAGGCAGACTCCCAGATGACCTCCAGTTCCAGTTCCGGCACCGAAAGGGTGACGGGAAAAGCGTCCTCACCCGCTCGAAGTTCGGGCACAATCTCTCCTGTCGCGGTTCCACGGTAGGGCGTCTGCAGCCAGACGTCGTTGATTCCGCCGGCGGGACGGGCCAGCAGCGTGACGTCGCGGAAAATCCCCGGCAGCCACCACTGGTCCTGGTCCTCGAGGTAGCTGGCGGCAGACCACTGGTGCACCCGCACCACCAGCAGGTTGCCGCCGGGCCGGATGGCGGCGGTGACATCGAATTCCTGGGCCAGTCGGCTGCCGGTACCGATGCCAATCTCGGTGCCGTTCAGCCACACCCGGTACATGGACTCCACCCCCTCAAAGCGCAGCACCACCGCCGCGGTATCTGCCCAGCTCTCCGGCAGTTCAAAGGTCCGCCGGTAGTCTCCGGTGGGGTTCTCGTCCGGCACAAACGGCGGCTCCACCGGGAAGGGATACTGCACGTTGGTGTAAATGGGCCGTCCGTGGCGTCCGTCCTCTAGCAGCACCCAATGGGACGGCACTTGAATGACGTCCCAGGACGAGTCGTCGCAGCTATCCAGTGCCACGCCGTCGGCCGCTTCGCCGTCCGGCAGCACACCGGCGCCGCCCGGTGTTCCCGGGGCGCCGGCCAGCAGCCGAAAGCGCCAGGGCCCGTTGAGGGACAGCTCGGGCGCATCCGAGCGCAGACGGGACCGGGCCGGCCGCCGCCGTCCCCTCCCCGGACTGCGGTCGGTGAGGTAGGAGGCCGTATCTGCCGCTGGGAAAGTCATGCCTTAACGGATCCTTCCGTAAGTCCGCCGCGCCAGAAGCGCTGCAGGACGATCATTGCCATGGCCAGCGGGATGACTGAAAGCAGCACACCCCCGGTGGTGAGTTCATAAAATTCGGGCAGCCGGTCCACCTGGCTCAGCCAGTTGTTCAGGCCCAGGGTGATCGGGAAGAGGCTGGTGTCGGAGAGCATGACCAGCGGCAGGAAGTAATTGTTCCAGATGCCCACCAGCTGGAACAGGAAGACCGTCACCAGGGCCGGAGTCAGCAGGCGCAGGCCGATGGTGTGAAAAATCCGCAGCTCACTGGCGCCGTCAATCCGGGCCGCCTCCAGCAGGGACCGGCTCATGGTTTCCTGCGCGTAAATCCGGCACAGGAACAGTCCGAACGGTGACACGAGCGATGGAAGCAGCACACTCCAGTAGGTGTTGGCGATCCCCATCTGGCTGAACAGCAGGAACAGCGGCAGCGCCGTGGCAGTGCCGGGCACCAGGACACCGCCCAGAATGGTGCCAAAGACCAGGTTTTTGCCTTTGAACTCGTACATGGCCAGCGCATATCCGCCGGCAGCGGCGAAGTAGGTGGCAATAAGTCCGCCGATCCCGGCATAAAGGACGGAATTCAGGAACCACCGGACAAACACGCCCCCGTCGTAGCTGAGCACCGCCCGCAGGTTCTCCCAGAGGGAAAACGTGGGAGCAAACCAGAATCCATTGGTGCCGAACAAATCCTCAGTGGATTTGGTGGATGCCACAACCACCCAGTAAACGGGCACCAGGAAATAGATGGCCACCAGCGCCAGGATGGACGTGACGATGATCTTTGACGCGCGGGTTGACCCGGAGGATTCCCGCGGGCGTAAGCGCTCAGCCGGGCGCCGTGGCGGAGCCGCGGGATTAGCCGCTTCGGCGTCGTCGGCGGCCGGGGCTGAGGGCGGGGGCGCTGTGCTGGTGCTCATGATGACTTCCTGTTCGTCAGCTTAAGGAAGGTAAACGAAAGAGCGAACGCGACGACGGCGATCAGCACGGCCTGCGCTGCGGCGACGTTGTAGTCGTTATAGGCGAAGGCCGTTGTGTAGGCGCTGAGGTTGGGCGTGTATTGGCTGTCGATGGCCGGTGATGCTGTCTTCAGGACCTGGGCCTCCGCGAAAAGCTGCAGGGTGCCGATGATGGAGAAAACCGTGGTCAGCAGCAGGGCCGGACGGATCAGCGGCAGCTGGATGCTGCGGGCCACCCGCCAGGTGGATGCACCATCAACGCGCGCCGCCTCGTACAGCTCCCCCGGAATCGCTTTAAGCTGGGCCACGATGATGAGCATGTTGTACCCGGTGTAGCTCCAGAGCACGATGTTCGCGATGGACCAGAGCACCGTGGACGGGCCCAGGAAGTCCGGTGTCAGCCCCACCAGGGCCGCGGCATCGAAAAGCGGACTCAACCCCGGAATGTACAGGAAGGACCAGAGGATGGTGGCGATGACGCCGGGAACTCCGTAGGGCAGGAAATACGCCGCACGGAAAAAGGACGGCCACTTTGCTGATGCCGATTCGAGCATCAGGGCCAGCGCCGTGCAGAGCACAATCATGACCGGAACCTGAACGGCGCCGAACAGGAGCATGCGGCCGATTGATGCAGTGAAGTTGCCGTCTTCCAGCGCCTGGGCGTAGTTGGCGAACCCGGCGAAGCCGCTGGTGATGCCGGATTCACCGAACAGGCCGCTGCGGGTGACCTTCGTGAAGCTCGAGCCAATGGCCACGATGATGGGCAGCACGAAGGTGAGGACAAAGAGGGCGAGGAAGGGCGCCAGCAGTATCCAAGGGGCGCGGGCTGTGGCTTTGGTCCGGCTGCTGGGCGGCCGTGCCGGGCCCGGGGATTTTCCGGTCTGCCCGGTCCGCCCGGCCCGCCCGGACCGTCCGGCCGGGTCCGCGGGCCGGACAGGATCAATGGTGGCGCTCATGCCGTCTCCTTCCGGATGGAGAGTCCCTTGTTTTCAAAGACGGTCATAATCCGGCGCTCGGACTCGGCCAGGGAGTCCACCAGGGTGGTGCCCGAGGTTTTCAGCCGGAAACCGTCACTGAGAATGTTGAAGGACTGCTGGGTGGTGGGCCACCAGGACCAGTTCGGATTTTGCTGCTTGGCTGCCGGTGCGAAGATTTCCTGGTTGTAGGACTGGCCGCTGAAAAACTCCGAGCCGCCCTGGCGGGAGGTTCCGATGAAGTCCCGCGCCGGGGACCAGCCGATGCCGCTGTTGGTGATCATCGCGTCGATGCCCTCCTGGGATGTGGTCATCCATACCGCGAACTCCAGCGCCTCCCGCGGATGCTTGCTGCTGGAAAGCACCGCCGCCGTGGATCCGCCGAGGTAACTGGAACCGTAGCCCAGGCCGTCCCATACCGGCATGGGCGCAACCTTCCATTTGCCGGACCCGCCGCTGACGCCCTCCACCAGTGCGTCACCCCAGCTTGCCGAGACCACCGAGGCGATCTTTCCCTGCGATGCGGCAGCAAACCAGGCCGGGGAGTATGCAGCGTAGCCAATCTGCACCAGGTCCTTGTCGATGGCCTGGTCGAAAAACTCGGCCACCTGCAGGGTGGCGTCGTCGGTCAGGTTGATGACCCATCCGTTCTCCTCCGCCCGGAGCCACTGGGCGCCTGCCTGTCCGGCGAGCCCGGCAAACACCGAGGCGTCAGCGAGCGGGAAGCAGTCAATGTAGACGTCCTGGGTGCGCAGCTCGGCAGCCAGTTCCGCCCATTCCGGCCAGGTCCGGGGTGTTCCCGCAGCGCCCACCGACTCGAACACTGCCGGCTGGTAGAACATGGCCACCGGTCCGGAATCCTGCGGAATCCCGTAGACCCCGTCCATGTAACTGACCTGCTGCCACAGGGTTTCGTCATACAGCGGCGCGTAGTCCTTGGCTCCGTACCGGGCCAGATCCACCAGACCGTTCACCAGCATGAATTCCGGAATCGAGCGCAGTTCAATCTGACCGATGTCCGGGCCGGCACCGGCGGCCAGCGCGGAATACAGCTTCTGGTAGCCGCCCTGGCTTCCCCCGGGGATCCACGCTGCTTCCACCTGGACCAGGGGATTGGCACGGTTCCAGACGTCCAGCACGTTTTGGAGGTCCTTGAGCCAGCCCCAGTAGCTGAGGGTGATTTTCTCCCCGGACACGGGCGCAATGGTTGGCGCGGTGTTAACGGAAACCGTGCCGGGCGTGCTGCAGCCCGCAAGGATCCCGCCGGCAACCGCGCCCAGCCCTGTGCCCAGTATTTGCCGTCGGCTGAGTGCAGCCATGCGCCGATCACTTCCTTGTGTTGGCGAAAATTGCTTGCGGTTCCTTCTGCCGGCCGCAGAAAAGGTACTTGCACGCTACACAGGCAACACGAGATCACACCAGCCCCAGAAATTACCTCCGGAGCTGGTGTTATCTATTCTTGATCTTCAGTTGGAGGCGGCCTTCGGCTCAGGACAGGGTCTGCAGCGCCGCCGCCAGGTACGACGACGTCCGGCTGGCTGAGCATGCCGCCACGTCCGCGGGCGTGCCGGCGCAGATGATCCGGCCGCCGTCGTCGCCTCCGGCCGGGCCCATGTCGATCACCCAGTCCGCAGCGGCCACCACGTTCATGGAGTGTTCCACCACCACCACAGTGTTCCCCGCATCCACAAGCCGGTTGAGCTGGGCCAGCAGCAGGCGCACGTCCTGGGGATGCAGTCCCGTGGTGGGTTCATCGAGCAGGTACAGGGTGTGGCCGCGGCGGGCCCGCTGCAGCTCGGTGGCCAGCTTGATGCGCTGCGCTTCACCGCCGGACAGCTCGGTGGCCGGCTGGCCCAGGCGCAGGTACCCGAGGCCGACGTCGAGCAGGGTCCGCAGGCTGCGTGCCGCCGCCGGCACGTCCGCCAGGAATTCCGCGGCGGTTTCCACCCGCATGGCCAGCACATCGGCAATGCTCTTGCCGCGGTAGGTCACTTCGAGGGTTTCCTCGTTGTAGCGGGCGCCGTGGCACTGCGGGCACGGTCCGTAGGTGCCGGGCAGGAACAGCAGTTCGACAGCGAGGAACCCTTCGCCCTGGCAGGTCTCGCAGCGTCCGCCGGCCATGTTGAAGGAGAAGCGGCCGGCGTTGTAGCCGCGCGCCCGGGATTCGTCGGTGGCGGCGTACAGCTTGCGGACGGCGTCGAACAGTCCGGTGTAGGTGGCCAGGTTGGAGCGCGGTGTGCGCCCGATGGGCCGCTGGTCCACCTTCACTAGGCGGTCCAGGTGCTCCAGGCCGGCGATGTCGCGCACCGAGGCGCCGGGGTCGACGTCGTCGTCCGCCTCTGTTTCGGGATCCTCCGCAACTGCCGGGGAACCGTTGACGTGTTCCCCCACCGTTTCGGCCAGCACCTGGCTGACCAGCGTGGATTTACCCGAACCGGAGACACCGGTGACGGCGGTGAGCACGCCCAGCGGAATCTCGGCGTCGAGCTCGTTCAGGTTGTGCCGGGAAATGCCCTTGAGGTTCAGCCACTGCTCCGGCGTGCGCCGGGCGGGGGTGAAACCCTCGGCTTCGCCGAACAGGAAGGGCCGGGTGGCGCTTTCGGGAACGTCGACAAGCCCGGCCACCGGGCCGCTGTACAGCACGGTGCCGCCGCCGTCGCCGGCCTGCGGTCCCACGTCCACGATCCATTCGGCGCTGCGCACCACGTCCATGTTGTGCTCGACGACGAACACCGAGTTCCCGGCGTCCTTCAGCTCCTGCAGCACGGCGAGCAGCGGTTCGGCGTCGGCCGGGTGCAGGCCGGCGGAGGGCTCGTCCAGCACGTAGATGACACCGAACAGGCCCGAGCGCAGCTGGGTGGCAATCCGCAGCCGCTGCATCTCCCCCGGTGAGAGGGTGGGCGTGGCCCGGGACAGGCTCAGGTAGCCCAGCCCCAGATCGATGAGCACCTGCAGCCGGGACAGCAGGTCGCGGGTGATCGTGACGGCAACCTCGGTGTCCTCATTTGAGGCCTTGGCGCGGGACGCGGTGCCCGCTGCCTTCAGCTCCGCCGTCGGCCGGATGATGTCCGCGAGCTCGCCCAGGGTGGCGCCGTTCAGTTCGGCGATGTTCCGGCCGGCGAAGGTGACTGCGAGCGCTTCGGGACGCAGGCCGGCGCCGCCGCAGACCGGGCAGGGGCCGGAGACCATGTACTCGAGCACGCGCTTACGCATCTGTTCGCTGCCGGAATCCGCCAGGGTGTGCAGCACGTAGGACTTCGCGCTCCAGAAGCGGCCCTTGTACGGCTTGGCCACGCGGTCGCGCTGCGGGGTGATCATCACCACGGGCTGCTCGTCGGTGAACAGGATCCAGTCGCGGTCCTTCTTCGGCAGCTTCTTCCAGGGCACATCAACGTCGTACCCGAGCTGGATGAGGATGTCGCGCAGGTTCTTGCCCTGCCACGCGCCGGGCCAGGCGGCGATGGCGCCGTCGCGAATGCTCAGGTCCGGATTCGGAACCAGGGAATCCTCGGTCACAGTGTGGGCAATGCCCAGTCCGGAGCACTCGCGGCAGGCACCCGCAGCGGTGTTGGGCGAGAACGCATCCGAGTCCAAGCTGCCCGGTTCGGCATCCGCCGGATAGGTGCCGCCACGCGAGAAAAGCATACGCATGGAGTTCGACAGCGTGGTCAGCGTGCCCACGGTGGAACGGGAACTGGGTGTGCCGCGGCGCTGCTGCAGCGCGACGGCGGGAGGCAGCCCGGTGATCTGCTCCACCTTGGGTGTGTGCCCCTGGGCGAGCAGGCGCCGCGCGTAGGGCGCCACGGACTCGAAGTAGCGGCGCTGGGCCTCGGCGTAAATGGTGCCGAAGGCCAGCGACGACTTGCCCGAGCCGGAGACACCGGTGAAGGCCACTATCGCGTCCCGCGGGATGTCGACGTCGACGTTGCGCAGGTTGTTCTCCTGCGCTCCGCGCACGCGCACCATGCCGTGGGTGCCGGGATCAGTGCTTTTATTGCGGGTGTTTTCCGGGGTCAGCTCAGCGATACTCATCCATTCCAGCGTATCGAGGTCATCCGGCAGCGCCTAAATGATAAGCATGCTTTCCGCCTAGGGCGTGACGGTGCCGGACCTGTTAGGAACCGGGCTGTCCTCCCTGGGTTGGGCTGTCTCAATCCCGCCACCGCGGATTCCCTCCGGTTTGTGGCAATCCCTCCGTTGCGCAGCGGAGCAACAGTGTCAAAGCGGAGGGGAATGCCGAGTCCCTCCCGAACCCCCGCGGCTCCTCCTAGAGGGTGACGCCGTCGGGCAGCTCCGGAGCATCGAACTTCTGCCGCTCGCATTCCGTGCGGAGCTGCGGATAGGTCTCCGCGATGAGGTCCAGGATCCGGTTCCGCACCACGAGGTACGCCTCCCCCACACCCACCACGCCCTTGAATTCCTTCAACTCCTCCTCGTAGGAGGTCTGCTGGTGCCGCAGGTAGTTCACCGTCAGCCGGTCCAGCCGGGCGGTGGATGTTTTTCGGCTGGCCGGAGACTGGCTGCGGCGCAGCCTGCCATTGAAGTGGGCTATCGCCTTATCCTGCATGTCCTGCCACGGCTCGGGCTCGATCCGCAGCTCAAGCGCCTCCGCTGCCGCAACCGCTTCCTTCTTCTTCGCCAGGGCCCGCCCCCGGGCTGCCAGCTGACGGGTCCGGGACGCCTCCCGCGCCTTTTGATACTCAGGCGTGGCCTCGATTGCTTCCACCCGCTCCAGTGCATACAGCTTCATGGGGGCTGCCTTGCGGGAGAACGGATTGCGGGCCGTTTGATCCGGCTCCGGCAGGAACGTCTTGATCTGCGTGTCCGTCCAGCCGCGGTCTTTCTTCAGGTCATTGGCGATCAGCAGACCCTCGCTGTTGGCCGGCTTCTGCCGCGGCGGGTGGTGTTTTCCTCGGGACATGCGGGCTCCACAAATTTCTTTTCCGGCGGTGGGGGAACCTGTCCATTCTAGGGACCGGCGCCGCGGCCCATAAAACGAGCCGGTGGCTGCCCCTCCCACACCCGGTGACCGGCGGGTATCGTGTGCCCCAGTGATACTTCATTTTTCCCAGTGACTCATTGTTCGTGAGCCGCAAAGACGCCGGCGATTTCCGTCCTCCCCGCAGAGGAGCGGTTATTTCGTGTGTCCCGGAAGGGAACTCCACCCGGAGCTCCCCTCACCCCCCCCCGGCCCATTAATGAACCCCTTTCCGGAAGATCACATGTCCTTTGCCTCAGCCCCCGTTCCGCCGTCCCTTCCTCCCGCCCAGGAACGGTTGTCACTGCGTCCTGACTGCGGAAGCTGCTTTGCCCTCTGCTGCACCGCTCTTGGATTCTCGCGTACGGCCGATTTTGCCGTCGACAAACCCGCCGGCACGCCATGCCTCAACCTTTCCGATGACTTCTCCTGCAGCATCCATGACAGCCTCCGGCCGCGGGGATTCAGCGGCTGCACGGTTTATGACTGCTTCGGCGCCGGCCAAACCGTCTCGCAGGAGTTATTCGCCGGAAAGAACTGGCGGGAAAACCCGGGTTCCAGGGAGGAAATGTTCTCCGCCTTCAAGACCGTCCGCCAGCTGAACGAAATGAGGTGGCACCTGGCGGAGGCCCAGCTGCGGACGCTTGATCCCGACGTCGAGGAGCGGACTTCCCGGCTTCGGAACCTCCTGGAGCAAGGCGTGCACGGTGAGCTGCCGGACCTGTTGTCCCTGGATGTGCAGGACCTGCACTCGCGGGTGAAGAAGATCCTGCTGGAGGTCAGTGAGGAGGTCCGGGCACGGTATTTTGCCGCCGGAGATGACCACCTTGAGCCGGCGCTGCACCCCGGAGCAGACCTCATGGGCGGCAAGTTCAGGTCCCGGCAGCTGTGCGGAGCAAATCTGCGCGGCGCCTACCTCATCGCGGCAGACCTGCGGGGCAGTGACCTTTCCGGCGCCGACCTGCTCGGGGCTGATCTCCGCGATGCGCGGCTGGAGGACGCCGATCTGTCGCAGGCCCTGTTCCTGACCCAGCCGCAGATCAACTCCGCCAGAGGAAGCAGCACCACCGCATTACCGCCGGACATCACCACGCCGGCACACTGGCACGCCGGCTAGCCGGGTTCGGGCGCTCCGGTGCAGCTAGCGCTGCACGTCGTAGGTGACCTGGACCATGCCGTTGTCGAAGCGGCGTTCGCGAACCAGACGCAGGTTCAGCGACAGGCCGTCGGGGAACACCCTGGTTCCACCTCCGACAACGGCGGGGCAGACAAGGAGCTCGACGACGTCGACCACTCCCAGCCGGAGCGCGGACGCTGCCAGGGTGCGGCCCTCCACGGTGATGTCGCCGCATCCTTCTGCTGTGGCGCGCTCCACCGCCTCGAGGGTGAAGGCCGGTTCCAGCCGTGTCCGTGCTGTCCACACGTCGTCCAGGGTGGAGGAGAAGACGACTTTTTCGGTCCGCTGCCAGATCTGAGCGAACTTTTCCGATTCCGGGGACTCTTCGGCTGCCGAGGGGTCGGTTTCCCAAATGGCCATTGTTTCGTACATCCGGCGGCCCATGAGATAGGTGCCCACCGATTCCGCATCAGCTGTCAGCGCCGCAACAACCGCTTCATCGGGAAATGCCCACGAGAAGTCCCCGGAGGGGTCCGAGTTGTAACCGTCCAGGGAAGAGGCAACAGAGTAGATGATTCTTGTCATGGACCCACTCAACCGATCCGCGCCGGCACGCACAAGAGGATTCCGGTGTGTAAAGGTGGTGCCATGGTTTCCCCGCAGACACTCAGCGAATCGGACCGGCGCAGCACAGCGGCATGGGCCGCGGACTGTGCCGAGCGTGTCCTGCCCCTGTTTGAGGCCGAAGCACCCGAGGATGCACGTGCCCGTGATGCCATCGACCGCACCCGCGCCTTCAGCCGCGGTGAGCTAAGCGCCGCGGGCGAGATCCGGCGGCGTTTCCAGGCCGGACGGGCGGCGGGTTCAGCAGCAACGCCGGCCGGCGCTGCGGCAGCCATGGCCGCGGCCCAGGCCTCCGGCGTCGCGCACATGGGGGCCCATGCCCTGGGTGCTGCCGCCTACGCCGCCAAGGCTGCCAGCCTCGCAGCTCCCCATGATCCCGGGGCTCTGAGCGCTGAGATCCGGTGGCAGCTGGCGGCGATGACTGAACAGACACGCGCCGCTCTGCAGCTGCTGCCGCCGGTCGGTACGCACCGCAGTGGTCCACTCGGCCCCGGGCTGCTCGCCTCCGGCCTCCTGGGAACAGTGATCACGGAGATTCAGGCGCATTTAGCCGATGGCGCCAATTAGTTGGCAGGAGAAAGAAACTCGAGCCGGTTTCCGTTGTTGTCCGTCAAGTAGAAGCGGCGCATCCCGGGGAAGGCATCATCCCACTCCGGCTCGAGGCCATGGGCCTGAACGTGCTGAGCGAAGGAATCCAGATCCCGAACCAGGATTCCCGGATGCGACTTTTTCGCGGCCCGGAAATCCGCTTCGACTCCCAGATGGATTTCCAGGTTGTCAGCCCGCACCCAGAGCCCGCCGCGCGCTGCGAGCACCGGAGGCTTCCGCACCTCGGTGAAGCCCAGGATGTCCACCCAGAAACGGCGGCAGTCATCTTCGGTGCCCGCAGGCATGGACAGCTGGACATGGTGGAGCCCCAGACCGAACGGCGTGGGTGTCTCAGCGGTGTACTCGGCGGCTTGCTGCGTCTGATGATCCATGATGAAATTCCCCCTGCCGCAGGCACCTGCGGCTCTGCTGTTGTGCTCACCGGCGGTGGCTGATCACGCTCACCCGCGGCCACTCCGGTCATGTGCCTTCAAACTACAGGTCCCGGCACGCCGTTCCGTGTTCCCTGCAGGATCTATCGTGCAGATCAGGGGCTTTGCCCAGTTCCTTTGTGCAGATCCGGGGCTCAAAACGGCCAATTCCGCCGGTTTGGTCCCTCGATCTGCACAACAGATCCCCCGAGGTCCCGCGATCTGCACGAAGGATCCGTTGAAGGGCCGCGGTGTGCACGATAAATCCGTCCTGAGCAGAAGGCCGGGGATAAGTTCCAGCAGAACGAGGTCCGGGAACGGCCGGATTGATAAGGCTGGATCAGAACAACATCAGGATGAAGCCTCCCAGCGTGCTGGCTATGCCAACCGCAGCCAGCGTCCACCCCACAATGAGCACGGGGTTTTCCTTTCGTGGCTCTTCGAGGCCCCATTTACCTGGATGACAGGTGTCATAGTGCAGGGCAACTTCAGTTCCCGGCTCGAGTCCGCGGGTCTGTTCGGCGGTGTGCAGGGACTGGCGGGAACTTCCTTCGCCGTCGGACCACCGAAGGCCCGTGAATCCTCCGGCTTCGAAGACTTCGGCCGTGGTGCTGACCCAGACGCATCTGCGCCTGCTGATGATCCGGCCAATAAGCACCATCGGAAGGCCCGCGGCGAGACCCACCCAGCTCAGCACTTCCAGGATGGATCCAATCACGTCTGCGGCTTCCGGCATTCTCAGATTTTATGCCCCGGAAGTGTCTTAAAGCGCCGATGCCGCCGGCTGCCCGGAAGGGCGGCCGGCGGCATCGGTATCTGTGTCTGTGTTGGTGCTAGGAACCTTTTGGCTGGGAGCAGAAACGTCTACACGGTGGTGGCGTCCTGGACCTCGCCCACGAGTTCCTCGATGATGTCCTCCAGGAACAACACGCCGGTGGTGTTGCCCTCGGCGTCGAACACCCGCGCCACGTGGGCGCCGGTGCGGCGCATGGTGGCCAGGGCGTCCTCGAGCTCGCTGCCCCGGAAGGCGGAGGCCAGGCGGCGGATGCGTTTGGACGGGACGACGGCGGTGAACTTCTCCGGCGCCGTCAGGTCCATGACGTCCTTCAGATGCAGGTAGCCGCTGGGCACGCCGTCGGCGTCCGTCAGGATGTAGCGGGAGTAGCCGTGGCGGCCCACCGCTTCCTGGATGTCGGCAGGCGTGGCCGTCTCCGGCAGCAGCACCATGCCCGAGATCGGAACTTCCACATCGGCAACGGTCTTATTGGTGAACTCGAAGGCCGCGCTGAGGGTGCCGCTGGCATCGGCCAGCATGCCTTCACGCGTGGACTGCTCCACGATGTTGGCCACCTCATCCATGGTGTAGGCACTGGTTGCCTCATCCTTGGGCTCCACCTTGAACAGGCGCAGGATCCCGTTGGCGATGCCGTTCAGTGACCAGATGACCGGCTTGAAAATCCGGGCCACCATCACCAGCGGCGGCGCCAGGATCAGCGCGGCACGGGTCGGTACGGAGAAGGAGATGTTCTTGGGCACCATTTCGCCGATGACCACGTGCAGGAACGTCACCAGGAGCAGCGCGACGGCAAACGCGATGATGCTGATCATTTCGGCTGACAGCGAGGTGAGCCCCAGCGGGATTTCCAGCAGGTGGTGGATGGCCGGTTCGGAAACATTCAGGATCAGCAGCGAACAGACCGTAATACCCAGCTGGGCCGTCGCCAGCATGAGCGTGGCGTGTTCCATGGCCCACAGGGTGGTCTTGGCGGCCTTGGAACCGGCGTCAGCCTTGGGCTCGATCTGAGAGCGGCGGGCGGAAATGACGGCAAATTCAGCGCCCACAAAGAACGCGTTCACTGCCAGCAGGACGAAAAGCCAGATTATTCCGGGAAGATATTCACTCATGCCAGGTCCTTCGTGAGCTCGTCAATAATCTGGTCATGGGTGCTTGGCAGCGAACCCTCTGTCGGGGTGTACCGCAGCCGTTCCACATGCGTTCCAACGACGCGCTCCACGCGCAGGACGCCGGTGTTGACGGGCACTTCATCACCCAGTTCCGGAATCCGGTCCAGCTGGTCCGTGACGAAACCGGCAAGCGTGTCATACTCCTCGCCGTCGGGCACCACCACGCCGGTCCGCTCGCGCAGTTCGTCCGGACGCAGCGAGGCGTCGAAGGTGAGTGAGCGGCCGCTGCGGACCACACCCACCCGCGCACGGTCGTGCTCATCTTCCAGCTCGCCGACAATTTCCTCGACGAGGTCTTCCAGCGTCACAATGCCGGCGGTGCCGCCGTGTTCGTCGGAAACGACGGCCACCTGCAGGCCCTGCTGGCGCAGGAGGCCCAGAAGGGAGTCAACACCCATGGATTCGGGGACCCGGAGGGCCTCGACCATGAGGTCCGCCGCGGTAATGCTGCCGCGTTGGTCAAGGGAAACGGCGAACGCCTGCTTGACGTGCAGTACGCCCAGGATGTCATCGGAGTCGCGGCCAATCACCGGGAACCGGGAATAGCCGGTGGTGATGGCCAGTTCGACAACCTGCTCGGCGGTTTCGCCGGCACCGACTGTGCGCATCCGCACGCGGGGAGTCATGACGTCAGCGGCAGTGTGGTCGGAGAACCGCAGGGTGCGGCTGAGCAGCTGCGCGTGGTCGAGGTCCAGGACCCCTTCCAGAGCGGACCGGCGAACCAGGGAACTGAGCTCCTCGGCGCTGCGGGCCCCGGAAAGCTCTTCCTTCGGCTCGATGCCGAAGGAACGGATGATCGCATTGGCGGTGTTGTTGAACAGCAGAATGACGGGTTTGAACACCGCGGTGAACACGGTCTGAAACGGCACCACCACTTTGGCGGTGGCCAGGGGAAGGGCAAGGGCAAAGTTCTTCGGCACCAGTTCACCGATGATCATCGAGAACACCGTGGCCAGGAAGATACCGATGATGGCACCGGCTCCGCCGACAAATGCCTCGGGCAGTCCAAGCGACAGCATCGGCTCACGCAGCAGTGAACTGATTGCCGGCTCAAAGGTGTAACCGGTCAGCAGCGTGGTGAGGGTGATGCCCAGCTGCGCACTCGAAAGGTGCGTCGACGTAATCTTGAGGGCTTTGATAGTGGGTCCGAGGCGTTTTTCACCTTGGGCCTGCCGGGCCTCCAGGTCATTGCGGTCAAGATTGACCAGTGCAAATTCCGAGGCAACGAACAGCCCGGTGCCGACCGTAAGAACGAGGCCAACCGCGAGCATGATCAGTTCATACATTATTGGGGCGCCCCTCTCTGGTTGTGGCCGGTAATCCGGTCAGAGCGTGGAGGGGCAAGGGTTTATGTGAAGGGGGGTCATCCATAGTTAGACGATAGTACGTGGAAAAACTAGGAAATTGCTGGGAACCCTTACGTTCGCTCACGGTGAAGAGGATCCTGCCCCCTGAGCACACTGCATCAGTCCATGTTCGGTAGTCTCAACGAAAGATCCGCTGCTTGCAGGCTATGTTACTGATGAGTAACATCAATGGCCGGACAGTGTTCCGTTTCATATCTCAAAGAGGAGTTGTACGTGAGCCCACAAAGCCGAGCACGGCAGATCAGGGACGTTGTTTTCGTAGACGGAGTGCGGACTCCCTTCGGCAAAGCCGGCGAGAAGGGCATGTATGCCGGAATGCGCGCCGATGACCTGGTGGTCAAGTGCATCCGCGAACTCATGCGCCGCAACCCCTCCCTTCCCCCGGCGCGCATTGACGAAGTCGCCATTGCCGCCACCACCCAAACCGGTGACCAGGGCCTGACCATCGGCCGCACAGCCGCCCTGCTGGCCGGACTGCCGCAGTCAGTGCCCGGCTTCGCCATTGACCGCATGTGCGCCGGCGCCATGACGGCGGTGACCACCACTGCCTCCGGCATCGGCTTCGGAGCCTACGACGTCGTCATCGCCGGCGGTGTGGAGCACATGGGCAATCACCCGATGGGCCAGGACGCGGACCCGAATCCCCGCTTTGTCACCGAGCGCATTGTCGACCCGGCCGCCCTGAACATGGGCAATACGGCCGAGAACCTGCACGACCGCTTCCCGACCATCACCAAGGAGCGCACCGACGCCTACGCCGCGGCCAGCCAGGAACGGCTTGCCAAGGCCTACGCCAACAACCAGATCCAGCCGGACCTGGTTCCGGTCGCCTCCAAAAAGCCCGGCAAGGGCTGGACACTGAACTCCGTTGACGAAGGACCCCGTCCCGGCACTACGGTCGAAGACCTCGCCGGCCTGCGCACTCCCTTCCGCGCCCATGGCCGTGTCACCGCCGGCAACGCCTCGGGCCTGAACGACGGCGCCACCACCGCGCTGCTGGCCTCGGCCGATGCCGCCGAGGAACTGGGCCTGCCTGTGAAGATGCGCCTGGTCGGGTACGCCTTTGCCGGCGTCGAGCCCGAGGTCATGGGTTACGGACCGGTGCCGGCCACCGAAAAGGCCCTGAAGCAGTCCGGCCTGTCCATCGAGGACATCGGCCTGTTCGAAATCAACGAGGCCTTCGCCGTTCAGGTGCTCTCCTTCCTGGACTTCTACGGCATCGCCGACGACGACCCCCGGGTCAACCGCTACGGCGGGGCGATCGCAGTCGGACACCCGCTGGCGTCCTCGGGCGTGCGCCTGATGAACCAGCTGGCCCGCCAGTTCGAAGAAGACCCGAGCGTGCGCTACGGCATGACCACCATGTGCATCGGGCTGGGCATGGGCGGGACCATCATTTGGGAAAACCCGAACCACCCCGATTACAACACCGACACCGATTCCACGGAGGCCACAAAGTAATGTCTGCAAGCGATTACCAGCGGCTGGCCGCCCACTTCCCCACCGAAGTTGTCACCCACTCCTATGTCTCGGACATCGCCCTGCCCGGCGGCGCCGGCACCTTTGCGCTGATCACCCTGGACAACGACGTCGACCACTCCCGTCCCACCACTCTGGGCCCGAACACGCTGCTGGAACTCGGCTCGGTGCTGGATTCCCTGCAGGCACGTGCCGCGGCCGGCGAGATTGTTGGCGTGGGCGTCACCGGCAAGCCGCACTACCTGGTGGCCGGCGCTGACCTGTCCGCAACGCAGAAGCTGGCATCCTACGAGGACGGCCTCGCCATGGCGCGGCTGGGCCACGAGGTGTACGGCAAGCTGCACACCCTGGGCGTGCCCAGCTTCGCCTTCATCAACGGCGTGGCGCTGGGCGGCGGGCTGGAAGTGGCCCTGCAGTCCGACTACCGCACCGTTTCCACCGGCGCCGGTGCGCTGGCCCTGCCGGAAGCCTTCATTGGCCTGGTACCCGGGTGGGGCGGCGTGTACATCCTGCCGCGGCTGATCGGACCCGAGAACGCCGTGCAGGTCATGATCGAGAACCCACTGAGCAACAACCGCACGCTCTCCGGACCGGCTGCCTTCAAGCTCGGCATTGCCGACGCCCTGTTCGAACCGGCCGACTTCGTGGAGCAGTCCCTGGCCTGGGCCGCCCGCGTCATCACCGGCGAGGAAACAGTGTCCCGTCCCAACGCCGCCGATCCGGCCGAATCCCCCGAAGCCTGGGAGGCCGCCGTCGCAAAGGGCCGCGCGGTGGTGGAGGCCCGTACCTCCAACGCCGCACCGGCGCCCGCGAAGGTGCTGGACCTGCTGGAAGCCGGCATGCACTGGACCGCCGAGCAGTCCCGCGAAGCGGAATGCGAAGCCCTGGCCGAGCTGATGCAGACCCCGCAGTTTCACTCCACCGTCTACGCGTTCCTGGACTTGGTCCAGAAGCGCGGCAAGCGCCCGGCCGGTGCTCCGGACAAGAAGCTGGCCCGGCCGGTGGCCAAGGTGGGCGTGGTTGGTGCCGGCCTGATGGCGAGCCAGCTCGCCCTGTTGTTCGTGCGCCAGCTCAAAGTCCCCGTGGTCATGACCGACATTGACCAGGCCCGCGTGGACAAGGGTGTTCGCTACGTGCACGCCGAGGTGGACAAGCTCGTGGCCAAGCGGCGCATGTCTCCCGACGCGGCGAACCGCACCAAGGCCCTCGTCACCGGCTCCGTGTCCAAGGAGGCGTTCTCCGACGCCGACTTCGTTATTGAAGCTGTCTTCGAGGAGCTGTCCGTCAAGAAGCAGGTGTTCTCCGAGGTGGAGGCCGTGGTCTCCCCCGAGTGCATCCTCGCCACCAACACCTCCTCACTGTCGGTGACCGAGATGGCGGCGGACCTGCAGCACCCGGAGCGCGTGGTGGGCTTCCACTTCTTCAACCCGGTGGCCGTGATGCCGCTGCTGGAAATTGTGCGCGCACCCAAGACCGACGACGCCGTGCTGGCCACCGCGTTTGTCCTCGCCAAGGCGCTCAAGAAGACGGCCGTGCTGGTCAAGGATGATGCCGCATTTGTGGTCAACCGGATCCTGGGCCGCATGTTCGGCGAAATCACCGCAGTCTTTGACGAGGGCACCGACGCCGAAACGGCCGACAACGCACTGCGCCCGATGGGCCTGCCGATGTCGCCGTTCACCCTGTTGGCCCTGGTGGGTCTTCCGGTGGGACAGCATGTACAGGAATCCCTGCACGCTGCTTTCGGCGAGCGGTTCTGGCTCTCGGAGAACTCGCAGAAGATCATCGACGCCGGCATCAAGTCGCTGTGGCAGAAGGATGAAAACGGGAAGCAGTACATTCCGGAGGAAACCCTGGCACTGCTGTCCTTCGGCAACACGCCGTCGACCTCCGAGGAAGTCCTGCGCCGCACGCAGGACGCCCTGGCCGAGGAGATCGGGCTGATGCTGAACGAAGGCGTGGTGGCCGGACCCGAGGATATCGATCTCTGCATGATCCTCGGCGCCGGATGGCCGATGCACCTGGGCGGCATCACGCCGTACCTGGACCGCGTTGGTGCGTCCGAGCGGGTCAACGGCAAGAAGTTCCACGCTGAGAAGGAGCCGGCCCAGGCTGCTTCCTAGCTCTTCGTCCGCCCGGTAACCACCGGACGGGCCTCGCCTTGGCACGCGCCGGGCGCGACCGGAACGGCGGCAACGAAAATCCCTGCTCGCAGAGCTCGCAAGGATTATTAAAGCCGCCTAACCCGGTCCGTCCGGCGCTTTCGCATTAAGTCACCGAATGCGACCAGCTCGGCCGGGCTGCGCATCTTGACCCCTTCGGTACGCCTCACTAGCGTCAGCAGGTGGCACTCCGGTACGGTTCCTGCCACCAGAACCAGAAACGAAGGACACGCCATGTCATTCCAGGCCTACCTCGACGCCGTTGAAGACAAAACCGGGCTTACGCCCCGTCAGCTTCTTCACATCGCAGAAGACAAAGGTTTTGATGCCCCGGAAGTAAAAGCCGGAGAGATCCTCGAATGGCTCAAAACGGATTACGGTCTCGGCCGCGGCCACGGCATGGCTCTGGTGCACGTCATCAAAAAGGGTCCCGACATTGATGCGAAGCACGTGGGGACGGCAGGCTCCCACCGGGATGATTCCGATACTCTGTGGCTGGACGGAAAAGACAACAAACCCTCCTAACCATTCGGGCGCTTTTGCTGCAAGGCTTATGGATCGAGTCGATCTACGGCAGCGGCAAGCTTGCGGAGCTCATCGACGTGGGCCTTAAAGGCGCCCTGACCCGGCTTGGTCAAAGAAACCCACGTCCGGGTGCGTCCATTGAAAGAGCCCTTGCGCACCTTGGTGAAGCCGGCATGCTCGAGGACTTTGACGTGCTTGCTCAACACTGAGTCGCTCAAGGACAGCGCGTCCCGGAGCACTCCGAACTCAGCCTCACCCACCTCGGCAAGAATCGAACAGATCCTCAGCCGGGTCGGCACATGCTTTCCGTTACGGAAAATCTAGGTGGTCAGGCGTCAGTCGCGTCAGCCTGCTGCCGGCGGACAATTTCCGTGATCCAGATGGGGGCAAACGGTGAGGTGCAGCCCGGCGGCGTGGGGTAGTCCTTCAGGACCTCAAGCCGTTCCCCGATGGCCAACGCCCGTGTCCGGTGTTCCGGATGGGCTATGCCTATCTGGGCCAGGCAGGTGTTCATGGCCCACTGGAGACGGTCCGGGGCATCGTTCATATCCGCCTCGATGATGTCCAACAGCCTCGACAGGTCCAATCCGTCCGGATCCTTCACTACCCGTTCACTGGTCAGCGCCCAGCCGGCGCTGGCTACGACCGGATCCGGATCATCGAACCACGCCACCCGCAGCTCCTCGGCATGCGGACTCTTTTTCACCACATAGTTGATCAGCCAGTCATGCACCTTGGGAACGCGCGCCCCGCGCAGCATTGCATCCAGCTCGCTGGGCTCGAATGATTTGGGCCGGCTAACCAGCAGTGCGAGTAGCCGAGCCGCAGTGTCCCCCGTTGACCATAGCTCGCGGGACAGTTCATGCTGTGTCTTCAGCCGCTTGGCGACGGCCCGGAGCTTGCTGAGGTTCACACCGTGGTCATCACCGTGCTTCTCGTTCACGGCCCGCGCTTTTGGGTCCTCCAGCGCGGCCAGTTCGGCCATCACCTCAGCGACGGTGGTGCTCGTCATTGATGCCTGCCCCATGTGATCTCCTATCCGTCAGTTTCAGGCTACCCGGGACGGATCGCTCTGGGCAGATGCGCATCTGCCGGGCTGGGGCTGCGTCCCGCGGCGGGCAATCATTGCCGCGTGCGGCCGGTGCCCTTGGTCTGTCCTGGAGTGGGTCTCCACCATCTCGAATCCGGCAGCGGCCAAGGCGTCCCGAATAGCCGGCACCGGCCAGGTGTATGCGCGCACCACTGCGTGCTCAAAAGGTTCAATGTGCCTTCCCTCGAAAAAGCCCAGCAGAATTGAGCCACCTGGATGCACGCAGCGGGCGAATTCGCCGAGGACGGCATTCAGTTCCCCGGGATGCGTATGAATGATCGAGTACCAGGACAGGATGCCGGACAGGCTGCCGTCGTCGTAAGGCATTGCTTCCAGGGTTCCGCCCCGAAACGGCACGTCCGGATATCGGGCCGACGCCGCGTCAAGGAACTCATCGACCATATCGAGCCCTTCAACAGTCACGCCATGACCGAACAGAAAGTTGGTCCAGTGGCCGGGGCCGCATCCGGCGTCGACAACCTTACCTTCGATTCCACGGCTCCACGCCGATATCAGGTCCTGGTCCTGCTGCGCAGTGTCGGAAATCGATCCGAGTGCGGCGGTATATTCCGCTGACCGCAGCCTGTACGCCCGCCCCACTTCGTCGATCGACATAAGAGGCTGATCCCTTCCGATCGCCGGAGCTTCCCGCGGTATATAGATCCCGGATGGGGGGCCGGTGAACACCGGACGGAGGGTCCGGGTTAGGCGGCTTTAATAATCCTTCGCGAGCTCTGCGAGCCGCGGATTTTCGTTGCCGCCGTTCCGGACCCTCCACCCGCCTGAGGTGCCGTTAGGCTCCAAAGGCTAGAACAAAGCAACCTTCGGCGTCTGCGGGAAGATCCGGTCCAGCTCCTCGAGATCCTTCTCCGTCGGCTCACAGGATGCCGCTTCGGCGTTCTGCCGCACCTGCTCCACAGTGGTGGCACCGGCAATGACCGAGGAAACGGCAGGCTGGACGGCGAGCCAGGAGAAGGCCACCTGCACTTCGGTGAGCCCGCGGTCCTTGGCGAACACACCGAACTCGGCGAGTTGGTCAAAGTCTGCTTTGTCCAGCAGGTTCTGCCGGGAGTGCGTCAAGCGGCTGCCCTCAGGGGCCGAGCCGGAGCTGTACTTGCCGGTGAGCAGTCCGTTGGCCAGCGGGAAGTACGGCAGGATTCCCAGGCCGTAAGCCTCGGCGGCCGGAACCACTTCGAGTTCCGCCCGCCGGTCCAGCAGGTTGTAGTGGTTCTGTGCGGAGATGAACGGCGTGTAGCCGCCCATCCGCGCGGTGAACTCGGCTTCGGCAATCTGCCAGCCGGTGCGGTTTGAATGGCCGATGTAGCGCACCTTGCCGCTGGTCACCAGATCATCCAGAGCCGCAAGCGTTTCCTCGATGGGCGTCAGCGGATCCGGGGTGTGGAACTGGTACAGGTCAATCCAGTCGGTGCCGAGCCGGCGCAGTGAAGCTTCCGCCGCTTTGACGATGTACCGCCGGGATCCCCTGGCGTCAAAATCCCTGCCATTGGCACCCTTCATGTCCATGCCGAACTTGGTGGCCAGGACGACGTCGTCGCGCCGGGTGCCCAGCGCCTTTCCCAGCCGTTCCTCGCTCAGGCCCGGGACCGCGCCGTAGGTGTCAGCCACGTCAAAAAGCGTAATGCCGGCGTCGATGGCCGCGTTCACGACGGCGTCGGTGCCGGCCTGGTCTTCGGTCTTGGTTCCGGAACGGCCAAGGTTGTTGCAGCCCAGGCCCACAGTGGAAACGGTCAGGCCTGATGTGCCGAGTCTTTTGTAAGAAGTCATGGTGCCTACGCTACCGAATCCGCGCCGCCGATGTGGCCAGGGCCACTCCCCCGGAGCCGTGCCGCTCAGCCGGTGAAGGGAAACGGGTTGGTGTTGGGCCCGGGGGTCTTGTCTGTTTCGAGGATGTACTGAATCGGGATCGGCCCTGTGGGCTGCACTCCCTCATAGACGCGTTCGGAATGCCGCCGCGCTTCCGGTACGCCTGCTTCCCGGACGGCACTGTAGAAGTTCTGCACCGATGCAGGCACCAGGCCGCCGTTCTCGCACCAGATGATGTACATGCCGTACAGGTCGGCGGCCGGTACGGCTTCGGTCTCCTCGAGACCGCCCAGTGTGCATTCGTCAAGGAACAGGCTGACGTGATCAGGATTGCGCTCAGACATGTTTATGAGCCTAGGCAAAAATTGCCGCGCCGGGAACACGAGGTGCGGAAACTGCCTCTGTTTGTAACGCTGGCTTGGGGGTTAACGGTGTTTCAGGTAATCTTCCAGCCCCAGCGGCGGAATCCCGGTCAGCCGCTCAATATCACCGCTGACCTCCGCCATCTGGCCCTGCGCGATCGCGGTGTACGTGCTCACCCACGCTTCGATCTGCCAGTGCGCCGCACTGCTCAGGCTCCGCGATTCCAGAGCTTCCTCGTTGGTTTCGTTGTAGTAGCTCACGGTGGATCCGGACACACGGGTCAGGATCCCGGCGATCTCGTCAAAGGTCAGGGCCTGCGGCCCGGTGAGCGTATACACCTGACCCTGATGATCACGGGGTGCTTCGAGGATGCGCGCCGCTGCGCGGGCGACGTCGGCCCGGGCCACCGCTGCGAGCCGGCCGGATCCTGCGGGGCCGCGGATCACGCCGTCGCGCCCCACAAACGAGGGCAGGACGTCCTGGTACAGGCAGTCCCGGAGGAAGGTGTATTCCAGGCCGGTGGACCTGATGTGTTCCTCGGTGTCCCAGTGGTCGCGGGCCAGGGTGAATACCGCGTCCGGAGCCGCTCCCATAAACGAGGTGTAGACAATGTGCCGCACCCCCGCCTCCACGGCAGCATCCACAAACGTGCGGTGGTCCTGCTGCCGGTACGGGCTCTCATGGGCCGAGACCATGAACAGGGTCTGGACACCCTCCAGCGCCCGGGCTGCGTGCTCACGGTCCGAGTACGTCGCCGCATACACGGGCGTTCCCAGTTCCGGAAGTTTGGCGGTGTGCCGGGCAAGCAGCCGCTGCGCGACGCCGGCCTCAGCCAGCAGGCGGGCGACGGCGCCGCCCAGGGCACCCGTGGCACCGGTGACAGCCACTACTGGTTGCTCTTCTGCCATGGTGTTTCCTCCCCTGCGTCCCGCCGCCGGTTCCCGTCCGGCCGGCGGAGTTTACTGGATTTTTGGGATTTGGCCGGTGGGCATGTCCTGGCCGGGCAGGGGCCGGGCAAACGGAACCTTGGTGCCCAGGACCTGGGCGACGACGTCGTTGGCCACCTGGCGCGCCGTCAGGCCCACCCGCTCCAGGACTTCGGCACGGGTGCCGTGATCCAGGAACTCCACCGGAAGGCCCACCTCGTTCAGGGCGGTGTCCACGCCGGCGGCACGCATTTCCTGCCGGATCCGCGATCCGACACCGCCGGCACGCACTCCGTCCTCAATCACAATGACAATGCGGTGCTCGGCGGCCATGCGGATGATCGACCTCGGAACGGGCAGGACCCAGCGCGGATCCACCACGGTGGAGCTGATGCCCTGGGCGCCGAGCCGGTTGGCCACCTGCAGCGCCATTTCGGCCATGGCTCCCACGCTGACAATCAGGACGTCGTTGGACTTTTCGTCCGACGGGCGCCGGGCCAGGATGTCGACGCCGTCGGAGGTCCGGTCGATCGCCTCGACGTCGGGGCCCACGGTCCCCTTGGAGAACCGGACCACACTGGGGGCATCGTTGATGGCGACGGCCTCACGGAGTTCTTCCTTGAGCCGGGTGGCGTCACGCGGCGCGGAAAGATGCAGTCCGGGCACTATCTGCAGCATGGACATGTCCCACATGCCGTGGTGGCTGGCTCCATCCGGACCGGTGACGCCGGCGCGGTCCAGCACGATCGTCACGCCCGCCTTGTGGAGGGCGACGTCCATGAGCAGCTGGTCAAAGGCACGGTTCAGGAAGGTCGCATAGAGCGCGACGACGGGATGCAGCCCACCGAAGGCCATCCCCGCCGCCGAGGTAAGGGCATGCTGTTCGGCAATTCCGACGTCGAACACACGCTCGGGGTGCTTTTCGGCGAAACGGTGCAGCCCCACGGGGATCAGCATGGCACCGGTGATGCCGACAATGTCCTCGCGCTCATCAGCAATGTCGGCAATCTCAGTGGCGAAGACTGATGTCCAGGACTGCTTGCCGCCCGGCTCCACGGCCTTGCCGGTTTCCGGGTCGATGACACCGACGGCGTGGAACTGGTCAGCCACGTTGGCGCGGGCCGGGGCGTAGCCGCGGCCCTTTTCCGTCATGGCGTGGACCAGGACCGGACCGTTGTAGTTGCGCGCCTTGATCAGCGCGCGCTCCACCGCGGCCATGTCATGGCCGTCAATGGGGCCGATGTACTTCAGGCCCAGGTCTTCGAACAATCCCTGCGGCGCCCACCAGTCCTTGATGCCGCGCTTGGCGGCGTGGAGGCTGTGATAGGTGAAGCGGCCCACGGGTCCGCCGTCCTGCAGGCGCTGCTTCCACCATCCGAGCGTATTTTCATACACGCGGTGGGTGCGCACGGTGTCCAGGGTGGGGCGCATGGACGCGAGGTAATCGGCAACCCCGCCGATGGTCGGGGCGTAGGAGCGGCCGTTGTCGTTGACCACGATGACGACGCGGCGCCGCTGGTCAGCCGCGATATTGTTCAGTGCTTCCCAGGCCATGCCGCCGGTCAGGGCGCCGTCGCCCACCATCACCACGGTGTAGCGGTCCCCTTCGCCGGTCAGCTGTCGGGCCCGGGAAATGCCGTCGGCCCAGGACAGCGAGGACGAAGCATGTGAGGACTCCACAATGTCATGCACAGATTCGGCACGGGAGGGATATCCGGACATTCCGCCCTGCTGCCGGAGAGTGGAGAAGTCCTGCCGGCCGGTGAGGATTTTGTGCACATAGGACTGGTGCCCGGTGTCAAAGACAATACTGTCCCGCGGCGAGTCGAAGACCCGATGGATACCCACCGTCAGTTCCACCACGCCCAGGTTGGGGCCAAGATGGCCGCCGGTCTGGGCCACGTTGCTGATGAGGAACGACCGGATTTCACCGGACAAGCGTTCCAACTGCTCCGTGGTGAGTTTGCTCAGGTCCCGCGGATCACGGATGGTTTCCAGAAGTCCCAACGGGCGCCTCCCTGCTTCAGGCAACGGCACTGCACACCGTCACAACGGTTTAACTCTAACGCTTGGCGGAGGGCACCCGGTTCCGCGACAGGCAAAGAGCCCCGTCCACCGAGTCGAAACGCGGCGGACGGGGCTCTTTGATCTCAAGGCCGGTCAGTGGCCCTGAATGCGGTGCGTGCCTGCTACTTCGCCGTGATCTGGCGCAGTACGTACTGCAGGATGCCGCCGTTGCGGTAGTAGTCAGCTTCACCCGGGGTGTCGATGCGCAGCACGGCCTCGAAGGAGATCGCCTCGCCGTTCTCCGGCGTCGCCGTGACCGTGACGGTCTTGGGCGTGTTGCCGTTGTTCAGCTCGGTCACACCGGAAACCGCGAAGGTCTCCGTGCCGGTCAGGCCCAGGGACTCGGCGTTGACGCCGGCCGGGTACTGCAGCGGAAGGACGCCCATGCCAATGAGGTTGGAGCGGTGGATACGCTCGTAGCTCTCGGCGATGACGGCCTTGACGCCCAGCAGTGCGGTGCCCTTGGCAGCCCAGTCACGCGAGGAACCGGAACCGTACTCCTTGCCGGCCAGGACAACCAGCGGAATGCCGGCGGCCTGGTAGTTGACCGAAGCGTCGTAGACGGCTGCCTGCGGTGCGTCAGCCTGGCTGAAGTCGCGGGTAAAGCCGCCTTCAACGCCGTCGAGCAGCTGGTTCTTGATGCGGATGTTCGCGAACGTGCCGCGGATCATCACTTCGTGGTTGCCTCGGCGGGAGCCGTAGGAGTTGAAGTCCTTGCGCTCGACACCGTGCTCCAGCAGGTAACGGCCCGCCGGGGTGTCGGACTTGAAGGAACCGGCCGGAGAGATGTGGTCGGTGGTGACCGAATCGCCGAGCTTCAGCAGGACGCGGGCGCCCTCGATGTCGGAGACCGGCTCCGGCTGAGCCTTCATGCCCTCGAAGTACGGGGGCTTCCGGACGTACGTGGACTCCGTGTCCCACTCGAAGGTTGCGCCTTCGGGGGTGGGCAGGGACTTCCAGCGGTCGTCGCCTTCGAAGATGGTGTCGTAGCTGTTGCTGAACATCTCCTTGTTGATGGAGGCGTCGATGATTTCCTGGACCTCGACCGGGTTCGGCCAGATGTCCTTCAGGAAAATGTCGTTACCGGCTTCGTCCTGGCCCAGCGGGTCATTTTCGAAGTCGAAGTCCATGGTGCCGGCCAGTGCGTAGGCAACCACCAGCGGCGGGGAGGCCAGGTAGTTCATCTTCACGTCCGGGTTGATCCGGCCTTCGAAGTTGCGGTTACCGGAAAGCACTGCGGTGACGGCGAGGTCGGCTTCCTGGATGGCCGTGGAGATTTCCTCTTCCAGCGGGCCCGAGTTACCGATGCAGGTGGCGCAGCCGTAACCGACGACGAAGAAGCCGAGCTTCTCCAGGTACGGGATCAGGCCGGACTTCTCGTAGTAGTCGGTGACTACCTTGGAGCCGGGAGCCACGGAGGTCTTGACCCACGGCTTGGAGGCGAGGCCCTTTTCGACGGCGTTGCGGGCCAGCACTGCTGCCGCCATCATCACCGAGGGGTTGGACGTGTTGGTGCAGGACGTGATCGAGGCGATCGACACGGCGCCGTGGTCCAGCTCGAAGCTGCGGCCGTCAGCCATGGTCACCGGAACAGAGTTCCTGGAGCGGTCGGCCGGGGCGTCCCGCTTGGAGACCAGGTCGTGCTCGTGGTCTTCGATCTGGGTCGCATTGGCGTTGAAGGACGGTGCGTCCGACGCCGGGAACGTTTCTTCCAGCGTCTCGTCCACGGTGCCGCTCTCGGCTTCAACCGTCTCGTGAACGTAGTTCTTGAGGTCCTTGCGGAACTGCTCCTTGGCGTTGGTCAGCTCCACGCGGTCCTGCGGGCGCTTCGGTCCGGCAATGGAGGAAACCACGGTGGACAGATCCAGTTCAAGGTACTCGGAGTACTTGATCTCGACGGAGGGATCGTGCCACAGGCCCTGTTCCTTGGCGTAGGCCTCAACGAGGGCCACGTTCTCCTCGGACCGGCCGGTGAGGCGCAGGTAGTCCAGCGTGACGGCGTCGATCGGGAACATGGCAGCGGTGGAACCGAATTCCGGGCTCATGTTACCGATGGTGGCGCGGTTGGCCAGCGGAACGGCTCCAACGCCTTCTCCGTAGAACTCCACGAACTTGCCGACAACACCGTGCTTGCGCAGCATTTCGGTGATGGTCAGCACGACGTCGGTGGCGGTGGCGCCGGCCGGGATCTCGCCGGTGAGCTTGAAGCCGACAACGCGCGGGATCAGCATGGAGACGGGCTGGCCAAGCATGGCAGCTTCGGCTTCGATGCCGCCAACGCCCCAGCCGAGCACGCCCAGGCCGTTGACCATGGTGGTGTGGGAGTCGGTGCCGACGCAGGTGTCCGGGTAGGCGCGCAGGACGCCGTCAACTTCACGGGTCATCACGGTGCGGGCCAAATACTCGATGTTGACCTGGTGGACAATACCCATGCCCGGGGGAACAACCTTGAAGTCGTCAAACGCCGTCTGGCCCCAGCGAAGGAACTGGTACCGCTCGCCGTTGCGCTGGTATTCGATTTCCATGTTGCGCTCGAGGGCACCGGCATTACCGAAGGCATCGATCTGCACGGAGTGGTCAATGACCATTTCAGCCGGAGCAAGGGGGTTGACCCGCTTGGGGTCTCCGCCCAATTCCGCCACTGCCTCACGCATGGTTGCCAGGTCCACGATGCAGGGAACACCGGTGAAGTCCTGCATGATGACCCGAGCGGGGGTGAACTGGATTTCAGTGCTGGGCTCTGCGTTGGCATCCCACTGCGCCAGGGCGCGAACGTGGTCTGCGGTGATGTTGGCACCGTCTTCGGTGCGCAGCAGGTTCTCCAGCAGGACCTTGAGGCTGAACGGAAGGCTCTTGGCGCCTTCGACGGAATTCAACCGGAAAATTTCATATTCGTTTCCACCGACGTTTAGTACGCCTTTGGAACCGAAGCTGTCCACATTAGTCATAATAGGACTCCTCTCGCCACCGTTTTATCTTTGTCCAGCGGTCCGCGGCGTGCCAGTTAGGACTCCCTAACCGGCCGCCACGGGGGACGGCGGGGAAAATGGTGGACTATTTTCGCTGCCGGGACACCCCCTGCCGAACGAAAAACTTTCCCCGCCCGAAAGCAGGCGAAGTCTCCCCAACACGGCGCGGATCTGCACAACTGCTCTTATACTATCCGTTACATGCCGGTGTGACCTTAGACCATACCCGCGAGGCGCCGGGCACACCGGGCCGGAACCCGCCTCGGCCCCCCACTCCGCCACCCGCCCCGGCCACCTACCCCGGCCACCTACCCAGCCACTCACTCGGAGCGCAGGCAGTGTCCGCAGTGCGGTTGCACCCGTGGCCCGGGGCGCCGACGGCAGGGTCCTATTCGGCGGGCTTCTCCGAGGGGGTCAGGACCGCGAAGGACTCCATGTGGTGCGTGTGGGGGTACAGGTCAAAGACCCGCAGCGAGTCCAGCTGCCAGCCGAGTTCCTGGAAGTAGGCCAGGTCGCGGGCGAAGGACGCCGGGTCGCAGGATACGTAGCCGACGGCGCGGGGCGCGGCGGCATGGATCTGGCCCACTACGTCCTTCCCGGCGCCGACACGCGGCGGATCCAGCAGGACGACGTCGAGCCGGCCCTCGTAAGCGGCCAGCGCCTTGTCCACCCGGCCCTGCAGGATTTCCACCTGCGGTGCGGCGAAGAGATTTTTGCGGGCGTCCCGGCTTGCCCCCGGGGAAGCCTCGACCGAAAGCACGCGTCCCTCTTCTCCTGCGGCGTCGGCCAGCGGCGCCGTGAACAGGCCGGCACCGGCGTACAGGTCGGCAATCTGTTCCCCGGGCTGGACGCGCAGTCCGTCCAGGACCGCTTCCACCAGGGTGCGGGGGGCGCTGCGGTGGATCTGCCAGAAACCGGCACCGGTCACCCGGTAGTCATGGCCGGCAACACTTTCCGAAACCCAGGTGCGTCCGCGCAGGCGGTTCAGCGTGCCGGATTCGGGTTCCCAGGACGCGATGGAAGTGCCGGACGGCAGGGCGGAGGCAATCCGTCCGAGTGCCTTGGGGTGTGCTCCGTCGGCGGGAATCAGCAGGACCAGGGGCGCGCCGTTAACCGGCACGGCCACCTCGACCCGGGAAACACCGCTGAAGTCCACGTCCCACAGCTGGAGGTCGTTGACGGCTTCCACGGCCAGCGGCATGCGCTGGACCGGAATGAGCTCCTCGGAGCGGTGGGCGTGCATGGCCAGGCGGCCGCCCGGAGCCACGGAGAAGCTTGCGCGGGTCCGCCAGTGCAGGCCGTCGGCGCGCTCCTCAACTGCGGGCTCCACGGTGATTTTGCGTTCCACCTTGGCCAGGCGCAGCAGCTGCTCGGCGAAGATGTCCGCTTTGAGTTCACGCTGGGTGGCGAGGTCAATGTGGCCGAATTCGGCGCCTCCCACGGGCAGCCGTCCCCGGGATGCCGCGCGGAGCGCATCGGCCTCCGGCCAGAAGTGCTCCACCCGTCCCGGAGCGGGCTCCAGCACTTCGGTGACATCGGCGCGCCAGAAGCTGGCGCCGTCGGCCGCGTCCGTCAGGCGGGCACGGACGCGCTCACCCGGCAGGGCATGGCGGACAAAGACCACGCGCCCTTCGTGGCGGGCCACAAAATGGCCGCCGTGGGCGGGCGCGCCGATGGTGAGTTCAATCTCGGATGGAGTGGTGTCGGTCGTCATAGTGCCGGATACTTCCTGATGGAGCCTAAAAGACCATCACACCATGCCCCGGCGCCGGTGCATATTCGCAGCACCGGCGGGGTCTATGCTGGCGCTTTGACTTTTTTCGTAATCGATCTTCAGGAACCGAGGTGGCAGGTGGCCCATTACGTCATCATGGGGTGCGGACGCGTGGGTGTGTCCCTGGCCCACACGCTGGACAATGCCGGGCATACGGTGGCCGTCATTGACCAGGATGAGAGGGCCTTCCGGCGCCTGCGTTCCACCTTCGGCGGACGGAAGGTCACCGGCGTTGGCTTTGACCGGACCACCCTGACCGAAGCCGGAATCAAGGAGGCCTATGCCTTCGCCGCCGTTTCCTCAGGTGATAATTCCAACATCCTTGCCACGCGCGTAGCCAGGGAAACCTTCCATGTGCCCCACGTTGTGGCACGGATTTATGATCCGGGCCGCGCCGAAATCTACCAGCGGCTCGGCATTCCCACGGTGGCGGCCGTCCGCTGGAGCGCGGACCAGGTGCTGCGCCGTATCCTGCCCGAGCAGAGCATCAACGGAGATTTCCGGGAATCCTCCGGCCGGCTCATTCTGGGCGAACTGTCACTCCATGAGGGCTGGCTCGGTTCAACGCTCAGCGGGATTGAACAGGCGGCGCGGGTGCGCATTGCGTACGTGACCCGCTTCGGTGAGGGAACACTTCCGCGGCCGGACACCAGTTACCAGCAGGGCGATGTCCTGCACGCGATGATGAACGTGGACCGGACGAGCGAAATCAGCCGCATCCTCTCCGCGCCGCCCCTTAAGGAGAATCAGTGAAAGTCGTGATTGCCGGAGCCGGCAGCGTCGGATCTTCCATTGCCAAGGAGCTCCTCTCGCACGGCCACCATGTGCTCCTCATCGATGAGAAGCCCGAGGTGGAAGGCCGCAGCGAGCTGGTGGATGCGCACTGGCTCATCGGGGACGCCTGCGAATTGACCACCCTGAAGGACGCCAATCTCGATGAGGCCGACGTCGTGGTCTCCGCGACTGGAGATGACAAGGTCAACCTGGTGGTGTCGCTGCTGGCCAAGAGCGAATTTGGCGTGGCCCGCACCGTGGGCCGGGTCAACAACCCCAAAAACGACTGGATGTTTGACGACTCCTGGGGCGTTGACGTGGCGGTGAACACGCCGCGTCTCATGACGGCCCTGGTCGAAGAAGCGGTGGAGGTGGGCGACCTCGTCCGGCTGCTGACGCTGCAAAGCGGAGTGGCCTCCATGGTGGAGTTCACCGTCCCGGTCGATTCGCCGCTCACCGGCAGGACGCTGGGATCCATCAACTGGCCGATGGACGCCACGGTGACTGCCATCCTGCGCGACGACGCTCCCATTACCCCCAGCAACGACGACGTCATTGAACCCGGCGACGAGCTCTTCTTCATCTGCACCATTGCAGCCGAGGATGACCTGCGCGCGGTGCTGCTGCCCGAAAGCACCCAGCCGGCGCCCGACCGAGGTTAGGTTAGGGGCGGCCCGGCTGCTCCGGCACCCCGGAGACGGGCAGCGGCCGGGAAACCATCCACGCCAGCCACAGGCCCAGCGCATACAGCGGGACCCCCATGGCCAGGCGCATGGTGCCCAGGGCGGCCACATTGTCCGCCAGGTAGAGCGGCAGCTGGACTCCGAGACGCAGGGCAAACACGGCGATGATGATCCATGTCGCCACCGAATAGGCCCGGATCCGTTTCCGGTCCGCGTGCCAGTCAAGGTTCTCGCCTCGGATAAAACCGAACAGCAGCCCGGCGACGGGCCAGCGCACGATGATGGAAACGATAAACGCCAGGATATAGCCGGCGTTGAGGAAGAAGCCGGGCAGGAAGAACTCCGTGCCGCTTCCGCTGCGCAGCGCCACGACCGCACAAATGACGACGCCGAGCACTCCGGTGAGGGACTGCATCAACGGACGCTTTTGGACCAGGTTGGCCACGGAGAACACCGCCGCCGAGGCCACCGCCGCCCCAAGGGATACATACAGCCCTGAGGTCAGCGTGAAAATCAGGGTGAACAGCAGCCCGGGAACAATTGCCTCGGCAAGCCCTCGCACTCCCCCGACGGATTTCAAAACGTCGATTTGACCGTCGTCCCGGCGTTCCATTCCTGCCTTGGCCGCGTAGGCGCCGGCAACATCGCCGAACGTTGGCTGTTCAGGCTCGGGCGCAGCCGGCTGCTCGCGGGCTGCCGGGCCGCCGGACTCGAGGCTGTGCCCCGCAGCAGGGTTCACTGTCCGCGGGGAGTCGGGCAGCTCGCTGCCGGGTCGCTCACTCATGTTTCGTTCTCCGGACGTCCGATGATTTCGTAGCGTGGATTGTAAATGGTGGGGTAGCTGTCCACCGTGCTGACCATGCCTTCAAAAGCCAGGCGGGTGCCGGCAACCACGCCGGGAACCCGGCGCTGGCCCACCCACACGAGGCGCACCCGCGGGTGGGGTTCCCGGGAAGAAGCCTCGCGGTACGCCGCCTCCACGTCCTCCACCATGGCGGTGAACCGCGGCGGATCGTTGGCCGGAACCACAGTAATGGACTGCACGTAACCGCCGCTGTACACACGGCCGCGCTGGGGAATGGAGCTGACGGGAACCGGGTTTTCCCGGTTCCCCGGGGTCGCCGGTCGGTTGAGGGGCACTGACTAGCCGATGGTCGTAATCTCGGGTCCGCGCTCCGGCGGAGCAGGCTTCGCCGCATCCGCGGCAGGCCGCGGCAGCGGGGATGCGTCGCGCGGAAGGCGCAGCTGCAGAAGGTCGCGTGGCGGCAGCGGCTGCTCGCCGCGGACCACGACGACGTTCCGGAAGACTTCTTCCAGTGGACCGGCTGCCTGGGGGTCCAGGGCCGCCGGGCCGCCGAACACTCCGCGCAGGAACCAGCGGGGGCCGTCCACGCCGACAAAGCGCGCCACGCGGTAGCCCTTGGACCCGTCCTGGGCCTGGGCCGGAACCTTGGCCAGCAGTTCGGTGCCAAACACGCCTTCAAGCTCGTCCACGGTGCCGCCCTGCGAACCGACGGACTTGCCGATCTGGTCCCGGATGTCATCCCACAGCGTTTCCGAGCGCGGCGCGGCAAAGGCCTGCAGCTGCAGGCTGGAACCGTTCAGGTCCAGCGTCACTGCCACCACGCGCTGGGTCTTTTCTTCCACCTCAAGGCGAAGCTGGAGACCCTCGGCCGAGGCGATGCGCAGCGCACCGAGGTCCACGTAGCCTTCCTCGGAAGGCTTGTCCGCAGCATCCCAGGGGCCGGCCGCCGGAGCCGTGCCGCCGTCGTCGGCCGCCGTTCCGGCACCGGAGGCCGGCTCCGCGCCGTCCTGATCCTGTTCGCCCTGCTCGTGCTTGTCTTGCTTGTTCTTCCTCAGTCGCCCAAATGCCATGACCGGGTTCCTCTCTCTCATAGGGAGGGCCGCACGCTGCTGACCCCCCGGACAGCCGCTCTAGGCAGGCAGTGCAGTAAAACCGCCGGTGGAACCGAACCCGCCGCTGCCGCGGACGGAATCGGACAATTCATCCACCAGTTCAAAAGACGCCGTCTCCACCCGCTGGATCACCATCTGGGCAATCCGGTCACCCCGCAGAAGGGTGATCGGGCGGGACTTGTCGGTATTGAGCAGGGTAACGCTGATTTCGCCCCGGTAGCCGGCGTCGACCGTTCCCGGTGCGTTGACAACCGTCAAGCCGTGCTTTGTGGCCAGGCCGGAGCGCGGGTGAATGAACGCTGCGAAACCAAAGGGAAGGGCAAGGGCCACACCGGTGGGAACGAGCATCCGCTCCCCCGGCTCGAGCTCGACATCGATCCGGGTGCGGAGGTCCGCGCCTGCGTCGCCGGGATGCGCGTACGACGGCGGTTCCAGCCCGTCGTCGAGCATTTTCAGCTGCACGGTCATGGTGGGCTTTGATTCAAGCACCGGTGTCTCCGACTTCCCTCGAGTGATCCTTTATCGCGTCCCGCGCCGCAGCCTGTTCAGGGGCGCGCAGGTGCCCCGGAAGGTTCCCGGGAATACCGCACCTCACTTTAGCGCGTTTTCCTGACGCTTCTCCGTACGCGGGGCAACCGCCTTTCCGCGGCCGATCCCCAAGATGAAATACCGGCCCAAAGGTGCCAAGCTGGTTACATGTCATCCCCCTCTGCCCAGACTTCCCCCGAGACCGTGCTGTACTCCGAACGGCTTCTTCCGTCGTTTGGGATCTGGGCGCTTGTCCTCTTTGGCTCCTGCTCCTGCATCTTCGTCTTTATGCCGATCAGCATCGAAGCCGGAATCATTGCGGCCGTGGTCGCAGCCATCATCATCACCGCTCTGCTGCTGCTCAACACGCCCGTCATCCGCGTCACCCGGGACACGCTGCAGGTGGGCCGGGCACAAATCGAACGGCGGTTCGTGGGCGCGGTGGAGGGCTACCGCGGAGATGACGCCACGTTCCAGCGCGGCCGGGGCCTGAACGCCACCGCGTTCATGTGTTTCCGCGGCTGGATCACGCCGGTGGTCCGGATTGAAATCACCGATCCCGCCGACCGCACGCCGTACTGGCTCACGTCCACGCGCCATCCGGAAGACCTGGTCCGCGCGCTGAGCAGCTGACGCCGGGCGGCTGGCCCGGCGTCAGCCCTCACGCTCCGGCGTCAGCCCTCAGGGTCCGGCGTCGTCAGCCTTCACACTCCGACGTCGTCAGCCTTCACAGTCGACGCAGTACGTCAGACCATCCTTCTCCAGGGCAATCTGTGAGCGGTGCCGGACCAGGAAGCATGAGGCGCAGGTGAACTCATCCGCCTGTGCCGGCAGCACCCGCACCAAAAGCTCCTCGCCGGAAAGGTCCGCCCCGGGGAGTTCGAAGCTGTCAGCGGTTTCGGTTTCATCTTCATCCACTACCGCCGACTGAGTGCCCGCAGTCCGCCGGGTCTTTAGTTCCTCAAGTGATTCTTCGCTGATGTCCTCGTCTGTCTTACGCGGCGCATCATAGTCAGTCGCCATAATTCGTACTCTCACCGTCCGGTCGAGTTGTGGTGGTTTGGTGAGCCGGACCGGTAGCTAGACCGGCTTACTTCTTCGGCTTGGAGGTATCAACGCCACGGTGTTCCCTTTTGTGCCCGTAATCCACAGATTTTTGCTGAGGGCGGAGGAAATAGCCACACCCGCCCGCACCCGGGCACCCCGCCCGGCCAAGGTCGTCCAACTGCAGGCGGTGTCCGGCCGAAAAATACGGCCCCCGGAACCAGCCGATCCGCGCCACACCCTTGCAAACAGTAGGCTTTCGGCCTTCCGGATGGCATTGTTTCCAGAAGGAATTGCTATCGGGTGGAGGATTGGTTCATGCAGGATCTACGTCTCGTGGGTGTCCATGAGGGTGGCGAGCATTTGCTGCTCAGCGGCAAGGGCGGGGAAACATTCCGGCTTCGCATGGATGAAGCGCTCAGGGTTGCGGTATCGCGCTCCGTGCACCGCTCCACCTCAGCACCGGAACGGCCCGAGGGCCCGGCCATGACTCCGCGCGACATCCAGGCACGGATCCGGTCCGGCGCCAGCGCAGAAGACGTTGCGGAAATCTCCGGCCTGGACCTCGCACACATCCGCCGCTACGAGGGACCGGTCCGCGCGGAACGCGAATACGTGGCACGCCAGGCCCAGGCAGTGGAGGTTGCCGCCCCGCTCTCGGCCACCCATGACGGCTACCGCAGCACCTTCGGCGACAGCCCGGTCAATCTGGGCGACATGGTCACCCACCGCCTCAAGGCCTTCGGAGTGGACCCCGACAGCGTCGAGTGGGATGCCTGGCGCCGCCCCGACTCAACGTGGGACGTTGTGGCACGCTTCGAACTGGGGAGCGATTCCCAGGTATCGGTCGGCGAGGAACCCCCGGCCCGCTGGACTTTCAGCCCCCTGCGCAAGAGCGTCTCCAACGCCAACCGCTGGGCCCAGCTGCTGAGCGAACTGGAACCCCTGGACTCCCCCGTGCCGTCCCGCCGGCTCACTGCCGTTGCAGACCGCGTTTTTGATTTTGAAGCCGTTGCCCCGGCCGAAGCCGACGGCGCGGCCGCGGACGGCGATGAGGACACCGACAACCTGCTGGAGGTACTACGCTCGCGCCGCGGCCAGCGCCTCGGTGCCGACGAGGACGGCGATGATGCGCTTGCGGCCATGCTGGCCAAGGGCAGCATCCCGGCGGCCCATCCCCGTGACGGACACACCGAACTCGATGACGCGGCGTCCACCCGCCCCCGCACCGGCCGCCTGTCACTGGCTCCGGCCAGCACCGATGAGTCGGAGGCGCCCGACGCCCCCGATTCACTGCGCCTGTCCGACGGCGTCAGCCCGGGAACGCGGGAGATCAGCGTGCTGGCGCGCCCATTCCGCCGCCGCGGTGACACGGCAGCAACACCAGGCGCAGACGCCGGCACCGGAACCGGCGAGGTTCCGGGCAGCGCAGTCGAAGAGACCGGCGCCAAGGCAGATGAGCACCAGCAGCCCGCGGCCGGCGACGAAGCCGACCCGGCCGCATCTGTTCCGGACAGCGGTTCCGCCGCGGGTGGCCGGAGCAAGGCCAAGCCCGCGGGCCGCAAGAACGGCCGGACCGATTTTCCCTGGGACCGCATGAACGCCGGCGGGCCCCGAAACGACGTGACCGGAGCTGACGCTGCGGCCAAGGGCGAAGATTCCGCTGACAAGCGGACCATCAAGCCCAAGCGTTCTTCGGTTCCCAGCTGGGATGAAATCGTGTTCGGGACCAAGGGCGACTAGCAAAACACTGGTCCTGCCGCGAAGTCGATCCGGCAGGATCAGTAGTGTTTGTGCGGGTGCACGGCGCACACATCAAGCTCGGTAACCGGGCCCGGCGTCAGTCCGGCGATCGATTCCGCCTTGTAGGCGGTGACCCGGCGCATGTAGTGGCGGCGGCACAGGGTTTCATATCCCACCACCGGCGCACTCTCCACGGCGTCCGCGGCAAACAGCGGCTCCGTCACGATGCCGGAGCTGGCCGGACCCGCGGCCGGAGCGTGCTTTCCCACGTCTCCGACCACCACCTGGTCCCCCTCCACCACCATGACGCCGTTGACCGTACGGGCGTTGTGGGTTGCCCTGCGGCCGCACCAGCACAGTGCACGCACCTGGAGCACTTCCATCCGGTCCGCCAGCTCAATGAGCCGCTGCGAACCGGGAAAGAGCCGGGTCCGAAAATCCGAGGTGATGCCAAAGGCAAACACGTCAACGCACAGCTCATCGACGACACGGGCCAGCTGTTCCACCTGTTCGGCGGAGTAAAACTGCGCCTCGTCGCAGATGAGGTAGTCCACTGCGAATCCGGCTCCACGGCGGTCGGTCACTTCGTCCCAGAAATCGGTGCCGTCGGTGACTTCCACGGCGGGAGTGCGCAGGCCGAGCCGGGAGGAGATTACGGAATCCCCGGCACGGTCATTACGGCTGAAGAGAATACCTCCGCGGCCGCGGGCACTGTGGTTATAGTCCATCTGCAGCGCGAGCGTCGATTTGCCGCAGTCCATGGTTCCGGAAAAGAAGACGAGCTCAGCCACCGTTATTTCTTTCCTTTACCCTGCGAACCCGGACTGCGCCTGGGAGCCGGCGCCGCCAGCTGCAGCAGCGGAACTTCACGCTCCGCGCGTGTCAGCGACCCGTGCTGGCCCACCACTTCCAGCGACGAAGCTTTCATCCGGCGCAGGTCATAGAGGGCAATGGGCTCACGCGCCAGCACAAGTACGTCACCGATCCGCGGCAGCACCGACGGCGCAACCACCGGACCGAACCAGCCCGCTGCGATGGCTTCCTCCCGGGTGGCAACCCACACCTTGGCCCCATAGGCTGCGCGCCATGCGGCGACCAGGGCTTCCCGGCCGCTGTCACCGGCGCGGGGCTCCATATACAGATGGATCATGCGCGGCTCACCGGCTGTGTGCCGTACCCCGGCAATCAGTGACGGGTCTTCGGAGAAGTCATACCGGTGTTCCGGAGCGATGTCGACCATGCCGTGGTCAGCGGTCAGCAGCAGCAGCGTGTCAGCGGGCAGGCGTCCTGCCAGCAGTTTCAGGGCACTGTCCAGCTCCTCGAGCTGATAGCCCCACTGCCCCGACTGGGCGCCGTGCTTGTGGCCGGCCTTGTCCAATTCGTTCCAGTACAGGTACATCAGCATCCGCGGCGAGCCGGCCAGGGCTTCTGCCGCTGCCGAGACCCGTGCGTGGACGCCGGTGGCCCCGATGAAGGTGCCGCCGCGCAGGGCGGCGCGGGTCATGGCCGAATCCGCGAACCGGGGCAGGCTGACCGACGCCACCGGAAGGTGCTCGGCCACCTGTTCCAGCACCGTGGGGTGCGGCTGCCAGCGCTGGGGATCGACGCCGGCGTCCCAGTTGCCGAGCATGTTGACGACTTTGTCCTGGTCCGGATCCAGGACGTCATATCCGACCATGCCGTGCTCTCCGGGCGGCAGCCCGGTGCCCAGCGAGGCCAGGGAGGCCGCCGTCGTGGTGGGAAAAGCAGCGGTCAGGACGCGGGCCGAGGGCAGGAAACCGCGCAGGAACGGAGCGTGCCCGCCGCGCTGCTTCAACAGGGACCAGCCCAGGCCGTCCACCATGACCACGCAGACGCGCTTGGCTGCGGGCAGGTTCAGGGAGTTCTCGAAGCCGGGCACGCCGAGTACCGCGGCGGAGCTGGTGAGGACTTCGGCCACGCTGCTGCGGCCATAGCCGGGGGCCGGAGGCAGCTTCTCCCCGGAGGCTGCACCGGACGGCGGAACTGCACCGGAGGGCGGAGTGGCGGCGGAACCTGTGCCGGAAGGCGAACTCATGGCCCCTTACCGCTGGTGGTGGCTGCGGTTGAACCGGCTGCCGATGCCCGGCACGCGCCGGGCATCGCCGGATTCCATCGGGCGCAGGTTCAGGGTGTCGGTGTTCACCTTGCGCAGTGCCCGGGCGAAGTCCTTGGCGTTCTGCACGGCCTGGGCGCCGTCGGCTTCGGCGCTGACCCGGAGCACAATATCCTCCTGGGCAATGGTGCCGGTGTAGCCGTGGTCGGCGTCGCACTGCGGGTCGGCGCAGCCTGCCGGGCCCATGTCCAGGCGCTGGCCGCCGGACCAGGCGATGGCCAGGGTGAGTTCACGGGCCTGGTCCGAGGGCTTGTAGTCCTGCGGCTGGGCGTACATGTAGCCCAGGACCACGGAACGAATCTGCGTCACCGGCACGGACTCGGTGGAAACCTGCGCCATCATCTGCTCACCGGCGTCGTCCAGCTGCTGGTCGTCAACGTGGGTAATGACCAGCATGTCCTCGGTCAGCACCAGCACGGTGATGTGGCGGTGCACTTCGGTGCGCTCGAAGTGGGTTTCCAGATGGATGATGTGGGACAGCGGTTCACGGCCGTCGAGGGCATCGTGGACCACGTCGGCCAGGAGGGTGGGGTAAAAGCCGGCCCGCTCCATGGAAGCGTCCAGGCTGCGGCGTTCAGCGGAAAGTAACGGCGACATGCTTCCAGTTTCCCCCAGAGTGCGCCCCAGTACCTAAATGGCGCGCGGGAACAGCCAGACTTAGTCCCGCATCGCCCTCCGTGCGCTGTCCGTCCGCTGCCGGGGATTGCCGAGCCGGACATCCGCGCTGAGCACCGTGACTCCGGTGGTGGACACCAGCACGGGGTTGATTTCCAGCAGGGCAATCTCGGGGTGCTCGTCCTTGAGCAGGGCCAGCCGGGAAATCAGGTCCTCCAGGGCGGCCACGTTGGCCTTGGGCAGGCCCTGGTAGCCGAAGAGCTTTCCGGAGGCGCGCGGCGCCCGGACCAGATCGGCCACGTCGGTGTCCGTCAGCGGGGGAATACCGTGCGCCCAGTCATCCAGGAGGTTCACCGCATCTCCGGCCAGGCCAAAGGACAGCACCGGCCCCAGCAGCGGGTCTTCGATGGCCCGCACCATGCAGCCCTGCCCCGACGGCGCCATGGACTGCACCTCGAGTTCAAAGCTGCCGTAAGGTTCCAGCGACTGCTTCATCTGGGCGATGTTGGTGCGCAGCTCCTCCGGGGTGGAGATGTTCAGCCGCACGCCACCCAGGTCCAGGCGGTGCCGCAGGTGCTCGTCCATGGTCTTGATGACCACCGGCCAGCCGAGGGAGTCGGCCGCCGCAACCGCTTCGTCCTCCGTGGTGAAGGGCAGCGACGGCAGCAGCTCCACTCCGTAGAAGCCCAGCAGCCGGGCCGTCTCCGCGGAAGACAGCCGCATCAGGCCGTCACCGGTCACCCGTGACAGCAGCCCTTCGAGGAAGGCGCGCGCTCCGTCGGGATCGGTGCCGGCCGGCTCGATGAAATGCCCGTGGTCGCGGGCCGACCACTCCGTGTAACGGACCAGGGACGCGAGCGCCGCGACGGCGGCACCCGGGCTGGAGAAGCACGGCAGGCCGGGCTGGCGTCCGCCGCTGTCACCGGCACCGGCGCCGGAGGTCAGGAGTCCCTCCACCTGTGCACCCGGGTCCATGATCCCGGTAAAAGCCGCCACAACGGGCTTGCCGGTCTCCACCGCACATTCCTGCAGGCACTGTCCGATCTTCTCCATCGTCAGCCCCGGGGAAGGCAGCAGTGTGACGACGGCGGCGTGGATGGCGTCGTCGGCGAGCGTTTTGGTGACGGCGGCACGCAGCAGCGGCAGCGCAACGCTCATTCCCGTGTCCAGGACCAGGTCGGTCTGCAGGCTGCCCAGTTCCAGGTCCAGGCCGAGGGCTGCATCGGCAATCACGCGGCCCAGCGCATTATTGTTGCTGAACACGGCCAGCGAGCGGCCCGCCGGCAGCGGCTGGCTGACGGCAATCTGCGCGACGTCCATGAGCTGTTCATTGGTGTTGACCCGGATGACGCCGGACTGGCGGAGCATGGCGTCCAAGGCCCCGGCCGGCGCCTGCGTGGTCCGGACGGCATGGCCCGGGGGAAGCTTCAGGCCGGTAACGTCGGATTTGGCGACGATCACCGGTTTGGAGGTGGCAAGCCGGCGGGCGATGCGGGAGAACTTGCGCGGGTTTCCCACGGACTCCAGGTACATCCCCACTACCCGGGTGTCGGTGTCATCCTCCCAGTACTGCATGGCGTCGTTGCCGGACACATCGGCCCGGTTGCCGGCGGAAATCGTGGAGGACAGGCCCAGGCCGCGCCGCTGCGCCGCGGCGTAGAGCAGCACGCCGATGCCCGCGGACTGGCTGAACAGACCCAGTCCCCCACGCACCGGCATGGACGGGGCCATGGAGGCATTCAGGGAAATGTCGGGGCGGGTGTTGATCAGGCCCAGCGACGCCGGACCCACCACGCGCATGCCGTTGGCACGGGCGTGGCGCACCAGGCGGCGCTGCCGGGCCAGGCCGCGTTCGCCGTCGTTGGCAAATCCGGCGGTGGCAACGAGCAGTTCCTTGACCCCGGCACGGGCGCATTCCTCGGCAACGGTGAGGACCTGGTCATACGGCACGGCAATGATGGCCAGCTGCACCTGCTCCGGCACGTCGCCAATCCGGGCGTGGGACACCATGCCGGCCAGTTCGAAGGCTTCAGGATTGACGGCGTAGACCGATCCGGTGAAACCGCCCTCGATGATGTGCTCGAGCAGCTGGTATCCCACGGCTCCCCACTCGCGGCTGGCACCGATCACCGCGACCGACGACGGCGAGAGCAGGTCCGCGACACTGCGGGCCTCCGCGCGGTGCTCGCGGGCTTCCATCACCGCCCGGGACTTGTCCGTGGGGTCGATGTTGAAGTCGAGGGCGATGACGCCGTCGTCGAAATGCCGGCGCACCTCGTAGCCGGCGTCAGCGAAGACGCCGATCATCTTACGGTTTTCGGGCAGCACCTCGGCGGAGAACCGGCGGATGCCGTTTTCGCGTGCCGCGGCGGCCAGGTGCTCCAGCAGGATGGATCCCAGGCCCCGGCCCTGGTGTCCGTCGGCAATGTTGAACGCCACCTCGGCCTCGGTGGGATCGTCCAGGCGGTCGTAGCGGCCGATGCCGATGATTTCCGATCCGATGGTGATGACAAACGCCACCCGGTCCCGGTAATCGACGTTGGTGAAGCGGGCCAGTTCCTTGTTGCTCAGTTTGGCCTTGTAGGTGAAGAACCGCAGGTAGATGGAGCTCTGCGACTGCTTCATGTGGAATTCCTGCAGGGCCGGCGCATCCTCAGGCGTGACCGGTCTGAGATGCCCGGTGCCGCCGTCCCGCAACACCACGTCAGCTTCCCAATATTCGGGGTAATGTCCCTGCTCCGCCATAGACTCAGAGTAGTGGGATTTTTTCTCCACTGCCTGCAGGGCGCTCCGGCCGCCGCGCCTCCGTCCCCTGCACCCCCGTTTACTCCCTAACTGCAAGGACCCGACAACAGCATGGCCCGGCGCCAAACCGTCTCCAAGACAGCACCCGGCGAGATCATCGCCGAGAACATCATCGACATTGATGTCACCACCGAGATGGAAGGTTCCTTCCTCGAGTACGCGTACTCGGTGATCTATTCGCGCGCCCTCCCCGATGCCCGTGACGGGCTGAAGCCTGTCCAGCGGCGCATCCTGTACATGATGGCCGACATGGGGCTGCGGCCGGACCGCGGCCATGTGAAGTCCGCCCGTGTGGTCGGCGAGGTGATGGGCAAGCTCCATCCCCACGGCGATTCCGCGATTTACGACGCCATGGTGCGCATGGCCCAGAGCTGGGCGCTGCGCCTGCCGCTGATCGACGGGCACGGAAACTTTGGCTCGCTCGACGACGGCCCCGCCGCGGCGCGGTACACCGAAGCCCGGCTGGCGGCTCCCGCGCTGACGCTGACGGATCATCTGGACGAAGACGTGGTGGACTTCGTTCCCAACTACGACAACCAGCTGATGCAGCCCGAGGTGCTCCCCGCGGCCTTCCCCAACCTGCTCGTCAACGGCGCCACGGGCATTGCCGTGGGCATGGCCACGAACATGGCGCCGCACAACCTCGGCGAGGTGATTGCCGCCACCCAGCACCTGATCGCGAACCCCGACGCGTCGCTCGATGAGCTAATGCGGTTCATCCCAGGCCCCGACCTGCCCAGCGGCGGACGGATCGTGGGCCTGGACGGCATCCGCGATGCCTACGCCTCGGGGCGCGGATCCTTCAAAACCCGCGCCAAGGTGGAAGTGGAGCAGCTGACCGCCCGCCGCACCGGCCTGGTGGTCACCGAACTGCCGTACATGGTGGGCCCGGAAAAGGTCATCGAGAAAATCAAGGACGCGGTCACGTCCAAGAAACTGCAGGGCATCTCGGACATCGTGGACCTGACCGACCGCAGCCACGGCCTGCGCCTGGTGATTGAGCTCAAGAACGGGTTCAACCCCAACGCCGTGCTGGCCCAGCTGTACAAGTACACCCCCATGGAAGATTCCTTCGGGATCAACAACGTCACGCTCGTGGACGGCCAGCCCCGGACCCTCGGACTGGTGGAGCTGCTGCAGGTGTATGTGGCGCACCGCCTCGGCGTCGTCCGCCGGCGCACCGCATACCGGCTGCGCCGGAAGCAGGAGCGGCTGCACCTGGTCGAGGGCCTGCTGATCGCCATTGTGGACATTGACGAGGTCATCCAGATCATCCGCTCCTCGGATGAAACGGCCCAGGCCCGTGAACGCCTGATGGCCATTTACGACCTCAGCGAAATCCAGGCCAACCACATCCTGGAACTGCGGCTGCGCCAGCTCACCAAGTACTCACGCATCGAGCTGGAAAAGGAAAAGGACGAGCTGGAACTGGCCATCAAGGAACTCCAGGCCATCCTGGACTCCGAGCCGCGGCTGCGCGCCCTGGTGTCCGACGAACTCGGCGAGGTGGCCGCGAAGTACGCCACGCCGCGCCGAACCGTGCTGCTGGAATCCGAGGCCTCATCCCCGCTGAAGGGCGTGGCCGCGGCTCCCGCCGTCACCGGCAAGGGCGCCAAAGCTGCCCTGCCACTGGAAATCGCCGATGATCCGTGCTGGGTCATCCTGACAACGTCCGGGCAGCTGGCCCGCACCGCCAATCAGGAACCGCTCACCGAGGCGGGCCAGCGCGTGCGGCACGATGTGTTCCGTTCCGTGGTGAAAACGACGGCGCGCGGCGAGATCGGGGCGGTGACGTCGTCGGGCCGGATGGTCCGTGTCCAGGTCCTGGACATGCCTGCCCTGCCGCCCACGTCGGGCCTGCCCAACATGGCCGGCGGAGTGCCGGTCAAGGACTTCATGACGCTGTCCAAGGGTGAAAAGCTGGTCGGCCTGGTGCCGCTGAACGAGATCGTGGCCCTGGGCACGCGCAACGGCATTGTGAAGCGGGTGAACCCCGAGTATCCGCTGAACCGCGACGACTGGGAAGCGATCACGCTCAAGCCCAAGGACGAAGTAGTGGGCGTGGGAGTGGCGCAGCAGGACACCGATGAGCTGGTGTTCATCACCGAACAGGCCCAGCTGCTCCGGTTCAGCGCATCGCTGGTCCGGCCGCAGGGCCGCACCGCGGGTGGTGTCGCCGGCATCAAGCTGGGCGCCGATGACCGGGTGCTGTTCTTTGGCGTGGTGGCGCAGAATGACCCGGCGGCCGTGGTCGTCACCGTTTCCACCGGCAGCGAGACCATCCCGGGCACGCCCGGCGGTTCCGTGAAGGTGACCGAGTTTGCCGAGTATCCGGTCAAGGGCCGGGCCACGGGCGGGGTGCGCGCGCACCGGTTCCTCAAGGGCGAGGATGCCCTGGCAGTGGCGTGGGCCGGGCATGGTCCGGCGAAGGCCGCGGCCGCCAATGGCGTGGCGCGGGCACTGCCGACCGAACACGGGCGGCGGGACGGCTCCGGCATTCCGCTGACCAATGCGGTGGATCAGGTGGGGCCGAGCAACACCCCGGTTGAACCAGGCCAGGACCCGGCGGCGGGCTGAGTCCCGCGGCGCTGAGGTTCCTTGAATGTGCTGCGGTTCCTCGAAAGTGCCGGAGTTTCGGCGTGGAGCCCGCCGGGCATCCGGACCTTGAGTTCGTGGCCCGGGGGCTCCGCACCGGTTGGTGTCCCCGGATCGGTGCGGTACGCAAGCCAACGTGCAGATCAAGGGGCTCAAGAACGCGTCCTCGGGGACCTCGCCGATCTATCGTGCAGATCAAGGGCCTTCCGCAGATCTATCGTGCAGATAAGGGGCTCAAGAACGCGTTTCCGGGGCCCTAGACCCCATTATCTGCACGAAGGATATTCTGATCGCCCGTTATCTGCACGAAGGATCGACACACGGGGGCCAAACAGGTGCTGCGGCGTCTATCGTGCAGATAAGGGGCTCAAGAACGCGTTTCCGGGGCCCTAGTCCCCATTATCTGCACGAAGGATATTCTGATCGCCCGTTATCTGCACGAAGGATCGGCACATGGGGGCCAAACAGGCGCTGCGGCGTCTCTCGTGCAGATCAAGGGCCTTCCGCAGATCTATCGTGCAGATAAGGGGCTCAAGAAGGCTTTTCCGGGGCCCTAGACCCCATTATCTGCACGAAGGATATTTTGATCGCCCGTTATCTGCACAAAGGATGCCTGACTCTCGTGGGCCCGCACCAACCGGCCCGGGGTCCTTCCGTTTGGTGACCTGATCACGGCAGAGGCCGGGGGCCCTTTGGGGACCGCCCGGCCTCGTGTCGCGCCACTCTTCGCGCACCAAGGTTCGTGCGCGCTCAGCTGGCAGGCACCGGAACCGTCTTGCCGAAGCGGCGCAGCCGCAGCGAGTTTCCGACCACCAGCACGGAGCTGGCGGCCATCGCGGCGCCGGCGATCATCGGATTCAGCAGGCCCAGGGCCGCAACCGGAATGCCGATCGCGTTGTAGAAGAAGGCCCAAAACAGGTTTGTCTTGATGGTGCGCAGCGTCCGCCGGGACAGTTCGATGGCGGTGGCCACCTGCCCGAGGTCGTTGCCCATGACGGTCAGGTCCGCCGCTTCAATGGCGACATCGGTGCCCGAGCCCATCGCAATGCCCAAGTCCGCCTGTGCCAGGGCCGGTGCATCATTCACGCCGTCTCCGGCCATGGCCACGGTGGCACCCTGCGCCTGGAACCGCTTGACGGCTTCCACTTTGCCCTCGGGGCGCACATCGGCGAGCACGTCCTCGGGGGCAATGCCCACGGCTTCCGCCACCCGGGCAGCCACCACGGCGTTGTCCCCGGTCAGCAGCACCGGCCGCAGGCCCAGGGCGCGCAGCCTGGTAATGGCGGCCACGGAACCGGGCTTGAGGTTGTCCTGCAGGCTGATGATTCCGGCGGCGTGTCCGTCCACCGCCACGAGGATCGCGGTGGAGCCGGCTTCCTGTTCGGTCCTGAGCATGTTCCGGGCGTCTTCCCCCAGCAAAATGCCGTTCTCTTCGAGCCAGCCCGGACGGCCGGCGACGACGGCGCGGCCCTCCACGGTGCCGCGGACGCCTCCGCCCGGTGCGGAGTCGAACTCCGTCACCGGAGCCAGGACCTGTCCGCCGGCATCATGTTCAGCGGCTGCCTTTGCTGCCGCGGCGATTGCGACGGCGATGGGGTGCTCCCCCGCCGCCTCAACCGACCCGGCGAGCCGGAGCAGCGCGGCCTCATCGCGGTCCGGATCAAAGGTTAGGGTCCGGACCACCGACAACCGTCCGTCGGTGACGGTGCCGGTCTTGTCCAGCACGATGGTGTCCACGGTCCGCGTATCCTCCAGCACCTGCGGGCCCTTGATCAGGATGCCCAGCTGGGCGCCTCGTCCGGTGCCGGTCAGCAGGCCCACGGGGGTGGCCAGGCCCAGGGCACACGGGCAGGCGATGACCAGCACCGCGACGGCGGCTGTGAAGGCCCCCTGCAGGTCGCCACTGAAGATCATCCACAGCACAAAGGTCAGCACCGCGATCCCCAGGACAATGGGGACGAAGACCGCGCTGATCCGGTCCGCGAGCCGGGCAATCGGTGCCTTGCCGGTTTGCGCGGCGCTCACCATCCGGCCCATCTGGGCCAGGGTGGTTTCGCTGCCGACCCGGGTGGCACGGACCAGCAACCGGCCGGAAGCGTTTACCGTGGCGCCGGTGACGGCGTCGCCGGGGCCCACCTCCACCGGCACTGACTCGCCGGTGATCAGCGATGCGTCGACTGCGGAGCGCCCTTCGGTGACCACGCCGTCGGCCGCGATCTTCTCACCGGGGCGGACGACAATCATGTCCCCGACCTGCAGCTGGTCGGCCGGGACACGGACCTCGGACCCGTTGCGCAGCACGGTCGCGTCCTTGGCGCCCAAGCTGAGCAGCGCCTTCAGGGCATCACCCGCGCGGGCCTTTGCATTGGCCTCCAGATAGCGGCCCAGGAGCAGGAAGGTGACGACGACGGCGGCCACCTCGAAGTACAGGTTGGCGTGCCCGGAATCCGCTTCCGCCATGCCGGCCATGCCGGTGTGGGCGGTCAGCGACGGATCCGCGGCCAGGGTCACCAGCGAGAACAGATAGGAAGCGATCACGCCGATGGACACAAGAGTGTCCATGGTCGAGGCGAAGTGCCGCGCGTTGATGGCCGCGGCGCGGTGGAACGGCCAGGCGGACCAGGTGACAACCGGCAGCGACAGCACCGCGGCAAACCAGCCCCAGTTGCTGAACTGCATGGCGGGCAGCATGGACACGAGGAACACCGGGACGGTCAGCACGGCAGCCAGGATCAGGCGGGGACGCAGGGCGGCGGCGGTTCCGCCGTGGGACATATGGTCTTCACCGCCGCCGTGGTCTTCACCGTGGCCGTGGTCCGAGCCCGTTCCGCCGTGGGCCAGATGGTCCGCGCCGGCGTCACCGTGCGTGCCGCCTGCCGGGCCGTCGCCATGTGTGGCGCCGGCATGGACTTCGTGTGGCGGGCGGAGGCGGGTGGATCCCGCCGGCCGCACCACGCGTGCCTTGTAGCCGGCCGAATCAACGGTCCGCACAATCTCCTCGTCGCTCACGCCGTCGGGAACCGTCACCTGCGCGGATTCCAACGGAAGGTTGACGGTGGCCTCGACGCCGTCGAGCTTGCCGAGTTTGCGTTCCACCCGGCCGACACAGGAAGCGCAGGTCATCCCCTCAATCTTCAGGTTGATAACCCGCGGATGCGGCTGCTGAAGCAGATCTTCGGTACTCATAACTGCTGTCCTTCCGGGAAGTGCTGTGTGCGGTGCCGGGCGAAGCACCGGGGGTTAGGCCGAGGCTTCCACCACGAGGTAGCCGGCCTCGGCTACGGCTTCGCCGAGTTCGACGGGGGTGAGGGTGCGGCTGGAGGTGACGACGGCGGTCGAGACTCCGCCTGCGTTCAGGTCAACGTTGACGGACTCGACGCCGTCAAGGGCCTCGAGCTCCTCAGTGACGGATGCGACGCAGTGGCCGCAGGTCATGCCGGAGATGTTGAGTGTGGTTTCCATGGGGTTCGCTCCTGGAAGGTTGTTGGGTGTGGTTTTGGCGGGCCGTTCGGCTCGTTTGATGCGGGGTGTTCAGCGCAGGAAACGTTCAGCGCAGGAGGCGGCCGATGGCGTCAGTGGCTTCCTGGACCTTGGCCTGAACCAGATCCGGGTTGCCCGTGGCGTCGGCCTCCCGCGCGGCATCCACCACGCAGTGGGACATGTGGTCCTGCACCAGTCCGAGGCTTACGGCATGCAGCGCCTTATTGATGGCTGCAACCTGGGTCAGGATGTCGATGCAGTACTTGTCGTCCTCCACCATGCGGGCAATCCCGCGGACCTGTCCCTCAATCCGGCGCAGCCGCTTGAGGTAGGCCTCCTTGTCGCTGGCGTATCCGTGCGCGCCGTCGTGCGGACCCGGTGAAGCGGCGGGAACCGGCACACCGTCGCCGGGCTGGTCCCGGTGGGCCTCTTCCGTGTGGACATGTTCCGTTGCTGCACTCATGGCTGCTCTCCCTTGCTGGTCAATCTGCAGCCAACATATACCCCTATGGGGTATGTCGTCAAGTACCCCCAGGGGGTATGTGGGACGACAGTTTGTCCGGCGGCGTTACTGCCAGGCCCACCCTGCCGCGGGCCTGCCGCGTCCGGACGGCGGAGCCGCTTCCGTAGTTTTGACGAGCCAGGGATTTTTCGCCAGGTCGCGGCCCAGATTGCCCGTTTGGGGTTCGGGCCGGCGGGCGGCCAACGCCAGCTCCCGGGCCAGACGCGCCGCTGACGCCGTGGTGAAACGCTCACCCAGCAGGGCCCGGCTCAGGTCCCGGTCGATCCAGAGTGCGTCAAGGACCGCTCCGGCCGTGCGCGCGATGATGGCGTCATGGTCAAAGGGCAGGCCCTGCACCGCCGCCGCGCGCACGGCCGCCGCTCCCCCGCCGGCAGCGCGGTCCGTGCCTGCCCCGCCGCCCCGGGCGCTGGATTCGACTGAGTCACCCACTGCCGGATCAAGGACAACGGCGTGCACGATGGACAGCGTGGGCCCGCGGGGGTCCCGGTCGGGGTTGTCGAAGACGCCGGCGCCGGTGATGCTCCGGATCGATTCCTCTTCGATTCCGGCCTTGGTTTTCAGCGCCCGGACGGCAGCCTCGGCCAGCCGCTCCTTCGGTGACAGCAGAACTCCGGGCAGAGCCGGCTCCCCCAAGAAGGGTTCGAAGATACGTTGTGCGAGGATCACCTCCAGGACACCGTCCCGGAACAGGAAGGGGACGGTGTCGATGGAAACAAGCGGCTGCTGCGGGAGGGTCATGAGGCGATGTTACCGAGCACCGTACGCACATCGGCAAAGGACTGGCGGCGGAGGAACTCCCCGTTGGCCCAAACCGGCTCCAGCAGGGATGCCGCCTCCTGCTCCGGCGTGGCCTTTTCGATGAGGACCAGTTCGCCGTCGTCGTCCCGGGTGACGGCCAAACGGCCGGTGGCCGAACGCTTGGAGCCGAACCCCTTGGCGGTGACCGGATCCTTGAACACGTTCCGGCCTGCGCCGTCGACCTCGATGTACGTGACCTTCACAGCGGAGGAAAAGGTGTCGCGGGTGACGTACTGGTAGGTGAACGATCCGGCGCCCAGGACGATGTTCTCGGAGGCGTACCCCGCCGCTTCCAGGCGTGCGGTGATGTCGGCGGCGCGCTCGGGGGTGATGGAATCCCCGTACATCACGCGCACGTTGTTCAGGACCCGGTAGCCGGCGTCGTTGGGTGTGGAGCCAAATTCTGCGTCCAGGAGGGCGACGACGCCGAAGTGGGCGGGGTTTTCGGCCATGGTCGGAGCAGTATCCGGAACGGCGGCACCGGGGCGGGTGGAGGTGCCGCAGACGATGTCGGCCGGGTCTCCGGAGTCGGGACGGATGACGACGTTGCCGTCACGGGCGGTGATGACGTCCTTGAGCTCCGGCAGGACGTGCTGCAGCACGTGCCACAGGTCGTAGCCGTCGGAAACCAGCGAAATGTTGCCGGTGGGGTTGACCTCAAGGATGTGCCGGAAGGTTTCAGCCTCCCCCTCCTGGCCGCCGGCGCACATCACCGCGTGTTCGCTGGCTGGGATGGAGCCGAGGATCTGGCCGTTGTCCGCGCCGAAGGCGGAGTTGTAGTAGCGGCGGATAAAGTCGGCGGAGCCGAGGGAGTCCGAGCCCTTGAAGGAGAGCAGGTGGCCTGCGCCGGAGGCGGCAGCGGCTTCGATGCCTGACATGCCGCGGAAGGAGAAGTCGTGCAGCTGCCAGTCCACGAATGCGGCATCCGTGCCGGTCTTTACTGCGGCCGTATCCAGGATGCCGCGGTACTTGTCGGCAATGGAGGCGGCGGTGGAAGGCTGCCAAATGGAGGCACTCAGCGCGGTCTCGATGTAGTTCACGAGCCAGAAGAATTCCGGTTCGGTGGACTCGACGGTGACCGACGGGACCTGCAGGGGAACCCGGGTGCCTTCAGGCAGGGCACGGAAGATCAGCGGCAGGCAGCCGCGGCGGTGCAGGGCCCGAATGTGGCCGGTTCCGATGGTGTTCGGTCCCAGGATGTCATTGAGCCCGGCTTGGTATTCGGCGACGGCGGTGTCCTCGTCGGCGGCGAAAAACGGCGCGAAGGCTTCGATGCAGAACTTCTGCAGGAACGCCTGCAGGCCAAAGTGCACCACGTGGTCCACGCCCTCAAGGCGGGATCCCCGGTTGGTGAAGTTGGAGAGGACCTTGGTGGTGCCCCGGGGGTACATGTGGATGTGGCCGAGCTTGTAAGCGTCGGTCTGGAAGAGTGCCGCGGTGATGCTGGCGGTGGTCAGTTTGGTGGCGGGTGCGGTGGCGGTCATGACCTGTCCTTAGGGTGGGATGCGGAAATTAGACGAGGTGGGACATTAGATGAGGTGGGAAATCAGGGGCGTGATGCAGGCACCGACGTCCGGATTGGCTGCGCCGGGGTGTGAGTCGGTGGTGAAGATGGTTCCGTAAGCCTGTGTGAGCTGTGCGGCGTTGCCGGAGAAGACGCCGTGGCTGACCCAGAGGTCCAAGCGGTCCGGCCCGAGGCCCGTTGCCGCGGCCAGTCCCATGAAGGTTCCACCGCCGTCGCAGATGTCATCCACCACCAGGAATCGGCCTTCTTCCGGCAGTTCCTCGCAGGTGAACCCGGACAGCTGGCCCGTGGTGAAGTCGCGGTGCTTGGCGGCATGGAACAGCGGCAGGCCCAGTGCTGCGGCGGTGACGGCCGTACGGGCCTTGGCTCCCTCATCCGGGCAAATGACGCCGGCGTAACGGGAGGTGGCTTTTTTCACTGCACGGGCGATCACGTTCTCAGCGCCCACCACCCGCAGGTTGTTGACCATGGCCGGCATGACGGGCGAGTGCGGGTCGAAGCAGACCACCTCGTCGGCGTTCATCGCGTTGATGAGGTTCGCGTAGACCCGGGCCCCGAAGGGATTGCCGCGGTCCTGGCGCGCACCGGGCAGGTACGGAATGAGGGCACTGACCTGGTGGCCGCCCTGGTGGGCGTAGTCGATCCACATGGCCGCACTCATGTAGTCATTGGCATCAGCACCGGTGAGGTACAGGTACAGCGGGGTTTCATCCCGCGCACCGTCAGTCTTGATGTGGGCTTCCCCCGCCGGAAACCTCATGGCGGTGGCGGCCGAGCGGACGGTGAATCCCGGGGTTACCGAAGCGAATGTCGTGATCATGGATTCACGGTAACACAAATAAACCTCATCTGAGGTTTATTTGTGGGGAAGAATTCGGCGGTCCCTCGGGTGCGGGCTCGAACCGGCCCGCCGGGGCACGCCGGCTCCCGGGGACGTGCGTCTCACGTAGGCTTGAGGGGTGGGTACCAATCAGCTTTCAGCCGCTTCCGAGGACTACCTCAAGGTCATTTGGACCGCACAGGAATGGACCGACGCTCCAGTGACCGTTTCCGCCCTGTCCGCGCACGTGGGCAATTCGCCGTCGTCGGTCTCCGAGGCGGTTAAGAAGCTGACGGCGCAGGGTCTGTTGACCCACGCCCGCTACGGTTCGATCACGCTCACGGAGGCCGGAACGCGTGAGGCCGTGGCCATGGTGCGCCGGCACCGGCTGATCGAGACGTTCCTCGTGGAGTATCTGGATTACGGCTGGGATGAAGTCCATGACGAAGCCGAGCACTTGGAGCATGCGGTCTCCGACAAGATGGTGAACGCCCTGGACCGGCGGCTGGGCTATCCGGTCCGGGATCCGCACGGTGACCCGATTCCGTCCCGGGACGGCAGCTTTCCGCCACTGGCCGCCGTGCGGCTGAGCGCGTGCGAGGCCGGCACCTCCGCAACCATCGCGCGGGTCTCGGACACCGATCCGGAGCTGCTGCGCTACCTGGCCAATCTGGGGCTGCACCTGGATGTGCAGGTGCAGGTGCTGCAGCGCCAGGCCTACGCGGGCACGCTGACGCTGGCTGCCGCAGGCGAACGCCTGGAACTGGGCCTCCCCGCCGCCCAGTCGATCTGGGTCCTGCCCGGCGTTCCGGAAGCATAGCGGGACCGGGATGCACCCGGGCCGCCTGCAGCTGTGGTGGCTGCCTGTCGGAGCCGGCGGCCACGTGGTCATACACACCAGCCGCTGGTGGGAGCTTGTGCAGGCCCGGCGCCTCCACCGCCGGCCGCAGCCACTGTTCCACAGTGCCTTGATTGTCGACGCCGGCGATGTGGAGCACGTCATCGAAATGGCCCCGGCCTGGGGCCGAAATGATCCCGCCCGCCGAGTTGTCGCCACCGGGCCCGTCGGGCTGCGGCAGCTGGGCCGCTTCCGGCTGTTCCGCTATGAGGTCCGGTGCTGGCCGAACGGGATCCTGCCCGACCGGCGGTATGCCGCCGGCAGGCCGGTGGAGTTCGAACTGGCCCCTGGCGCTGCCTCCGCGCTGATCGACCGGGTTGCGGCAGTGCCGCGTTACGTGTGGGGGCAGCAGCTGCCAGGCTCCGGGGACATGTGGAACTCCAACTCCCTCACCTCCTGGCTGCTGCAGGGCGCCGGAATCGATGCCGCCGGCCTCCGTCCCCCGGGCGGCGGCCGGGCCCCGGGATGGGACGCGGGAATCACGGCGGCCAGGGGCGGGACGGATTAGCCCTGCGGCAGAACCTGCAGGTCGAAAACGACTTCGCGGTAGGTCGGCGTGTAGCCAAGCCGCTCATACAGGCCCAGGGCGCCGGAGGGGTTTTCCGTGTCGACGCCGAGCCCGGCGCGTTCCATGCCCGAAGCCTTGTACCGGCGCATCGCCTCGCCGAGCATGGCCGGAGCCAGTCCCATACCGCGCCAGTTCCGGCGCACGCCGAGGAGTTCGGTGTAGCCCTCGGTGTAGCCGTGCATGTTTTTGCCGTCCGGATCGAAGGACGCGATGTTGTAGCCGGCAATTTCACCGGATGCGGTGTCCACCACCGCGAAGGTCCAGTCCGGCCGAAAATGCGGATGCTCGACGTTATGCTGCCACCGCTCCGGGTCCCGCTCCTCACTGCCCCAGTGGTCCTGGAACACTTCGTTGTGCGCCTGCCGCAGCGCCTCGGAGATGTCCTGGTTGAAGGTCACGTATTCCATCCCCTCCGGGAGGGGAGCATCGGGAATGCCGGCATCCAGCGGCCGGGTCATCTCGGTGAAGTAGCGCACAACCTTGGCCCCTGCCGCGTGGAACAGTGCCACGTGCGAGGCGTTGTCCTCCTCGGCCATGCAGCGCAGCAGGCCTGCCTCCGTGCCCGTCTCCAGCAGGCGCTCCCGGGACCGCTGCACCTGCCAGCGCAGCACCGCGGTGCCGATGCCGCGGCGGCGCCACTGCGGGTCCACTCCCCCGGAACCGTGGATCTTGTCCGACCCCTCGGTCCGGACAAGGCTGGCATACGCCCGGGGAATGCCGTCCCGATCCAGGCCCAGCAGTGTGTCGCGCGCCGGGTTGTCGGAGCTGGAGGACAGGGTATGCTCCAGATCCGCGCGCTGCTCCACATAACCGGGCTTGTCCGCGGCCGCGATGCGGCGAATCAGCTCGAGCCAGCCGTCAATATCCTCGGCCGTGATGGCCCGCCAGCGCAGGCCGGTGGTCGGTGCGGGAACTTCAGGAGGTGTTGTCGTCATTTTTCCAGCCTAGAACACAGGCCCGGGGCGCTTCCTAACCCTGTGACGCAGCGCATACCGAGTGCCCGAGGGCCAGGCTCCGGTCACACCACGCGGCGTCGGCCGGGTTGTGGGTGACAACGACGACGGACTTGCCGCGCAGGCCAGCCGTGAGGTCGGCCATCAGCTGCTCGCCGGCCTCGGCGTCCAGGTGGGCGGTGGGTTCGTCCAGGAGCACGACGTCGGCTTCGGTCAGGAGTGCGCGCGCGACGGCGAGCCGCTGGCGCTGTCCGCCGGAGAGGAAGTGGCCACCGCCGCCCACGCGGGTGTCCAGGCCCTCCGGAAGCCCGGCGAGGAAGGGTCCCAGCCCCACGGCGTCGAGCGCTGCCGTCATTTCCGCATCGGTCGGCGCGTGCCGGCGGTCGCGGGCGAGCAGCAGGTTCCCGCGCAGCGTGGAGTCGAACAGGTGTGCCTCCTGCGGGCACCAGGCCATCCGCCGGGCCGCCGGCGGAAGGTCGGCGGCGGGAGCGCCGTTGATCCGGAAGGTGCCCTGCTGCGGCACCAGGAAGCCAAGCAGGACGCCCAGAAGTGTCGATTTTCCGCTGCCGGACGGCCCGGTGACGGCCAGCCAGCTGTCCGGGTACAGGTCCAGGTCCAGGTCCGTGAAGACCGGGGTTCCCTGGCCGGGATAGCTGTAGCTGACACCGCGCAGCTGGACTGTTTCCACGGGCTGCGCTGCGGAAGCCGTTTGCGTTTCCGGCGTTTCACCGTCCTGGGTTTCCAACGGCTCGACGTCGTCGGTTCCGAGGTCAGGCAGCACCTTGTCGCCCAGCGTGCGCCATGCCGTGAACTGCTGGATGGAACCGTTGACTGCCACGAAGGCTTCGATGAGGGCGAGCTGCATCAGGACAACAACGGCGGCAACCGTGGCCGGCACTGAGTGCGCCACCGTCAGGATGTACAGCGATCCGAGCGAGCAGGCCAGCGCGGTCAGGGCATTGGCAAGGCCCTGGGCCCAGGCGCTGCGCCGTACTGCGGCGGAGGCGCGGGCATCCAGTTCCTGCTGCCCCGCAAAGACCTCCTCCGCGCTGCTGTTGGCCGTCAGGTCAGGAGCGGCGGAGAGCAGCCGGGCCATGGCGGACATGGACCGGGACTGCAGCCGCACGGTTGCCGCGCGTGCCGCGGCATCGGCACCGTGGGCCATCAGGGGAGCAATGACGAGGCCGACCACGCAGACGGCAATCTGCACCGGAAGCGCCTCGGGCAGCAGCAGGCCGGTCGCGATGCACGCGGCTACGGCCGTGAGGAACCCGGTCAACGGGGCAAAAACGACGCGCGGGGCAATATCCCGCAGTTCGTCGACGTCGCCGACCAGGCGCTCCAGGGCACCGCCGCCGCGGGCGAGGCGGCGCCAGCCTTCGGGGCGCTGCAGCAGCCCGTTCCAGAGCCGGATGCGGATGGAGTTGGTGGCGCGGAAGACGGCGTCGTGCAGCTGCAGCCGCTCAAGGTAACGCAGGACGGAGCGGCCAATGCCGAAGAACCGGACACCGACGATCGCGGCGAGCAGCAGCAGGATGGGCGGCTGCTCGAAGGCGCGGACAATCAGCCAGCCGGACAGCGAGGTGAGAGCCACGGCAAAGAGCGTTGCTCCGGTGCCCAGCAACAGCGCCAGGAGGAACTGCCGGCTCCACGGGCGCAGGACCACGAGGTTCTTCCACAGGGGCTGGTGCTTCGGGTGGGTTTCGGTTTCCGCCAGCTCCTCCTGCCAGCGGACGGGGGCCGGTGCGGCGGAGTGCAGGGTGTCGGTGGTCGGGGCCGCCGGCGCGTCATGGCCGGAAGCCTGGCCGGGAACAGGGCCGGGAGTGGCCTCGGACGCGGTCTGCGCCGCAGCGGGACCGGAAGCGGACGGAAGCGTCTGCGGCAGGTCCGCACCGGCGTCGCGGTCTTCTGAGGACCACACCGGAATCACGCGGTCGGCGATGGAGGCCGCGGCCTGATCATGGGCCACCAGCAGGACGGTGACCGAACCGCGCAGGCTGTTCAGGGCCCGGATCACGGCGCCGGCACTGCTGGAGTCCAGATGAGCCGTGGGCTCGTCGGCGAGCAGCAGGCGCACCTGGGGCTGTGAGGCAACCCGGGCCAGGGCGCGGGCGACCGCGACGCGGCGCTGCTCCCCCGGGCTCAGGTCAGCCGTGCGGGTGTCCAGCAGGTGCAGGGCATCAATGGCGGTCAGCGCCTCCACGGCTGCCTGCCGGCCTTCTTCTCCGTTCAGCCCCGAGTACAGGGCAATCTCGGCTGCCGTGGTCTCTTCCACCAGCACCGGGTGCTGGGGGATCCAGGCAATGCCGGCCCGCTCGACGCCGGTAACGGTGCCTTCGATCATGGTGTCGCCGCCGCTGCGGCGCAAGCCGGCGAGCGCCTCCAGCACTGAGGTCTTGCCGGTGCCGGACGCACCGGTCAGCGCGGCGATGCTGCCGGCGGGCACACTGAAACTCAGGTCAGCGACGGCAGGCTTCGGCCGTCCGGCATACCGGATGGTCAGCCCCGAAACGGTCACTGCGGTTCCCGCCGGGAAACCTGGACCGGCGGGCAGCGCGGCGGTTCCCGGCACCAGCGGCACCGCGGCGGGAGCATCGAGAACGGCGTTGGTCCGCTTCAGGGCCTCCAGGCCGTCTTCGCTGGCATGGTGTGCGGTGCCCAGATCGCGCAGCGGCTGATAGCACTCCGGTGCCAGGATCAGCGCCAGCAGGCCCAGCTCCAGGGACATGGATCCGTTGACCAGGCGCACGCCGATGACCACGGCAACCAGGGCCACCGAAATGGTGGCAATCAGTTCCAGCGCCAGGGATGACAGGAACGCCACGCGGAGGGTTTCCAGTGTGCGGGTGCGGTAGTTGTCGGCAACATCGCGCAGTGCCCGGGTCTGGGCGTGGGCACGGCCCAGGCCCACGAGGACCGGCAGGCCCCTGGCAAGCTCGAGCATGTTGTCGGAGAGCCGGTTCAGGGCGTCAACGGCTGCCGCGGTCTTGTCGCCGGTGTGCAGGCCGATGAGGATCATGAACACCGGGATCAGCGGCACGGTCAGGACCACCACCAGCGCACTGAGCCAGTCCGCCGACAGGATACGCAGCCCCACCAGCAGGGGCACGACGGCGCAGGTCACCAGGGCGGGCAGGTACTTGGCGTAGTAGTTGTCCAGGCCGTCGAGTCCACGGGTGATCAGCACGCTCAGCGCGCCGCTGCCCATGCCCGGCACGCTGCCGCCGTCGTCCAGCGCCCGGGATGTCAGCGATGCGCGCAGCTCCTCCTTGACACCTGCCGCGGCGCGCTGCGAAACGGTGTCCGTCCCCCAGACGGCGAGTGAACGCAGCACGGCGCCGGCAATGCCATTGGCCAGTACCCACCGCCAGTCCGGTTCACCGGTGGCCAGTCCGGCCACGCCTGCGGCCACACCGGTGGCGAGCAGCACCAGGCCTGCGGCCTTGACCGCGGCCAGGAGTCCGAGGAGGTACAGCGCGCGCCGGCTGGCGGCACTGACGGGAAGCACCGGTTTCATTGGGCGTTCACCGTGTGGGCTGCCGGGATGGCTTCAGCCGTGATGCGCTTGCGGAACACCCAGTAGGTCCAGCCCTGGTACAGCACCACCACGGGCAGGCCGAAGAGTGAGACCCAGGAGATCACGGTCAGTGTGTAGTCCGAAGACGATGCGTTGTCGACGGTCAGGCTCCAGGCCGGATCCAGTGTCGATGGCAGCACGTTCGGATACAGCGAGGCGAAAATGGTGAACACTCCGGCCACCAGGAACAGGCCCATCCAGATGAAGCTCCAGCCGTCGCGTCCGCGGCGGGCCATGATCCAGGACAGTGCCACGGCCACCACGGCGAGCACCAGCGGAATCAGGGTCAGCGCCTTGCCGTTCTGCAGCTGCACCACAATGGCCCAGGCGGCCATGGGCAGCACGCCCAGGGGCAGCCAGCGGACGACTGCGCGGCGGGCCCGCACCTGGATGTCGCCGCGGGTCTTCAGGGCCAGGAACACGCAGGCGTGCACCAGGCAGAAGGCCACCACGGCCAGGCCGCCCAGGACGGCGTAGCCGTTGAACCACGCGAACGCACCGCCCACCCGGTCGCCGTTCTCGTTCAGCGGCAGGCCGGTGGTGGTTAGGGCCAGCGCGGCCCCCACACCGAAGGCGGAGACGAAGGAACCAAGCGCCATGGCCCAGTCCCAGCGGTTGCGCCAGCGGTCATCGTTGTGCTTGCCGCGGTACTCGATGGACACGGCCCGGAAGATCAGGCCCAGCAGGACGAAGACCAGCGGAAGGTACAGGGCCGAAAACAGTGCGGCGTACCAGAGCGGGAAGGTGGCAAAGGTCATGGCTCCGGCGGTGATGAGCCAGACCTCGTTGCCGTCCCAGACCGGGCCGATGGTGTTGAGCATGACCCGGCGGTCCTTCTCGCTGCGGCCCATGAGCTTCATGAGCATGCCGACACCGAGGTCGAATCCTTCCAGGAACAGGTATCCGGTCCAGAGGAAGGCCAGGACGATGAACCAAAGGGTGGGTAGCGAAATCACTTCTGTGCTCCAGACTGCTGAGTGGGCAAAGCCGGGTTAGTACGCAAAGCCGAGGACGTCGTCGGGCTGCTTGGTCTTGGTGCCTGTCCCGCCGCTGCCGTCGGAGCCGTCACTGCCGGATCCGTCGTCACCGCCGGCGGAATCCAAGCCGCCGGAGGAACCGCCGTCGTGCCCCTCACCGTGCAGGAGTTCGGGCATGGCCGAGGGAACACCACCCCGGGTGAACTTGAACAGCAGCCGCACTTCCACGATCAGCAGCGCCAGGTACACCAGGACGAAGGCTGCCAGCGAGAACAGCAGCTCGGCCCGCGAGACGCCCGGTGACACAGCCGAGGCGGTGAACATGAACACCTGGTCGATTCCGGTGAAGCTGGGGTTGGGTGCCACCACGAAGGGCTGGCGGCCCATTTCGGTGAAGATCCAGCCGGCGCTGTTGGCGCCGAAGGGTGCCAGGATGCCGAACACTGCCAGCCGCATGAGCCACTTGGACTGCGGCACGGTGCCCTTGCGGGTGACCCAGAGGGCCACGGCCGCGGCAGCTGCGGCAATGGCGCCAAAGCCGATCATGATGCGGAAACCCCAGTAGGTCACTGACATCACCGGCAGGTAGTCAATCTCGGTGCCGGCCTGCTCACCGTACTTGGGGTCATCCGGAATGTGCGTGCCGTACGCCTCCTGGTACTCGGGGATCAGCGTGTTGACGCCCTTGACCTCGGTGTCGAAGTCGTTGTTCGCCAGGAAGGAGAGCAGCCCGGGGACCTCAATGACCGCGGTGACGTCGTCGCAGTTCTTCGCACCGACGTCGCCGATGGAGAGGATGGAGAAGGACGTGCCGTCATGGCATGCCGCTTCGGCGGCGGCCATCTTCATGGGCTGCTGGTCGAACATGAGCTTGCCCTGCAGGTCACCGGTGACGGCCGTGCCCGCGAAGGAAATCATGGCGACGACGGCGCCGATGCGCAGGGACTTGATCCAGACATTGTGGTCCGCCTTGTCGCGGCCAATCTCGGGGCGGGAACCAACGTTGACGGTGCCGTCCTCGTTCACGGTGTCGATGCCGTCCCGGCGCCGCTTCCAGAGGTGGTACCAGGCGATGCCCAGCAGGAACCCGCCGGCCACGGACAGGGCCGCGGTGATTTGGTGCGGGAAGGCCACCAGCAGCGTGTTGTTGGTCAGCACGGCCCAGATGTCGGTCAGCACCGGCCGGCCGTCAACCATTTCCACGCCAACGGGGTGCTGCATCCAGGAGTTGGCCGCCAGGATGAAGTAGGCGGAGAGCACCGAGGCCAGCGTTGCGATCCAGATGGATGCCAGGTGTATTTTCTTCGGCAGCCGGTCCCAGCCGAAGATCCACAGGCCGAGGAACACGGACTCCGTGAAGAAGGCCAGGAGTGATTCCAGGGCCAGCGGGGCCCCGAACACGTCACCGACAAAGCGGCTGTATTCGCTCCAGGCCATGCCGAACTGGAATTCCTGCACCAAACCGGTGGCGACGCCCATGATGAAGTTGATCAGGAACAGCTTGCCCCAGAACTTGGTCATCCGCAGGTATTCGTCTTTTCCCGTTCGGACCCACATCGTCTGGAGAGTGGCGACCACCAGCCCCAGGCCGATGGTCAGCGGCACCATGAGGAAGTGGTAGACAGTGGTGATGCCGAACTGCCAGCGGGCAATATCGAGTGCTTCCAAGGGACGATTCCTTTACTCGGACCAGAATTCTACAGAGCGTAGAAGTTCGTTCTTAATTTGATCGTAGAGCACTTGGGAAGAGTTTTCTACGTGATGTAGAACCAACGCCGAAAAGCCTGTACATTAGACACACCACACCTCCTCTGTACCGGCCGGCAGTGCACGCCGTCCGCGGTGAGTGGAGGTTTTTGATTTGTGTGATGCGAAGGACGGAACACGGATGGCCACCCTCGGCGAGCTGGAACGGGCAACAATGGATCTCCTGTGGGAGTCTCCGGAGGCAGCCAGTGCGAATGAACTGCGTGAAAAACTGGCTCAGGCCAACCCCGGGGCAGGCACAGGATCCGGCAAGGGCCTGGCCGTAACCACCATCCTCACGGTGCTGTCACGGCTGGAAAAGAAGGGCCTGGTTGCACGGGAGCGGAACATCCGTCCGCACCGTTACCGTGCCGTCACCACCAAGGCCGAGCACACCGCCGAACTGATGCATGAGGTTCTCGGCTCGGTGAGCGACCGTGAAGCCGTGCTGGCCAGGTTCATCGGCTCCGTATCAGTGACGGAAGCCGAGACGCTCCGGCGGCTCCTCGGCGGCGCCTGATCCGGTAGCCCCGCCTACTTTTCCGCCGCGGTGTTCTGGGCCTCATATTGCCTAGCCGCGCTGGCCCTCGTGCTGGCGTGGCCGGTGCCCATTGCCCTCTCCCGGGCCAAATGGCCGGCGCGGTCCCCCTTCACCGCCATGGTGCTGTGGCAGGCGATCGCCCTCGCCGGTGGCCTGTCCATGATCGGGTCCATGCTGACCTGGGGCCTTGAGCCCATTGGGAACAATCTCGTCTCGGCGCTGCACGGGTTATGGAACATCCTGCTGGACCGGGCACCGGCCACAACCTTGGGACTGGTGCATGTCTTCGCCCTCAGCGCCGCCCTGCTGCTGACCGTCCATCTGGTCTTCACTCTGCTGCTGACGTACTACCGCATCCGCCGCGGCCGACGCCGACACCGTGGCATGCTGACCCTGCTGAGCTCCCCCTCAGCCACCCGGCCCGCCACGGTGGTTATTAACCACCCGACGCCGGTGGCCTACTGCCTGCCCGGCGGGGCGCGTTCGGTCACCGTCCTGTCGGACGGACTGCTGGAGATGCTGTCGGATGAGGAACTCTCCGCGGTTCTCATCCACGAAAAAGCCCATTTGTCCCAGCGGCACCATCTACTGCTGTGGGCCTTTGCCGCGTGGCGGGCGGCCCTGCCCTGGCTGCCGACCTCACAATTGGCCCAGCAGTCAGTGAATGAGCTCATTGAGATGCTGGCCGACGACGAGGCCCTGCGCGCCGTGGATCCAGAGACCCTGATTCGGGCCGTGGCGATTGTGGGAACCGGCGCGCAGCCTGCCGAAGGAGGCCTTCAGGGCGCCGCCGCAAAGGCCCAGGGCGCGTCCCTGCTGGCCAGCCCCGACGAGCAGGAACAGCTGGGCACCGTGCGTCGCCTGAGCCGGCTGCTGACGCCCCTGCCACCGCTGCCGGGCTGGCAGCGGTGGGCGGTGCTGGTGGTCTCCGTGCTCCTGCTGGCCGTCCCCACCGCCCTGCTGATTGCGCCGGGGATGCTGTAGCCGCGTTAGTCCCTGTTGCCGCTGCTCCGGCCACTCTTGCCGCTCAGGCGCTCCGGCCGACTGCTCCCGGCGCTCTGGCCGCTTGAGCTAGGCGTCGATGCGGTCCCGGTCCAGCATGGCCGCACCGGCCACGATGAAGTCCTTGCGCGGGGCCACGTCGCTGCCCATCAGCAGCTCGAAGGCACGCTCGGCGTCGGCCGCCTGGTCGATGCGCACGCGGCGCAGCGTGCGGTGGCGGGGATCCATGGTGGTTTCCGCCAGCTGATCCGCGTCCATTTCACCCAGGCCCTTGTACCGCTGGATGGGTTCCTTGTAGTTCTTCCCGTCCTTCTGCAGCTTGGCCAGCAGGACGTGCAGCTCCTTCTCGCTGTACGTGTAGATCATCTCGTTGGCCTTGGAGCCGTGGTTGATGACCTCCACCCGGTGCAGCGGCGGAACGGCCGCATACACCCGTCCGGCCTCGACCAGGGGGCGCATGTAGCGGAAGAACAGCGTCAGCAGCAGCGTGCGGATGTGCGCGCCGTCGACGTCGGCGTCCGTCATGAAGATGACTTTGCCGTAGCGCGCGGCGTCGAGCTGGAAACTGCGTCCGGACCCGGCGCCCACCACCTGGATCAGGGCCGCGCACTCGGCGTTGGAGAGCATGTCCGCCACCGAGGCCTTCTGTACGTTCAGGATCTTGCCGCGGATCGGCAGCAGTGCCTGGTAGTCGGAGGAGCGGGCCAGCTTGGCGGTGCCGAGCGCGCTGTCACCCTCGACAATGAAGAGTTCGGAACGTTCGCTGTCATCGATCCGGCAGTCCGCCAGCTTGGCGGGCATGGACGATGTTTCCAGGGCGTTTTTGCGGCGCTGGGTTTCCTTGTGCTGGCGGGCGGAGATGCGGGATTTCATCTCCGAGACAACCTTTTCCAGCAGCAGCGCCGACTGGGCCTTGTCGGCGCGCGCGCTCGAGTTCAGCTTGGCGGTGATCTCCTTGTCCACCACCTTGGCCACGATCGCCCGGACAGCCGACGTGCCGAGGATTTCCTTGGTCTGGCCCTCGAACTGGGGTTCGGCAAGCCGGACGGTCAGGACTGCCGTAAGTCCGGCGAAGACATCGTCCTTTTCGATCTTGTCGCTGCCGGCCTTCAGTTTCCGGGCGTTGGCCTCGATCACCTTGCGGAAGGTCTTGAGCAGTGCCTGTTCAAATCCGGCCTGGTGCGTGCCGCCCTTGGGGGTGGAAATGATGTTGACGAAGCTGCGGATGTTCGTTTCGTAGCCAATGCCCCAGCGCAGTGCAATGTCCACCTCGCACTCGCGCTCAACTTCGGCGATCTTGCTGTGCCCGGAGTCATCAAGGACGGGAACGGATTCCTTGAACTTTCCGCTGCCCTGCAGCCGCCAGATATCCGTGACCGGAGCGTCGGCGGCCAGGAAATCGACGAATTCGGTGATGCCCCCGTCATGCTGGAAGACTTCCTCGATCGGTCCGGCCTCGCCGGGGGTGCCCGGCAGCCGCCGCTCGTCGCGCAGGGTGATCCGCAGGCCCGGAACCAGGAATGATGTCTGGCGGGCACGTGCCTGCAGCTCCGTGTAGGAGAACTTCGCATCGGGTGTGAAGATCTGCCGGTCCGCCCAGTACCGGATCCTGGTGCCGGTCACGCCACGCTTGGCCTTGCCGACAACTTCCAGCTTCGAGCTTTCCAGGAAGGGGGAGAACTTGGCGTCAGGGCTCGGCGACTTGCCGGTATCGGCAAAGTGGCCGGGTTCGCCGCGCCGGAAGTTCATCTGGTAGGTCTTGCCGGCCCGGTCCACCTGCACATCCAGGCGTGAGGACAGGGCGTTGACCACGGAGGCGCCGACGCCGTGCAGGCCGCCGGAAGCGGCGTAGGAGCCGCCGCCGAACTTGCCGCCGGCATGGAGCTTGGTGAAGACCACTTCCACGCCCGAGAGCCCCGTTTTCGGCTCGATGTCCACGGGGATGCCGCGGCCGTCGTCGTGGATTTCAACTGACCCGTCCGGATGCAGGATGATCTTGATGCTTTGGCCGTATCCGGCCAGGGCTTCGTCCACGGAGTTGTCGATGATTTCCCACAGGCAGTGCATGAGTCCACGGGAGTCCGTGGATCCGATGTACATGCCCGGACGCTTACGGACGGCTTCTAGCCCTTCCAGGACGGAAAGGTGGCGGGCGTTGTACTCAGTGTTCGGGGGCGCCACGTGTTTGAAACTCCTCAGGCCTTGGGACCGTTAGTCGGCAGCTCCGGTCGGCGGATCGCGGACCGGCTGCAGCCCGGAGACACCCGGACTACTTCCAAGGTTAATGCCCACCGGTGACACTGCCCGCCAGCGACTCAGTCCCAGTGAATTACCTCACGGCCGAACGCCCGTTTGGTACGCGTAGAGCGAAAGGGGCGCCCGGGTGCGAAGACTGGGTCCGCAAAGATGGTTATATAAAGTATCAACACCCTTAGGAGGCTTTCATGACAGCAGCAGTAGCTACTCGTGAACTGAATACGCTGGACCGCTGCGACCGCTGCGGCGCCCAGGCGTACGTACGTGCGGTACTGGAATCCTCGGGTGGGGAGCTGCTCTTCTGCGGCCACCATGCACGGGCGGTGGAGGCCAACCTCCGCCCCCTGACTTCGGAATGGCAGGACGAGACTTCCCGCCTGACGACGAAGGTTGCAGCAGTCCCCGCAGACTAGCGCCGCGTCAGCGGCCAGCCCGAACATCCCGGGCAATTCCTACGCTTGAAAAGGCTCCTCCCACAGCGGGAGGAGCCTTTTTCATGCCTGCCTCTTTTTCAGGGCCGGCTGGTTTTTATGCCTCCGTGGTTGGGGATGCACCCGGATCCAAAGCACGCATAACGCAAAACGCCCCCGACCCGCGGCAGCGGGATCGGAGGCGTCAAGCAGACTCCTGCTGCGGCTTGCGGGCCGCTCAGTGTTAGTCCAGGTAGTCGCGCAGAACCTGTGAGCGTGACGGGTGGCGCAGCTTGGACATGGTCTTGGATTCGATCTGGCGGATCCGCTCACGGGTAACCCCGTAAACCTTTCCGATCTCGTCCAAGGTCTTGGGCTGGCCGTCCGTCAGGCCGAAGCGCATGGCGACGACGCCGGCTTCGCGCTCGGAGAGCGTGTCCAGCACCGAGTGCAACTGCTCCTGCAGCAGGGTGAAGCTCACGGCGTCAGCCGGAACAACAGCCTCTGAGTCTTCGATGAGGTCACCGAACTCGGAATCGCCGTCTTCACCCAGCGGGGTGTGCAGGGAGATCGGCTCGCGGCCGTACTTCTGCACCTCCACGACCTTCTCAGGGGTCATGTCGAGTTCCAGTGCCAGCTCTTCGGGCGCAGGCTCGCGGCCCAGGTCCTGAAGCATCTGGCGCTGGACGCGGGCCAGCTTGTTGATGACCTCGACCATGTGCACCGGGATACGGATGGTGCGGGCCTGGTCGGCCATGGCGCGGGTGATGGCCTGGCGGATCCACCAGGTTGCGTAGGTGGAGAACTTGAAGCCCTTCGTGTAGTCGAACTTCTCGACTGCACGGATCAGGCCCAGGTTTCCTTCCTGGATGAGGTCCAGGAACAGCATGCCGCGGCCGGTGTAACGCTTGGCCAGCGAGACCACGAGCCGGAGGTTGGCCTCCAGCAGGTGGTTCTTGGCACGCTTGCCGTCGTGGACGATGAACTCCAGCTCGCGCTTGAGCTTGGGGTCCATGTCCGGATCGGCTGCAAGCTTCTCCTCGGCGAAGAGGCCTGCTTCGATGCGCAGGGCAAGATCAACTTCCTGCTCTGCGTTCAGCAGGGCAACCTTGCCGATCTGCTTCAGGTAATCCTTGACCGGGTCCGCGGTGGCACCGGCGGAAACGACCTGCTGGGCAGGGGCGTCGTCGTCGTCGGCATCCGAGTACACAAACCCTGAACCGGTCGGCGCTGCTTCAGGTGCGTCGGTGGCATCAAGGTCCGGCTCAGCGGGCTCGGAATCGGTCTGCTGCTCATCCTCTTCCGCAGCTGCAGGGGCCTTGGCCGACTTGGCTGTCTTGGCGGCGGTTTTGCGGCCGGCTGCAGTGGTGCCTGCCTTAGCGGCGGCAGGCTTCCGCACTGCAGGCTTGCGGACTGTCTTCACCGCGGTCTTTTCGCCGGCAGCGGGTTCCATCGGAGCCAAAGCTTCGTCTGCGGCAGTGCGCTTGCTTGCAGTGTCAGTCTCTTCGACTGCAGTTGTCTTTCTCGGCGACACAGAAAACCTTTCATACGGCGGGCTGTGGAATCGCCATTGGGGGCAACACCACTATGACCCTGTCAAGTCCGTGCTTGAATTCAAGCGATCCCTCCACTGCGGTGTCCCTAAGTGGAACACACGCGCGGCGGTTTCTGTTCCCTCTGCGTTAACCGCAAAAGGCCCAAAAGCGATACTTGATACACGAACCCGACCGGGTCTCGGTTCCCATTGTCTCACGATTTAGTGCAGCAGACAGCACTGCCGAGACCATTACCGGGCAGGAAGCAGTCGAGGGCACCGTTTCCGGGAACCTTTTCCCCGGGAGGGTGGATCCGGCGGCCTGTGCCTAGGTGCCGGCATCCACCGCATGCTTAGGAGCGGGCTCCGCCTTGATGCCGCTCCGGCGCCGCTCTCCACGCGGTTCCGGCAGTCCGTGCCCATACCGGGAACATGCCGGTGGCCAGGAGGTCCTCCAGCAGTTCAGCCAGCCGGTACCCCGGATATGCCTCCAAGCAGCGGCCCAGATAAACCTGCGCCCTGGATCCTCTTCCCCTGGCCCATTCAATCCAGGCCAGCAGGCTGAGCAGTGCCGCAGCCGCTTCGATGTCGACTTCCGCCCCGTTGTCGTCGTCTGCGGTTCCGGCTGCCCCAGTGGTTCCAGTGGTTCCGGCGGTTCCAGTGGTTCCAGCGGTTCCAGCAGCTGCAAGCAGTTCAGCGAACACGGCAAAGGCCGCATCCATACGGGACCAATCCGGCACGCCGGCATACTGGCCGATCAGCACCTCACGAAAGCACTGTTCCGGGTCTGGCACCTTCGGCCGGGAACGGCCGGAGGTCCCCCTGACGCGAACCGGGAGTGGGCTTGGGCCGCGCGGCGGGGCTGCATTCGGGCTGTGCAGCGGGGCTGCGCCCGTGCCTCGCCACGGAGCCGTGGCCGGGACCACGCCCGGCGGCAGCAGAGGCGCCCCTTCATCCCCCGAGAGAAGACCGCAGGCTTCTGCCCCGTCCAGGGCTCTTGCGCTGCCCAGAGCAGCCGCCACCAATAGGGTGTCGCGCACCGGACGGGCATGCAGGCTGGCCAGCAGGAAACCCGCCGCATCGGGATCCGTTCGCAGCAGCGGGCATCCCCTCCCCCGAGGCAACAGGTCAGACCGCTCAGGCCCGGCAGACCCATCGGATCGATCAGCTGGATCAGTCCCGTGTGACCCATCGAACCCGTCAGACCCGTCAAGAAGGAGCCCATCAGACCCGTCAGGCCCGTCAGGAAGAAGCTCGTTAGACCATTGCCCGTTGACCTCCGCTGCCGCACTGTTCAAAAACTCGTCCCAGACCGCCAGCGTGCCCGCAAACTGGGCACGCCGACACCACTTGCCCTTGAGCCGGCGGGTATAACGCGCTCGGTGCATCATCTGTTTACCGTCGCCCTCCCACACCGGCGGCAGATCCTGTGTCACCGCCTCCTCCAATGAAGAGGCGTAAGCACTGCCCCGGAAAACCATCTCCGCACTGAGGGTACTGTCCCCAATTTGGCTCAGGGGACGGCCCGGCCAAGGGCAGCAGCTGCTGTCCGAGCAGAAGTACTCCCGCCAGGCACTCTCCGAGACGAGCCAGCCGTCGCGGAGGGGCAGGCCTGCATCAGCAAGCTGCCGTCCAAGTTGGTCAACCAACTTGCGGTAGGGCGGAACGCCCGGCTTTGGCCACTTCCGGTCCGTGTACATCGCCATGAGCACTCCGTTTGCGGCCCGGTCCGAGCGCAGCAGTTCAGTGACCCGGGCAGCAAACTCCGAGTAGTCGAGCGCGGCTGCTGGCAAATCCAGCCGGAGAGTGGCGCCGAGGCGGGAGGAATCCATGGTCATGAGCACCAGTGACTCCTGTGGCACAAAGCCCAAACTGTGGGGAATGAAAGCCAGGATGTCCACTGGCCCGCTCACGGGAAACGGATCGTGGGCATGTTGGCCGTTGGGAGAGTTCGTCATGGATCGAGCTTCGGGCCCGCATGCCCACTCGCTCATCCGGCACCGGGAATCTGTGGACACTTGAGGGCTGCCCGCCCTCCGCTGAACGCCGTGGAGGACGGGTCAAATCATCTTCACGAGGGATCGGCCCGATGGCGTGAAGCCCGGTTATCTGCACGAAGGATGACCTTTACGGGGCAAGTGGCCCGCAAACGGCTTCTATCGGACAGATCAAGGGCTTTGAGAATCTATCGTGCAGATCAGGGGCCTTCCGGGAATCCTTCGTGCAGAAAAGGGGCTCAAAAGAGCGATTCCGGGGCTCATGGTCCCGTTATCTGCACGATAGAAAGTTTGAAGCCCCGTTATCTGCACGAAGGATGGGTTCGACGGCGTGAAGCCCCGTTATCTGCACGAAGGATCGGCCCGACAGCGCGAATACCCCTTCATCCGCAGAATTTCATTGGCAGAAATGTGGCACAGGCACTACCTTCTGCCCTCCAAGTGGAACCGCTAATTCGGTTCGCGGCCCGCGCCGCTCCCGGCGTCGTCACCGCCGTCATTTCCGGAGCCACGAACGGCCTGCCGGGACCGGCGCGCAGCCTGCTTCGCCTGGCGTTCACGGGCAATAGCTTCCCGCAGCGGCGGCAGCCGGACGCCGTCGTCGGCCATGCGCGCGCGAACCCTGCCCCTGGTGCGGAGGATTCCGGCAACACCCAGGGCCATGACAGCAAACTGCACCGCAAACGCAATACGGAACGAATCCAGCGCATACAGGTCTCCCCCGGAGAATCCGGTGGAGTTCAGCGCATCCAGCACCACTCCAATCAGGTACATGGAGACCAGGGAAGCGATGAAGCCGCCGATATTCACAATGCCCGTGGCGGTGCCCAAACGGTGCCCGGGGTTGTAGGTCCGGGCAAAATCAAAGCCGATCATCGACCCCGGACCGCCAACGGCCAGCACCGCCACCAGCAGAGCGAGCAGCCACAGCGGAGCCGGACCGGGATACAGCAGCACCGCCAGCCAGGCGCCGGCCATGGCAGCGGCAATCAGCAGCACCATGGTGGACCGGCGCAGCGGGTGGCGCCCCACCCAGGAGCCCAGCCACGGACCGCAGACGACGGCCACCAGGACAAACAGCGTCATCAGGGCCGAGGCCCGGGATGATTCAACCCCTTCGGCGCTGACCAGGTACGGGAAGCCCCACATCATGACAAAAACCGTGCCGGGGAACTGGATCGTGAAGTGGGTCCACATCCCCAACCTCGTTCCGGGCTGGCGCCATGCCTCGGCCAACGACGTGGCGGTTTGGCGCAGGGGAAGCAGCGGCGGCGCCTGCGAACCGGGCGGGCGGTTGCGCACCACCAGAAGGGTGAGCACAAGGACAAGCACGGACAGGGACGCCGCGGAAACAAAGGCGGTGTTCCAGCCGTATTTGTGCAGGACAAAGGCAAACGGAACGGCACTGACAATCTGCCCCAGCTGGCCCACAATTCCGGTCCACTGGGTCAGGACGGGGATCTGCCGGCCGCTGAACCAGGCCGGCAGCAGCCGCAGGACACTGATAAACGTCAGGGCATCGCCGGCACCCACCAGAGAACGGCCAAGGATGCCGCCGCCCACCGATTCAGCGGTGGCCAGTTGAAGCTGTCCGGCGATCATCAGGGCGGCACCGCCGGCAATCAGCAGCCGCGGACCGAACCGGTCCACGAGCACGCCGACGGGAATCTGCAGCCCGGCGTACACCAGCAGCTGCACCACCGTAAACACGGAAAGGATGGAGGCCGTGGCGTCAAAGCGGGCAGTCGCCTCCAGCCCGGCAACACCAAAAGTGGTGCGCTGGGTTACCGCGGCGAGATAGGCGAGGACACTGATCCCCCAGACAAGCCAGGCGCGGGAAGCCTTCACCGGCGCGCCTCCGGAGACTTACTCCCGGGGGTAGTCCCGCGGCCCTGTCCCGGACTCCCGGCCGGCCTGTCCCGTCGTGTCAGCGTTCCCACCAGTTTCTGTTTCCTCCGTTGTGCTTTCATGATCGGCCGGATGGTTCTCCGGCCACAGCGCCTCGGATTCCTCTTCCGCCTGCGGGCTGGCCAGATACGCTTCGACAGCTGCACCCAGCTCCTCGGCATTGGCAAGCTCGTCATTGTCCTTCACCAGCAATGAGCGGCGCACGTTGCTGTCCGTGTACTCGTCATAGCGCTTTTCCAGCGTCGCCACCACGCCCTTGACTTCGGCGGATGCCTCCACCTGCTCGGCGATCTGGCGTTCGACGTCGCGGCCGGCTTCGCGGAGCCGGTCCGTGGGCAGCACCAGCGAAGCTGCGGCTCCCAGATACTCCAGACCCGCCACTGCGGCGGGAGGGAATTCGGCTTCGGCCAGGTAATGGGGCACGTGCATGGCATGCCCGACGACGTCGATTCCGGCCTGGGTGAGCCGCAGTTCCAGAATATGGCCGACGGCGGCCTGGATTTGCGCGCTCGGCCGCCAGGAGCTGATCCCGGCCATGAGGTCAGGCCGGTTGCCGTGGACCGTCACGCCCACGGGGCGGGTGTGCGGCACGGGCATGGGAATCGAATGGATCCAGCTCACCTGCTGCACGTCAAACGTCTTGGCCAGATGCACGACGGCGGCGGCAAACCGTTCCCACTGCACGTCCGGTTCAAAACCGGTCAGGAACAGGAAGGGCTCTCCCAATCCGTCGTAAAGCCGGTACAGGTTGAGCAGCGGCGGCTCGTAGTCCGTTAAATGGTCTTCCACGAAGAAGATCTGGGGGCGGCGTGCCCGGTAGTCGATGAGCTGGTCGGCGTCGAAAGTCGCCACGAGGTCATGGTCAAGCGTTTCCAGCAGCTCGTCGCGGATCTGGGACACAACGTGTCCCGCCTCAGCAAAGCCGGTGAAGCCCACCAGAAGCTGCAATCCGTTCAGGCCGGCGTCGCCGGCGACTTCCGGATTCAAGTTAAACAGGGTCAGCGGATCAAGCATGTCTTCCCCTTCTGTGCTTCCATGTGCTTCGGTCTCCCGAGGTATGCGGAGTGTCCCCGCTTCGGTCTGCGGAGAAATCTCCGCCGGACGGCCGGGGCGGCGCAGGTGCGCGCTGTTTACTCAAGGGTAAACGCCGCCTGCCCCGCGTTTCATTCCCGTCCGCCGAGGGCGCACTCCCGCTTCGCAAACCTCGGCAGCGGCGGCAAGAGACTACGATCTGTACAGAGGCGCCGCTCCGCACTATGCGGGACGCGGGGGAAACGCGGCACCAGCCAACCAATTCATGCAATAGGTAAGGATGAAACTTCGTGGTCAAAACGAACGAGCCAAATCTGTCGGTGGTCTCCCGGGACGTGCAGAAAGTACCGGCCCAGGCACTGGTGGTAGGGATTGGCCAGACTTCCGGCGGCCCCGTTCTGGTTGAGAGTCCGCTGAGCCCCAAGGCGGCTTCCGCCCTCGCCGCGTCACTGCCCCTGCTCGGCGTCACCGGTGCCGCCGACGAGGTGCACCGCCTGCCCGGGCTTCCCGAACTGGAAGCCCAGATGCTGGTCCTGGCCGGAGTCGGCAAGGTCACCGCCGGTGTTCCGCTCAGCGAAGAGGCACTGCGCCGCGCCGCGGGCTCGGCCGTACGGCAGCTCGCCGGCACCGAGTCCGTGGCCCTGGCCCTGCCGGCCGCGACCGTAGCCGACGCCGCCGCCGTCGCCGAGGGCGCCCTGTTCGGCGCCTACAGCTACTCCGAGCACCGCACCGACAAGGGCACCGCGCCCAAGGAGCCCGTCAGCAGCATCATCATTGTCACTCCCGCCGCCGACGAGAAGGCGCTCAAGCCGGCACTGGAACGCGCCCGCATCCTGGGCCGCGCGGTAAATGCAACCCGGACGCTGGTCAACCAGCCCCCGAGCCACCTGTACCCGGAAACCTTCGCCGCCGCCGCCAAGGACCTGGCCAAGCCCCTCTCGTCCAAGGTCAAGGTGACCGTCATGGACGAAAAGAAGCTGGAGCGTGACGGCTTCGGCGGACTGATGGGCGTGGGCAAGGGTTCATCCCGCCCGCCGCGCATGGTCAAGGTGGAATACGCGCCGCAGCGCGCCAAGGCCAAGCTGGCCCTGGTGGGCAAGGGCATCACCTTTGATTCCGGCGGACTCTCGCTGAAGCCTGCCGCGGGCATGCAGACCATGAAGTGCGACATGGGCGGAGCCGCCGTCGTCCTGAACGCACTGCTCGCCATCGCCGATCTGGGCCTGCCCGTGAAGGTCACGGCCTGGCTGTGCCTCGCCGAGAACATGCCCTCGGGCACCGCCCAGCGCCCGGGCGACGTCATGACGACCTACGGCGGCCGGACCGTCGAGGTGCTCAACACCGACGCCGAGGGACGCCTGGTCATGGCCGACGGCCTCGTCGCCGCATCCGAGGAAGCCCCCGACGTGCTGATCGACGTCGCCACCCTCACAGGCGCCCAGATGATCGCCCTGGGCAACCGGGTATCGGCTGTCATGGGCGAGGAGGGCGTGCGCGACGCCGTCAAGGCGGCCGCGGACCGCGCCGGAGAACTCTTCTGGCCGATGCCCATTCCGGAGGAACTGCGCGCCAGCCTGGATTCGCAGGTCGCTGACATCGCCAACCACGGCGAACGGTTTGGCGGCATGATGACGGCCGCGACGTTCCTGCGCGAGTTTGTCGGCGAAGTTGACGGCGTCAAGATCCCCTGGGCCCACCTGGACATTGCCGGCCCCGCCTTCAACGAAGGCTCGCCGTACGGCTACACGCCCAAGGAGGGCACCGGCGTCGCCGTCCGCACGCTGGTGGCCTACGCGGAAGACGTCGTCTCCCGCTCCGCCTAAGCCCGGCCTATAGCACCGGCCCCGTTCAGGGGCCACCGGTAACGACCGTTGTGACTGGTGTTTCTCGTTACACTTCCCGCCGGCGGGCCTTCATCGAGTGGATGGAGTCCTGCCGGCGGGATAGTGTGAGAGACAATCACGACCGCCCAAATCACTAAAACGACGCGCCCATGTGCGTCACCGATTACGCGAGGGAGCGTCCAAGTGGCCGAAAAGGCAACTGCGCAAGAATTCGACATCCTGATCCTCGGAGGAGGAAGCGGCGGTTATGCCGCTGCCCTTCGCTCCGTGGAGCTGGGTTTCTCCGTAGGACTTATCGAAAAGGGAAAGCTCGGCGGCACCTGCCTCCACAACGGCTGCATTCCCACCAAGGCCCTGCTGCACTCGGCCGAAATCGCTGAGAACGCCAAGTCCGCTTCGAAGTACGGCATCAAGGCCACCTTCGATTCCGTGGACATGGTGGCGGTGAACTCCTACAAGGACAACATCATTGCGGGCAAGTTCCGCGGCCTCCAGGGCCTGATCAAGTCCAAGGGCATCACCGTTATCGAGGGTGAAGGCAAGCTCACCAGCGAAAAGACCATCGAGGTCAACGGCGAAACCTACACGGGCGCCAACATCATCCTGGCCACCGGCTCCTACTCCCGTTCACTGCCGGGCCTGGAAATCGGCGGCAAGGTCATCACCTCCGACCAGGCGCTGAAGATGGACACCGTTCCCAAGAGCGCCATCATCCTCGGCGGCGGCGTCATCGGCGTGGAGTTCGCCTCGGTGTGGAACTCCTTCGGCGTGGACGTCACCATCATTGAAGGCCTGCCGTCGCTGGTCCCCAATGAAGACGCAGCGATCGTCAAGCAGCTCGAACGCGCGTACAAGAAGCGCGGCATCAAGTTCAGCACGGGCATCTTCTTCGACAACGTGAAGCAGAACGACGACGGCGTCGTCGTCACGCTCGCGGACGGCAAGACCTACGAAGCGGACCTGATGCTCGTGGCCGTGGGCCGCGGCCCGGTCACCGCCAACCTGGGCTACGAAGAAGCGGGCCTGACCATGGACCGCGGCTTTGTCATCACCAACGAGCGCCTGCACACCGGCGTGGGCAACGTGTACGCCGTTGGCGACATTGTTCCCGGCCTGCAGCTGGCCCACCGCGGCTTCCAGCAGGGCATTTTTGTGGCCGAGGAGATCGCCGGGCTTAAGCCGGTCATCGTCGAAGACGTCAACATCCCCAAGGTCACCTACTGCGAGCCGGAAATCGCTTCGGTGGGCCTGACTGAAAAGGCCGCCAAGGCCAAGCTGGGCGACGAGAACGTCCAGGTCCAGGAGTACAACCTGGCCGGCAACGGCAAGACCTCCATCCTGGGCTCCTCCGGCCTGATCAAGATGGTCCGCGAAAAGGACGGCCCCATTGTGGGTGTCCACATGATCGGCGGACGCATCGGTGAGCAGATCGGTGAGGCACAGCTGATCGTGAACTGGGAAGCATACCCGGAAGACCTGGCGAGCCTGCTGCACGCACACCCGACGCAGAACGAAGCCCTCGGCGAGGCTGCCATGGCCCTCGCCGGCAAGCCCCTGCACGGCTAGACCAAGAACCACCTGCTTAGTGCACCCGGCAGCCAACCCTCCGGGTGCACTAGGCTTCACACCACCAGCACCAGCGGTACGGCTGGTCAACAGATTCTAATAAGGAGAAACGGGGACAATATGTCTGAAACCGTGAACTTACCCGCCCTTGGTGAAAGCGTCACCGAAGGCACCGTTACCCGCTGGCTCAAGGCCGTGGGCGACAGCGTCGAGGTAGACGAGCCGCTGCTGGAAGTATCCACCGACAAGGTTGATACCGAGATCCCCTCCCCCGTTGCCGGCGTCATCGAGGAAATCCTCGTGGCCGAAGACGAAACAGCTGAAGTTGGCCAGGCGCTGGTGCGCATTGGCGATGGCTCCGGCTCCGCTGATGCGGCCCCCGCCGAGGAAGCCCCCGCCGAAGAGGCACCGGCTGAGGAAGCTCCGGCCGAAGAGGCTCCGGCAGCGCAGGAAGCTCCGGCACAGGAAGCTCCCGCTGCCGAGTCGTCCGACTCTGCTGAGGGCACTGAAGTGACCCTGCCCGCCCTGGGCGAGTCCGTCACCGAAGGCACCGTTACCCGCTGGCTGAAGGCCGTGGGCGACGACGTCGAGGTTGACGAGCCCCTGCTCGAGGTATCCACCGACAAGGTTGACACCGAGATCCCCTCCCCCGTTGCCGGCAAGCTGCTGGAAATCCGCGTCAATGAGGACGACACCGCCGAGGTTGGCGCTGTTCTGGCCGTCATCGGTTCCGGTGCCGCCGCTCCCGCGAAGGCCGAGCCGAAGGAAGCCGAGCCCGTAGCGGCAGCCTCCAACGACGAGCGCGAAGCTCCGGCAGCGGAGCCGAAGAAGGAAGAAGCGCCTGCCCCCAAGCAGGAGGAGAAGAAGCCTGAGCCCAAGGCCGAGGCTCCGAAGCAGGAAGCCCCGAAGCAGGAAGCTCCCGCGGCCTCCGAGTCTGAAGGCACCTATGTCACTCCGCTGGTGCGCAAGCTTGCCAACCAGCACGGCGTGGACCTGTCCACGGTGAAGGGTTCCGGCGTCGCCGGCCGCATCCGCAAGCAGGATGTCCTTGAGGCTGCCGAAGCCAAGAAGGCTGCTGAGTCCAAGCCCGCCGCCGCACCGGCCGCTTCCCCGGCTTCCTCGTCCTCCGACAAGGCAGCTCCGGCACAGATCAGCGAAGCAAGCGCCAAGCTGCGCGGCACCACGGTGAAGGCACCGCGGATCCGCCAGACGATCGCCCGCCGCATGGTCGAGTCGCTGCAGGTCTCGGCTCAGCTGACCCAGGTCCAGGAAGTGGACATGACGCGCATCGCCAAGCTGCGCACCTCCGCCAAGGAGTCCTTCGCCGCCCAGAACGGCGCGAAGCTAACCTTCCTGCCGTTCATCGCCAAGGCCGTGACCGAAGCGCTGAAGCAGCACCCCAAGCTGAACGCTTCCTACGATTCGGACGCCCAGCAGATCACGTACCACGACGCCGAGCACCTGGCGATCGCCGTGGACACTGAAAAGGGCCTACTGGTACCGGTCATCAACGACGCCGGCGACCTGAACATCGCGGGCCTGGCCAAGCGCATCGGCGACGTCGGTTCGCGGACCAAGAACGGCAAGATCGGACCCGACGAGCTGTCCGGCGGAACCTTCACGATCACCAACATTGGTTCCGTTGGCGCACTCTTCGACACCCCGATCATCAACCAGCCGCAGGTGGGCATCCTGGGAACCGGTGCGATCGTCAAGCGTCCCGTCGTCCTGACCGACGCCGAGGGCAACGACACCATTGCCATCCGCTCCATGATGTACCTGTCCCTGTCCTACGACCACCGTCTCGTGGACGGCGCCGATGCGGGACGCTTCCTGCAGACGCTGAAGGCACGGCTTGAAGAAGGCAACTTCTCGGCGGACCTGGGCCTGTAACTTCAGGATCCGGTAGCCGTTTCGCCGCAGAGGGCGCTTTCCTTCGGGGAGGCGCCCTTTGTGCTGCCTGGACCACCCTTTTCTACCTGTTGTAGAATAGTTACCTTTTGCCCCGCCCCTCCGGCACAGAATGCTGACGGGGTGTCGGTAAGCTGGAATTATGGACTTCCTACAGAGCTTCCTTGTCTTCCTGCACATCCTTGGCGCAGCCATCATCGTTGGCATCTGGTTCGCGAGAATCAAGAACCCCACGGTGATGCCCGGCCAGTTCCACGCCGCACTGCTGCAGCTGGTCACCGGATTGCTGCTCGTTGGCCTGGCCGAAATGGATGACTACGACGTCAACCACATCAAGATCGCGGTCAAGCTGACTGTTGCCCTGGTCATTGCCGTGCTCGCCTTCATTGGCCAGCGCCGGTACAAGAAGGATCAGCCGGTCAGCGGACTGCTGGCCAACGGCGTCGGCATCCTGACGGTGCTGAACATCGCCCTCGCCACCATGTGGTAACAACCGCGTGAGAGCCGCTCCCGCGGACTGGCTCAGCGGAGCAGCCGCTCCGGCCGCTGCGGTAGATCCTGCCGCGCGACTCTGAATAGGATGGGATGAAGTGCCGGCAACTGCCGGCCTTCATCCCATCCGCTTTTTAAGGAGCCCCCCATGGCTACAGTCCGCTCAGCCCACACCGTATGGAACGGCGATCTCTTCAACGGCAAGGGCGAGGTCACCCTCGACAGCTCCGGCCTGGGAACCTACGACGTCACGTGGAAGGCCCGCGCCGAGGAAGCCAACGGCAAGACCAGCCCCGAGGAGCTCATTGCCGCGGCCCACTCCGCCTGCTTCTCCATGGCTTTCAGCAACGGCCTGGCCGAAGCCGGCAAGACCGCCGAGCGGATTGAAACGTCAGCTGACGTTACCTTCGTTCCCGGCACCGGCATCACCGAAAGCCTGCTCAAGGTGACCGCTGTTGTCCCGGGCCTCACCGCCGAGGAGTTCGAGGACATCGCCGAAGCCGCCAAGAGCGGCTGCCCGGTTTCCCAGGCCCTCGCCGGCATCAAGATCTCGCTGGAGGCGACGCTGGAATCCTAGGCACCAGTTTGCCGTAGCAAAACGGCCCCTGTCCCGTCCGGGGCAGGGGCCGAATTTGCATTTCGCTTTCCAAGGATCGGCATGGGATCCGGAGGTTGACCGAAATAGTCTCCGCTTCCGGTCCACCCGCCGAAGTTTATAGTGCCGCTCCCACCCCCAGGCCGATGAGGGCGGCCGCCACTGAGAGCACAAGCATCACAACGCCGCTGATGAACGACGCGCCAAAGCGGCCCTGCTTAATGAGCTGCACCGTCTCGTAACTTGCAGTACTGAAGGTTGTATAACCGCTCAGGAACCCGGCGCCTATGATGACGGAGAGGTCCGTCGGCTCCAGGCGCATGAATGTGAGTCCGGTGAGCAGTCCGAGCACAAGGGATCCGGAGACGTTGATGATTGTCGTTGCCCACGGGAACGTGGTCTTTAGTCGCGATCGGACAAGCCCGTCAATCACGAACCTCGCGACGGCGCCCAGCCCGCCGGCCAGCATCAGCACCAGAAAAATCAAGGGGGTCATGAAGAGGCCCCACGCCGGCTGTCATTCCGTCCACCCGGGCCACGGGTGCTGATTCTGCTCGCCACGGCAATGCCCGCCCAGGTGCTGCAGGCACCTGCAAGCACAGTTCCGAGTGCGTAGATCAGAGCTGCCCAGGGCAGAGAGTCGCGGAGGTACAGGGCAGTGTCGGTGGCCAGCGAACTATAGGTGGTGAACCCGCCGCAGAAGCCCGTCCCGAGCAGCAGCTTCAGCTTCCCGCCGGTCGGCGTGCTGCCCGTGCGGGTGATGGCCTCGTAGAGGCAGCCAAGCAGAAAGGCCCCAACCGCGTTAATGACCGGGATGGCCACGGAGATGTCACCCAAGTTCGGGATGACCAGTGCGAGGCCTTCTCGTCCGGCTACACCGGCGGCACCGCCAACGAAAACGAGCGCCATCGGTACCCAGCGCACGTGTGCTGCGTGGCTGTTGGCGCTCATACAGCGCTCCGGGGAAGGCCAGAGTTCGTACGGACCACATGGGCCGGCATCAGGACGACCGGACGCAGCCGAAACCCGGCGGGGATGCCGGCGACCCACAGCTGACCAGCCCGGCACCGCGAGAACGGAGCCGGGCGGTCATCGTGTGCCCTAATGCCGGCTGTCCCGGTTTCCGGTTTCACCGGTTCCCGCGCGTACTGGTCCGGGCAGGATTGCTGCCTTCTCCCCCGCTCCCTCCGGCGGCTTCCCTTCCGGGTTTGATGTCTGCGGCCGCGCCGGCAGGGGCGCCGGCTGCAGCGACGGGTACCCGGCCAGAGCCGGCGGCTCGTCCGTCGGCAGCTCCGACAGCATTTCCTTCAGGATGCCCACGCCGTGCTCCAGCTGGGGGTCCTCGCCGGCAGCATAAGCGTGCGGTGGGAAGGGCACTTCGATGTCCGGGTCGACGCCGTAGTTTTCCACCGTCCAGCCGATGCCGCCGGTGACCCAGAAACCGTAACGGGGCTGGTTCACTCCGGTGCCGTCCACCAGCTTGAACCGGCCGTCAATGCCCACCACGCCGCCCCAGGTCCGCATGCCCACCACGGGGCCGATGCCGCGCAGCTTGGCCACCTGGGTGATGATGTCGCCGTCGGATCCGGCAAATTCATCGGTCAGGATCACCACGGGTCCGCGCGGAGCGTGCGCCGGGTAGGTGCTGGGCTGCTCGCCGCGTGCCAGTGTCCAGGCGGTGACCTTGCGGCCAATCAGTTCCGCCACCAGCTGGGAGGTGTGGCCGCCGCGGTTGCGCCGCACATCCACAATCAGTGCGTTGCGGGACGATTCCTGGTCCAGGTCGCGGTGCAGCTGTGACCAGCCGCTGGCCACCATGTCCGGAATGTGCAGATACCCGAAACCGCCGTTGGACGCTTCCCGGACTATCCTGCGGTTCGCCGCGACCCAGTTCTGGTAGCGCAGGCGTTCCTCACTGCGCAGGGGCACGACGGCGATGCGGCGCTGGCTCGGCGCGCCGGCGCCGTCCCGCGGTGAACGGACAATGGTCAGTTCCACGGTTCGCCCGGCCGCGTTGGAAAGCAGCGGGGCTGGCCCCTGGTCCACGGACACGGGCCGGCCGTCGACGGCGGCAATGACGTCACCGGGGTGCACGTCCGCCCCGGGAGCTGCCAGCGGCGAAACAGCCTGCGGATCGGACGACTCGGAGGACAGGATCCGCACGACTTCCCATCCGCCGGCACCGGGACGCAGGTCCGCGCCCAGGAATCCCTGGGCGCCGGCACCGGGTTCTGCCGCAGGTTTGGGCATGACGTATGCGTGGGAGGTGCCCAGCTCGCCGTGCATCTCCCACAGCAGGTCCACCAGGTCATCATGCGAACCCAGGTTCTCCACCAGGGGACGGTACCGGGCGTGGATGCCCTCCCAGTCCAGTCCGCCCATGTCGGGCGCCCAGAAGAAGTCCCGCTGCAGCCGCCAGGCCTCATCAAATTCCTGGCCCCAGACCTTCACCGGTTCCAGCAGGACACGGATCCGGCTGAGGTCCACGGTGACGTGCTCGGGTGAGTCGTTGTCGGCGCGGGACGACGACGGGACGGCATGCACCTGCTGTTCGTGGACGTAGACAACCTTCCGGCCGTCGCCGCTGATCTCGTAATCATCCAGCGCCGGCACCAGGACCGAAACGTCCTTTTTCTCCAGGTCAAAGCGTTCCAGCCGGCTTGCGGGCTGGCGGTCTCCGGCCGAAGCCCGGCCGTCCCCCGTGACGCCATAGCTGTCCGAGGCGAGCCACAGCAGGGCGCCGTCCGCGGCGGTGAGCTTTTCATAGCGGCCCTGGGGCACGGGCACCGCAATGATTCGGTCGGAGATTCCCGCCTCGTCAACCACGGAGCGGGGACCGGTTGCCGCCGGTTCCGCCGCATCATCCGAGGCCACCGGCTGCTTTTCAGCCCGCGGGACGGGAAGCCCGTGGACGGAGGGACCGAAGGGGGATGGGGTGTCCGCGGCCAGGGCCACGAGGAAGGGCTTGGTCGATGACGGGAAGCTCAGGTCGAAGCGGTGGGTGTCGTAAACGGGGTCGAAACTGCGCTCGGACAGGAACGCCAGGTAACGTCCATCCACTGTGAAGGCCGGGGCATGGTCGCGGAACCGGCCGTCGGTCACATCGATGATGGCCGCTGCGGGGTCGTCGACACGAACCAGCCGGATCCGGGCGCGGGCGCCTTCTCCGGTGACGGGCTCCGCCCAGGTAAGCCACTGCGAGTCGGGTGAGAACGCAAGCTGGTCAACGGCTCCGTGGCCGGTGGTGGCAACACGCCGAAGGCTGCCCGTCTCCGGGTCCAGGAGGAAAACTTCTCCGTATTCGGTGGACACGGCCACGGCTGTTCCGTCGCTGGCTGCGGCGATCTGGGCCACGCGCGTCGGCTTGTCAAAGGGGATGCGCAGCGTCCGGGCGGACTTTTCGTCCCCGGCTGCGGGCGCTGCTTCTTCCTGTTTCCGCTGCTCCGCCTGCTCGCCGGCCGGCTCTGGAGCCTTCGCCGCTTCCGCCGGAACCGGCGCGGTAACGGCAGAAGCCGGAACCGGAGTGCCGGTAGCTGCGGAGACCGGGCGGGGCAGGTCCGGCTCGGGCTCTGCCGCTTTGGGTGCCGCAGCGGCCGCCGGCCGGGGAGCCTCCGCCACCGAGGAGGCGGGGACGGGGGCTGCGGGCAGATCCAGGTCGGCAAAGACGCTGCGGACATAAAGGGATTCCTCGCCGCCCTGGTCCGCCACATACACGGCCCGTCCGCCGGTCAGCGGCCGGCCCAGGCGGGCGCGGACGGCGGAGTCAGCCTCGATGACGCGGGACGGACCGTCGCGGTGCGTCAGCCAGTGCAGCGTGCCGTGGGTTTCCACCACTGACGCTGTTCCTTCGGTGTCCGGCAGGACCGAAGCCAGATGGGCTCCGGCGTTCAGCTGCCGCGGACGGCGGCCGGTGCCCGCCGATCCCAGCGTGATGTCCAGGGGCCGGGCCTCGCCGTCCAGGGAGGGGAGCAGCCACAGGGTACCGGCGGATTCGAAGACGATCCGCTGGCCGTCCGTCGATGCATGGCGGACGTAATACTCGCCAAAGTCCGTGTGCCGGCGCAGGTCGGTCCCCTGCGGCGTCACTGAATACAGGTTGCCGTAGCCCTCATGGTCGCTGAGGAAGACAACCCGGCCGTCGATCCACATCGGATCCGTCAGGTTCCCGTCCAGCTCCGGCACGAGACGTTCAAATTCACCGTTGCCGTCGGCGTCGATCCACAGTTTGCCGGCGGTGCCGCCGCGGTAACGCTTCCACCAGGCCGGTTCGCGGGTCATCACGGAGCCGACGACGACGGGGCGTTCGTCGCCCACTGCGGGACCCTCGGCTACCGCATCAACCGGCCCGTAAGGCAGGGCCCGGGGAGCGGTTCCGTCCAGCGGCACTTCATAGGCCCAGCGCAGCCGGAAATCCTCGTGTTCGAAAGGGCTGATGGCAATCACGTTGCCGGAGGCGCTGAAGCCCCGGACCCGGGTGCCCTGGTTGCCCCAGTACGTCAGCTGGCGGAAGTCTCCGCCCTCGGTATCCGCAGCCACCACCTCGGGGGCGCTGCCCTGCACCACGCTCCAGGCAATGGTGGAACCGTCAGGTGAAAACCGGGGATTTCGCGCCGGAAGCTGCATAGACGAGATCCGCCAGGCACGGCCGCCCGTCAGCGAGGCCACCCAGACGTCATCTTCCGCCACAAAGGTAACGAGGTCGTCGTGCAGATCGGGAAACCGAAGATAGGGAGTTGAACTCATTCCCCGATCCTATCTTTCGGGCGGCCCCGGACGCCTCAGGGCGGGCCGGGACGGCGCGTGCAGGTCCCGCCTCTGCGGCTCACGCCGGAGCCGGGAGGATGTCCTCGATGCGCCATCCAGCCGGCGTGCGCACCATGATCAGGACGATGTCCTGGTGCGACAGGGCTGCCGTATTGCGCACCGTGCCTCCCCCGGCATCGCGCTCCGCGTACGCCGAGGTGGATACGGCTGCCGGCAGGCTGACCCGTCCGGCTTCCCCCGGCAGCACCGGTCCGGCGGAGAGAATCTCCACGGACAGACCGGAGAGGAATGTTCCGGCTGCCGCCAGTTTGGCGATCTCCGCACGGTCCGTAATCATGGCGGAAGAGCCGGGAATGTTGACCCCGTCCAGAAGTTCCGCGTTGGCCGTGCTGAATGCACGGGCCCGCAGTTCTGCGAGCGCACCGGCTGCGGCCACCGGGTCCTCTCCCCTCACCAGCGCTTGGAGTTTCGGTTCCGGTGTTTCCGTCAGCGGCCCCCGCGCCCCGGCGGTTTCCGCTCCCGCATCCGGTGGCGGATTCGCTGTTTGTTCACGTCCCCGGTCATGTTCCTGCGGTCCGGGAGTTCCGGGTGCCTTTTCGTTCTCCGGCTGGCCTCCTTCACCCAATGCGCCTTCCCCCTGCTTCGGATCCCCCTCCGTTGTCCCGCCTTCTTCCGCTGCAGCATCCGGACCGGAGGATTCAGTGCCGCCTTTCCCCGGCAGCAGCTCGGGAGCCGCAACGGCCACGGCGCCCACCCCCATCGTGGCCGCCACCAGCAGTGCAGCCACGCTCAGCGGCACCCGGTTGCCGCGCCGCATCCCGCCGGAGATCCCGGGCCCGCTTCCCCCGGCTCCGCCCCGGCTTCTTCCCTCTGTAAGCGTTGACCACCGCCCCCTGTGCAGCCCGCGCACGGCCCTTCCCCGCTCGGTCCGGGCGCGGCGGCTGTCTGCTTCCGGCCCTGCACTGGGAACCGGCATGGCCAGATCCAGCGGTTCGGCAACCGCGGAGGCGAACACGAGCCGGACAAATTCCGCAGCGTCGGGACGGCGGTCCTGATCGTCGGCCAAACCTGCCTCAATAGCCTCAGCCAGAAGCGGCGGAACGGCTGGAAGCAGGGCCGACAGCCGCGGGCGGTGCGTCCGAGGCGGCAGGGGATGCCCGGTCAGTGCCAGCCATCCCAAGGCCGCCAGAGCGTGCACGTCTCCTGCCGGGCCGGCGAAAGACTGGCCGGTCGCCGCTTCCGGGCCGGTCCGGTCTGCAGCTCCGTGCCCGCCCGGCATACCCGTTGCAGAGCCGGTACCGAACAGCTGCGCGGTGCCGAGATCACCGAGCAGCGGTTTCCCCTGCGCCGAAAAGAGGATGTTGCCGGGGGTTATCTGCCCGTGGGAAACCCCCTGCCCGTGCAGGTATGCCAGCGCCGAGCCGATGCCCACCAGGACGGTAACGGCCTCGCCGGCCGTCAACGGCCCACGCGCGGCAGCGATCCGGACCAAAGAGCCACCCTCGGCATATTCGCTCAGCAGCCCGGGCCCGTGGCTCGTCTCGAGCACCGTGAACAGCTGCAGCAGGTTTTCATGTTCAAACCGGGAGAGGATGTTCAGCTCGCGCCGCGTTTCAAAAGTTCCCGCCGGACCGTCCCCGGCCGCTGCCGGCGTCTTGAGGGCAAAGTGGGCGCCGTCGTGTCCGCGCACCGCCAGCCACACCCTGCCGGCCCGGCCCGAGCCCAGCAGCCGGCCGGCCCGGTACCCGGACTCGACCTCGGGTGGACGCTCGGCGGCGGGCACCGCTCCGGCCGCTCCATAGGATTCCATGCATCTGTTCTAGACCGGATTCCGGCGTCGTGCAGAAGTTATCCACAGCCCGCTTCCAGCGGTTCAGTGAATGTGAGGTATCCCATAGTCGGAAGTTGGGTGCGGGCGGTCTAGGCTAGCCCCATGGCTTTGGAGTTCCTGCGCGTCGGTTTCGCCCCGCACTACGTAAATTACCTGGATGGCTGGGACCGGCAGCGTTCCCTCCATGCTGAGGTGCTGGCCGGAACTGCACCGGATACCGTGCTGCTCCTTGAGCACTCCCCCGTGTACACCGCGGGCAAGCGCACCGAGGACCATGAGCGCCCCTTCGACGGAACCCCGGTCATTCCGGTGGACCGCGGCGGCAAGCTCACCTGGCATGGCCCGGGCCAGTTGGTGGGCTACCCCATCCTCCGGCTCCCCGACCCCACAAAAGTTGCCGAATATGTCGAGATTCTCGAGGACGCGCTTATCAGCGTTTTGGATGACTACGGCATTAGTGGTGAACGCGTGGCCGGACGGTCCGGAGTCTGGGTCCGCAGTGGCGGCAGCGACCGCAAGATTGCCGCCATTGGCATCCGGGTCCACCACGGAGTCACCATGCACGGTTTTGCCCTGAACTGCAGCAACGACCTTGCGCCGTACAGCCAAATCATTGCGTGTGGAATCGCCGACGCCGGAACCACCACCATCTCGGCCGAAACCGGCCGCAGCGTAACACCGAACGATCTGGTGGCCCGGGTGGAAGAAGAACTCTTCCGCCGCAGGGAACACCTTGTCCGCGAACACCCAGTTCCCACGGACACCGCCACTCCGGAACCAGGCGAAGCCGCCGGCCGGTCGAAAGGAGCCCTCCTATGACTCTTGCACCCGAAGGCCGCCGCCTGCTGCGCATCGAACAGCGCAACGTGGCCGTCCCCGTGGAACGCAAGCCCGAGTGGATCAAGGCGAAGGTCTCCATCGGCCCCGAGTACGTCCAGCTCAAGAGCCAGGTGCAGAAAGAGGGCCTTCACACCGTCTGTGAAGAGGCCGGCTGCCCCAACATCTTTGAATGCTGGGAGGACAAGGAGGCCACCTTCCTCATCGGCGGCTCTGAATGCACCCGCCGCTGCGACTTCTGCCAGATTGACACCGGCAAGCCTTCCGCCGTCGACATTTTCGAACCGACCAAGGTGGCCAGGTCGGTGCAGAAGATGAACCTTCGCTACGCGACCGTCACCGGCGTCGCCCGCGATGATCTGGAGGACGAAGGGGTTTGGCTCTATGCCGAGACCATCCGCAAAATCCACGAGCTGAACCCGGGAACCGGCGTCGAAATCCTGATCCCCGATTTTTCCGGCAAGCCCGAGCACATTGAGGCCATCTGCGATGCGCGCCCCGAGGTCTTTGCGCACAACGTGGAGACCGTTCCGCGGCTGTTCAAGCGCATCCGTCCGGCCTTCCGGTACGAAAGATCGCTGGACGTCATCACGCAGGGACAGAAACTGGGGATGGTCACCAAGTCCAACCTGATCCTGGGGATGGGCGAAACCCGTGAGGAGATCTCCGGCGCACTGCGGGATCTGCGCGGCGCCGGCTGCGACCTGCTCACGATCACCCAGTACCTGCGGCCCAGCGAGCGGCATCTGCCGGTGGACCGGTGGGTCAAGCCGCAGGAATTTGTGGAGCTCAGCGAGGAGGCCACTGAACTGGGTTTCCTTGGGGTAATGAGCGGCCCCCTGGTGCGTTCCTCGTACCGGGCCGGCCGGCTTTGGGCGGGTGCCATGCGCAAAAAGGGCCTGGAGCTCCCGCCGCAGCTGGCACACATCGAGGATTCCGGCACCACCCTGCAGGAGGCATCCTCCATCCTCGCCCGCCGCTGACCACCACTGAAAGCACCATCCACCCCTGCCGGCCAACGGCCTCTGTCCACTCTGGCCGTTCCGGTGGGGGCGCCGGCGTACGCCCACCGCGAACCCGGACCGCGGAATGCCCCGGCCTTGGGCTTCGTCCGCGCCGGGCCGCACGGACCGGACGCTTGAATCACGTAGAATTGAACCACTATGGCCAACAGCACAGATTCCGACGCACCCAAGAGCGCCCGCCGCGGCCTCTTCTCCCGCAAGCCCAAAGCGGAGAAGAAGAAAAAAGGCCCGGGCCGCATGAAGCAGATTGCCGACGTCTTCAAGATGACGCGGCGCAACGACCCCAACCTGGTGTGGGTGATGCTGGGCGCGTTCCTGGGCATCATCGCCGTCGGGCTGATCATCGGTCTGCTGATCGACAACTGGATCACGATGCTCATCATCGCGGTTCCGCTGGCCCTGTTGGCCGCCGTGTTTATCCTGTCCCGCCGTGCCGAGCGGGCCGCCTTCACACAGATTGAGGGCCAGGCCGGCGCTTCCGGCGCCGCACTGAGCATCCTCCGCCGCGGCTGGATCCTGGAAGAGCAGCCGGTGGCCATCAACCCCCGCAGCCAGGAAGCCGTCTTCCGTGCCATCGGCCGCCCGGGCATCGTCCTGGTGACCGAGGGCGCCCCGGGCCGTGCCAAGGCCCTGGCCGACGGCGAACGCCGGCGAATGAACCGCATCGCCCCGAACGTTCCGGTCCACGTCATCCAGACCGGCAACGGCGACAACCTGACTCCCCTTTCCCAGGTGGCCAAGAAGGCCAAGAAGCTGCCTAAGGCCCTGACCAAGCAGGAGGTCCAGGCGGTCAACAAGCGTCTGGCCGCACTGGGCACGCGCCTGCCCATCCCCAAGGGAATCGACCCGTACAAGGCACGCCCGGACCGCAAGGCTTCCCGCGGACGCTAACCTCTGAGCCGGCGCAGTGCCGGCTGAAGCATCAAAAAAGGACCCTTCCCGAACGTTGCCGCTTCGGAAAGGGTCCTTTTTTGATTGCTGTTTCCCGGGCCCGCTGCCCCGGCCCTGAAAGAGCGGCGGCGCCCGGCCGCCGCCGTCGTCGTGCTTAGCGTTTGTGCTGGACCTTGACCAGGACGGTGCCCATGGCGCGGTCATGAAGGCCGCGCTGGTCGGTGTCGAAGACGACGGCGGGAATCACCAGGCACAGCAGCAGGCTCCGCACGAGGGCCGGGAGGAACCCGGCTGCCGTGCCGTCGAGGCGCTGTACCTGGAGGCTGAACACGCGGTGGCCAATGCTGTAACCGAGCAGGCCCACAAGCACTATCTGTTCGATCGCAAAGATCACCAGGGTGGCCGTGGACGACCACCCGAAGAAGGCGTAGGAAATCACCGAGGCGATAGCCCAGTCGATAAGAATCGCGCCCAGCCGCGGACCAACCCGGCCGATGCTGCCGGGGCCGGTCTTGGGCCGGCCGAGGCGCTTGCCGGGCCATGAGTTTTCGTCGGACGGAGGGCCTTCCAGCCACGAGCCTAAGCTTCTTCTATCAACCACGGTTTAAGACTACCCGCCGTCAATGAAGCCGCGCTCCGCCCCTAAATGCTTCCACAGAGCCGTTAAGGCTAGGGTAGAGGAGAGACTTCGGTCGCGTAACTTGCCTGAAACACCGCCGACACGGTCGAGAAATTTGCTCCCCCTACAGTTCTAAGGAGTTGACAGGGAAGCCGTTTCCGTCCATGGGCAGGTCAGGCCGGGACACCCGGAGTCATCCACCCAAATTGTGTAAAAGGAGCAAAGTACCGATGTTCAAAACTGCGGACGAAGTCCTCAAGTTCATCGCTGACGAAGATGTTAAGTTCGTCGACATCCGATTCACCGACCTCCCCGGAGTGCAGCAGCACTTCAACGTACCGGCGAAGTCCGTAGATGCCGACTTCTTCATCAACGGCCAGCTTTTCGACGGCTCTTCCATCCGCGGATTCCAGGGCATCGCAGAATCCGACATGCAGCTGATCCCGGACGTCACCACCGCGTTCCTGGATCCGTTCCGCATCGAGAAGACCCTGGCGCTGAACTTCTCCATCGTCAACCCCCGCACGGGCGAGCCGTACCACCGCGACCCGCGCGGCGTTGCCGAGCGCGCCGAAGCGTACCTGGCTTCCACCGGTATCGCCGACACCGCGTACTTTGCCCCCGAGGCCGAGTTCTTCGTGTTCGACAACGTGCAGTACGAGTCCTCCCCGCAGGGCAGCTTCTACAAGGTGGACTCCATTGAGGCACCGTGGAACAGCGGCCGCGAGGAAGAGGGCGGAAACCTCGGCAACAAGACCCCGTTCAAGGGCGGCTACTTCCCCGTGGCTCCCGTGGACAAGCAGGCGGACCTGCGCGACGCGATCTGCGTGGAGCTGGACAACGCCGGCCTCGAAGTTGAGCGCGCCCACCATGAGGTTGGCGGCGCCGGCCAGGCTGAGATCAACTACAAGTTCACCACCATGACGCACGCGGCCGATGACCTGCTGAAGTTCAAGTACATCGTCAAGAACGTCTCGGACGCCTGGGGTAAGTCGGCCACCTTCATGCCGAAGCCCGTCTTCGGCGACAACGGCTCGGGCATGCACTGCCACCAGTCGCTGTGGAACGGCGCCACTCCCCTGTTCTACGACGAGAAGGGTTACGCCGGCCTGTCCGACGTTGCCCGCTGGTACATTGGCGGCCTCCTGAAGCACGCTTCCGCCGTCATGGCCTTCACCAACCCGACGGTCAACTCCTACCGCCGCCTGGTCAAGGGCTTCGAAGCTCCGGTCAACATGGTGTACTCGCAGGGCAACCGCTCTGCCGGTATCCGTATCCCGATCACGGGCTCCAACCCCAAGGCCAAGCGCATCGAGTTCCGCGCTCCGGATGCTTCCTCGAACCCGTACCTGGCGTTCGCAGCCCAGCTGATGGCCGGCCTGGACGGGATCAAGAACCGCATCGAGCCCGCCGATCCGATCGACAAGGACCTCTACGAGCTTCCCCCGGAAGAGGCCCTCGGCATCCAGCTGGCCCCCGGCTCCCTCGAAGAGGCCCTGGACGCCCTGGAGAACGACAACGAGTTCCTCCAGGCCGGCGGCGTCTTCACCCAGGACCTGATCGACACCTGGATTGAGTACAAGCGCGAATACGAAATCAAGCCGCTGATGCTGCGCCCGAACCCGTACGAGTTCGAGCTGTACTACGGCTGCTAAGCCCTCAAAGGCAAGACAGCGGGTCCGCCCGCTGACGAGCCCCGCACCGTTCGCCGAATTCCGGCGGATGGTGCGGGGCTCTTCTCTTTTGCCCGTTGCCGAGATGCCAGAAACGGCTGTTCCCAGCGTCCAGAAGGGCACCTTCTGCCATTTCGCGGCGGGTTAGGCGACCGTGCGCCGATACTTGGCGGCCGCAAGGAAATATCCCAGCAGCAGGATCGCGAGCAGCCAGGCGAGGGCCACCCAGATTCCGCTGCCGACTGGTTGCTGTTGGAACAGCGCCCGGACTGTGTCCACGATGGATGTTACGGGTTGGTTCTGCGCGAACCAGGCCACCGGGCCCGGCATCGAATCCGTGGGCACAAACGCCGAACTGATGAACGGGAGAAAGATCAACGGGTAACTGAATGCACTGGCGCCGTCGATGGTCTTTGCCGAGAGCCCCGCGAGGACAGCGATCCAAGTCAGGGCCAGTGTAAACAGGACCAGGATTCCGATCACCGCAAGCCATGCGGTGACGGACGCGCCCGTACGGAAGCCCATGATCAGCGCCACTGCCAGAACGACGGCGACGGCGGCCAGGTTCGCCGCCAGCGATGTGAACACATGTGCCCACAGCACGCTGGACCTGGCTATCGGCATGGAGGAGAAGCGTTCGAAAATGCCGCCCTGCAGATCCATGAACAGCCGGAAGGAGGTATAGGCGACACCGGAGGCGATGGTGATCAGCAGGATGCCGGGCAGCATGTAGTCCAGATACGGCCCGCCGGATCCCGTGTTGATCGCACCGCCCAGGACATACACAAAGAGCAGCATGAGAGCCACGGGCGTGACTGCCGTGGTGATGATCGTGTCCGGGCTGCGCACGATGTGGCGCAGCGAACGCCCGGTCAGCACCCGCGTGTTACTGAAGACATGGGAGGTCATTGCAGGTCCTTTCCGCGGGGCGATGTTCGGCCGGGACCGTTGCCGCCGGCGTCGTCGTCACCCACGAGCGCAAGGAAGACGTCCTCAAGGGATGGCTGCTTCTCGATGTACTCGACCTTGGCCGCCGGCAGGAGCTGCCTCAGCTCGGAAAGCGTGCCGTTCTGGATGATGGTGCCCCGGTGGAGGACCGCAATCCGGTCGGCGAGGTGCTCAGCCTCCTCGAGGTGCTGGGTTGTGAGCAGCACGGTGGTGCCGCTTCCCGCGAGCTCGCGAATGGTTCGCCACACCTCGTTGCGTGCCTGGGGGTCAAGCCCGGTGGTTGGCTCGTCCAGGAAGATGACCGGTGGATTACCGGTGAGGCTCATCGCGATGTCGAGCCGCCGGCGCATCCCGCCCGAATAAGTGCCTGCCCTGCGGCCGCCCGCATCAGAGAGCGAAAAGCGGGCCAGCAGGCGGTCGGCCGTCCCGCCGGGGTCTTTGAGCTGCCGAAGTTTGGCCATGAGGACAAGATTCTCCCTGCCGGTCAGCACCTCGTCGATTGCGGCAAATTGTCCGGTCAGGCTGATGGATTCGCGGACCCGCCCAGGTTCGCTGCCGACGTCGAAGCCGCAGACAGCTGCGGTGCCGGCGTCCGCCCGCAGGGTAGTTGCCAGGATGCGCACCAGCGTGGTCTTGCCGGCGCCGTTGGAGCCCAGCAGCGCAAAAATGCTCCCCGCCGCCACCTCAAAATCCACGCCCCGCAGCACGTGAACGTTCTTGAACGATTTTTCGATGCCCTGGACCCGTACTGTGGGGGCCGTGGCTTGGTGACGCGTCATGTCCCGGCCTTCCGCCGTGGTTACGCTTCCTCTGCGGCTTGGTCAATGGTTTCGTTCAGGCGCGTGCGCTCCTTGTTAATCCACTGGCCGTCCGTGTAGTTCCGAAGAAAGTCCTCGGCGAACTCGACCGGATCCTCTCCCACAATGCCGCGGATCGGAGTTCCGTCAGCAGCTGCTCCCTCGAACAAATCGGCCAGATCCTCGACCATCTGCAGGAAGACATCACCCTTGGCGATCGTTCCGGCGTACGTAATGTAGCGCTCGAGGCCGTCAATCGCCGTGCGGTAGCCCTGAGGCAACTGCTCTTTGCGGGCTTTGTACTGCCGCCAGCGCTTTTTGTCTTCGCTCGAGCCGATAACCTGCTCGATCCATTTTGCGGTCATGGTGACGTTCCTTCTTCCTCCGTGTTTTCCGCCAGCCGGCGGAGCTCCCTGATCCGTCCAGCCAGGAAGTCCCAGGATCCCCAGAAATCTTCGAGGTATGCCCCGCCCGCGGCATTCAGCGAGTAAACCTTGCGGGGCGGCCCCTTTTCCGACGGGACCTTTTCCACGTCCACAAGGCCGCGCTTCTCGATCCGGACCAGCAGCGCGTACACGGTGCCCTCCACGATGTCCGAGAACCCCTGGTCGCGCAGCCGGGCGGTGATTTCGTAGCCGTACGCCGGCTGGACGGCCAGCAGTGCAAGGACGATGCCCTCGAGCGTTCCCTTGAGCATCTCGGTCATTTGCTTACCCATGAACCAACCCTGCTACTCGGTGTTACTTAGTACTAGTAGATAGTAACACTGAATAGCGGTGCGGCAAGAGCCCCTGGGAGTGGGCTGGACGGGCTTCCCTTCACGGAACCGGCGACCCGCCGGCAGGGCAGAGAGCAGCTGACAGGTCCCCTTACGGACGCTACTGTGATTCCCGCCGGCCAGCGGTGCAGCCAGGAGGTGCGTGCGTGGCTCAGTGAGAGGATCGGACCGGACTTCCATTTCGACGCCGCGATGCGGGAATTTTTCGCCGGAGCCGACGGCACGCAAACCCTGTCGGGGGCAGTCGAACACTGGCACCGCACCCGGGATTCCATTCAGAAGGCCATTGGCAGCCAGTTCGAATACAACCGGTTTACCCGGGCCTGGCACACGGCCAATCCCCGGGGATCCAGGGATGACCTGCTGGCCGCGTGGCGCCTGTACCGCAGCCGTCCGGTTGACAAACGGGACCGGGCCTAAAAAAGCTTCGTATGCTCCCGGACCAGCTCGGCATGCTCCGGAGCAATCTGCGGCCCTGCCGGCCCCAACAGCATGACCAGCGGTTCGAACCACTTCAGCACGCACAGGGAATTCAGCCGTCCGAAGGCGAAAAGATCCTCGGAGGACAGCGGTTCGCCTTTAATCAGTCGTGTCAGTGCCTCCCCCGAATCGGAGCCCTGGATGGTCAGGTCCAAATCGCCGGCGGCCGTTATGGCGTCCCACTCCCGCAGCGGTTCACCGGGGCGGTGGTTGGACGTTTCGCCGTGAAATCCTTCGCCCGCATCATGTTCCGGGGAAGCCAGCAGCTCGTCCAGCCGGTCGTACAGTTCCCCCGCCATATCCGGTTCAGCACCGCCGGCATCATGGTCCTCGACGGAGGCGAAGGCTGAAAGGACCTCCAGCCGACTGCGTCCCTCGGCGATGTCGGTGAACTTGAGGACCTCCAGACGTGGGCGGCCGGGGTGGTCCCCGGATTCAACCGTCCGCACAATCCGCGCGGCATGGCCAGGGCCGGGCGAGTGGGTGACCTCGTGGAATGATCCGAACAGCTCCACTTCCCGGCCCTGCCATGCGATCGAATAATTCCAGATCCCGCCGGTGCGTGGCACAAAATCACGGATCCGCAGCTCGCTCCCCCGCGGCCCCACCCACCGGCTCAGCAGCCGGGAGTTGATGTGGGCGCCGAAGACGCTGGCGGCAGGCGCGTCAAATTCCCGGCTCAGCGCCTGGTTCCGGCCTCCCGCTGGATCAGTCACGGTGCGCTCCTTTCCTGGAGGCTAGTAAGAGTACGGATCGGAGAAAATGAGGGCCAGGATCAGGACCGACAGCAGCGTAAAGATGACACCCAGGATCAGGCCGATGATGCCGAACACCTTGTAGACGGGAGCACGGTCGCTCTGGTTTGACAGCCCGATGGCTGAGAAGGCGCCGGCGGCAAGGGAAATCACCGAGCCAACGATCGGGATAAAGAACATGAAGAAGGAGACGATCCCCAGGATGAACCCGGTCAGGGCCAGCGGGTTGGAGCGCAGGGGCTTTTGTCCGTATCCGGGATAGCCCTGGTATCCGGGGTAGCCCGGATAAGCCGCAGGCTGCCCCGCATACCCCTGCGGGTAGCCCTGGTACCCCTGATGCTCCGGGTAGTCCTGCTGCCCGTCTGCAGCGGCCGCTACGGCGTAGCTTTGCGGCTGGGCCGGAGGCTGGAATGTCGGGTACGCCTGTTGCTGGCCTCCCGGGTAGCCCTGGTTGCCGGGATAGGACGGAAGATCTTGGGCTGCGCCGCCGGCGTCGCCAAACGCCGGAGCCTGCGGGACCGCTGCAGTTTCCGGGCCCGGCTGATTCTCTGACGGATCCCCGGCTGTCGGCGCACCGGAGCCGGAAGGCTCAGCCGGAGCCAGCGGCATGGTGTGCATGCTCCAGTTCTGGCCGTCCCACCATTTCTGTTGGTCCGGGTTCGTTGGATCCTGGTACCAGCCTGGCAATGGCGAGCTCATGTGGTGTTCTCCTGGGATGGCCGGCGGAGCCGGGGGCGTCATGGGTTGTAGTCCATACGGTAGCCGATCCGGGCCGGAATGCGCTCAGCGGCGGACACCAAGCCGCGTGCAGGTCAGGGCACGATCTGCGTGCTCACCGATGTGTCGGGCTGGGAATTGTTGAGCATGTTGATCTCAACGGCTGAGACGCCTCCGGCCACGAGGGCGCAGCCGGCAATGATTGCGGCGATCTGGGCTTTGGTGGACCGTTGGGTGCGTTGTCGTGTTTTTGCGGCATGATTGAGCATGGATACCTCCATTGGGTTGCTGATAGTGTCCGGCGCGGCGCAGTGCCGTCTGAACCGGAGGGAATGGGGAGTTCAGGACGGCGCAGGGGGCGCATCCACTCCGGGGCAGTGTCTGGCGTGCGGCTTATTTGCGCCGCTTCACCAACAGATAGCTGCCCACCATTAAGTCTAGGAGGCCCCTTTCCAGCAATTCAACGTGGGTCTCATCACCCTCCGGGCGGCTCCGCAGGCCTTAACGACGACGGCGGCCGCCCCCGAAGGGAACGGCCGCCGTCGTGGCGCCAGAGGTGCAGCGTGAGGTAATCCGGGCTAAAGCACCTTCGCCAGGAAATCCTGCAGGCGCGGCTGCGCGGGCCGGGAGAACAGTTCCTCCGGAACGCCTTCCTCGACGATGTGCCCGTCGGCCATGAAGATCACGCGGTCAGCCACTTCACGGGCGAAGCCCATCTCATGGGTCACCACCACCATGGTCATGCCGGCCTTGGCGAGGTCGCGGATAACTTGGAGCACTTCGCCCACCATTTCGGGGTCCAGTGCTGATGTGGCTTCGTCGAAGAGCATGATGTCCGGAGCCATCGCCAGCGCACGGGCAATCGCGACGCGCTGCTTCTGGCCGCCCGACAGCTGTGCGGGGCGGGCATCGGCCTTGTCCGCCAGGCCCACCTGGTCCAGGAGCCGCAGGGCGTTGGCGCGGACCTCGGCCTTGGAGCCCTTTTTCAGTTCCAGCGGAGCGAGCATGACGTTCTGCAGCACGCTCATGTGCGGGAAGAGGTTGAAGTGCTGGAAGACCATGCCGATGTTCTGGCGCACCTTGTTCAGGTCCACCTTCGGATCGGTCAGGCTGTAGCCGTTGACCTCCACCTCGCCCGCCGTGATGTCTTCGAGCTTGTTCAGGCAGCGCAGGAACGTGGACTTGCCGGAGCCGGAGGGGCCGATGACGCACACGACTTCGCCCTCGGCGACGGTGACGTCCAGGCCCTTGAGGACCTCGTTGGTGCCGTAGGACTTACGCAGTCCGCGGGTTTCGATTTTGCTCACTTGTTGAACCTCTTATCCAGGACGTCCGCCAGCTTGGTCAGCAGCGTGATGACGATGAAGTACAGGGCCGCAACGATCAGCAGCACCTCGGCGGTGCGGAAGTTCACGGCGTAGATCTGCTGTGCCTGGTAGGTGAGCTCGGCGAAGCCGATCACGGCCAGCAGCGATGTGTCCTTCAGGGTAATGACGAACTGGTTGATGAATGACGGCGTCATGATCTTCACTGCCTGCGGAATGATGACCTTCTGCATGGTCTTGCCGTAGCCCAAACCGAGGCTGCGCGATGCTTCCATCTGGCCCGGGTCCACGGACTGGATGCCGCCGCGGACAATCTCAGTCATGTAGGCGCCGGCGTTCAGCGACAGGGTCAGGACGCCTGCGGTGAGCACGTCAACCGGCTGGCCGATCAGCTGCGGCAGGCCGAAGTAGAAGAAGAACGCCTGCACCAGGACGGGGGTGCCGCGGAAGATGGCCACGTACGTGGTGGCGATGCCGCGCAGGATGACGTTGCTGCCCACCTTGAAGAAGCCGAAGAGAACACCCAGCACCAGGGCGAAGACCAGCGACAGTGCGGTGGCCAGCAGGGTCAGGCCCATGCCCTTGGCGAACGCCGGGGCGTTCTCGGTCAGCAGCGACCAGAAACTGGAATCCTTGGCTCCGGCTTCGAGATAGCGGTCCAGGATCTCGTCGTACTCGCCGCTGGCCTTCAGCTCGGCCAGGCCGGCATTGAAGGCTTCCAGGAGCTCGGGGTTGGTGCCCTTGTTGACGGCGAAGCCGTAGGAGGAACCGGCTTCCTTCTCCGTGACGGTCTTGAGCCCGTTGCCGGATGCCACGCCGTAGGCGAGCACCGGGTAGTCATCGAAGACTGCCACGGAGCCGCCGGACTTCACGTCGTCGTACATCTGCGCCGACTGGGCGAAGGCAACTACGGTGAAGCCGTACTGGTCCTTGATGGAGTCCGCGAAGGTCTGGCCCTCGGTGCCGGTCTTGACCGCCACGCGTTTGCCGGCCAGGTCCTCATAACCGGAGACGTCGTTGTTGGTCTCGGCGACAGCCATCTGGATGCCGGACTCAAAGTACGGGTCCGAGAAGTCGAAGACCTTTTGGCGTTCCTCGGTGATGGACATGCCGGCGATGACGCCGTCCACCTGGTTGGACTGCAGCGACTGCAGTGCCGCATCAAAGCCGAGGGAGCGGATGTCTACGCTGAAGCCCTCCTCCTCGGCGATGGCGTTGATCAAGTCCATGTCTATGCCCACGAGCTCGCCGTCCTGGCGGAACTCGAAGGGTGCGAAGGTGGTGTCAGTGCCGACGGCGAAGCTTTTGCCCTCGACGGCGCTGGTGGTGTCTGCCGCGAAGGCCCCGGTTGCGGGGACGCCAAGGAGCAGTGCGAGGGCCGCGGTCACCGCGACGAAGGGCGCGGCGAACCTAGCCCGGCCCCGGAGGGCCCGTTTGCCAGTGTGCAAGGTGAAAACGTCTCCTAGATGTTCCGGAACGGCACAGAAATGCCGATAATGCCTCATAGAGCCTACCGAGCACGGAGCGCAGGAACTAACCGGGAGGCTCCCGGTCCGGGATCAGGAGTCGTTGTAGCCGTAGAACCAGCCCTCGAAAACGGCGCGGGACCGGCGGGTGATCCGCAGGTAATCCTCTTCCAAAACGCCGCCCTGGCCCGGTCCGTAACCGCACCAGCGGGCCACCGCCTCCAGCTCGCGGCGTGAGGAAGGTAACACGTCAGGGTTCCGTCCGCCACGGATGACATTGGCGCACCGGATCCGGCTGGCCAGCAGCCATGCTTCCCGCAGGATGGCCGCATCAGCAGCCGGCAGCAGCCCCGCGTCAGTGATCGCATCCAGCGCCGGAAGGGTTGCGGTGGTCCGCAGCGCCGGGTGGGTGCCGGCATGCTCGAGCTGCAGCAGCTGCACCAGCCATTCGACGTCGCTGAGGGCGCCGCGGCCCAGCTTGAGCTGCCGCGAGGAATCGGCTCCGCGGGGCAGCCGCTCGTTCTCCACCCGCGCCTTGATCCGGCGGATCTCGCGGATGTCCTGTTCGCTGACTTCGGCTGAATAGCGGATCGGATCGATCAGGTCCACGAAGTCTTCCGCCAGCTCGTCGCTGCCCGCCATCGGGCGGGCTCGCAGCAGCGCCTGTGCCTCCCAGATCAGCGACCAGCGGCTGTAGTACTCGCGGTAGGAGCCCAGACTGCGGACCAGCGGACCGTTGCGCCCTTCCGGGCGCAGTCCGGCGTCCAGGACCAGCACCTTTTCGGCCAGGATCGCCGGAGTGCAGGGCTGCTGCAGCAGCGCGGAGAGCTGACCGACAATCCGTTCGGCCTGGGATTGGGCGGCACCGGGGTCGGCTCCGGGCAGGGCACGGTGGACGTACAGCACGTCGGCGTCGGAGCCGTAACCGATTTCCCGTCCCCCCTGCCGGCCCATGGCGACCACCAGCATGTCGGTGAGTTTGTCCTCACCGGACAACACGTCGGCCTCCGCCACGTGCAGCGCGCCCAGCACTGCGGCGCGGTCCGCGTCGGCGAGCGCCCGGCCCACTTCCTCCTGGGTCAGCAGCCCGGCACTGTCCGCCAGGGCGATCCGCAGCATTTCGCGGCGCCGGATCAGGCGGATCAGGCGCATGGCCTCCCGGGGATTGGGGTGGCGGGACATTTTGGACCGGATTTCCTGCCACTGGGCCTCGAAGGACATCGGCACCAGGTCCTTGTCCGTGTCCAGCCATGCCGTGGCTTCCGGGGAAACCTCCAGCAGGTCGGTAATGAACCGGCTGGAGGACAGGATTGAGCACAGCCGCTCCCCCGCGGCCGAGGAATCCCGCAGCATGCCCAGGTACCAGTGGGTTTCCCCCAGGGACTCGCTCAGCCGGCGGAAACCCAGCAACCCGGCGTCGGGGTCCACGCCGTCGGCCAGCCATCCCAGCAGCACCGGCAGCAGCTGGCGCTGCAGGGCGGCGCGGCGGCTGATTCCGGCGGTCAGGGCCTCAATGTGCCGCATGGCCCCCTGGGGATCCACATATCCCAGCGCGGCGAGCCGTGCCTGCGCTGCCGCCGGTGAGAGCTTGACTTCGTCGACGCTGAGGTTTGAGGCGGTGTTCAGCAGTGGACGGTAGAAAATGCTCTCGTGCAGCCGGCGGACCAGGCGCTTGGTGCGCTGCCAGGTGTCGGTGAGCCGCTCGGCGGTGGGGCGGCCGACGGCGAGTGCACCGCTGGCTGCCTTGGCCAGGGCACGCAGGGCCGGTTCGGTGTCCGGCATCAGGTGGGTGCGCCGCATGTGCACCAGCTGGATGCGGTGTTCCAGGACGCGGAGGTAGCGGTAGGCCGCGTCGAGGTCCACGGCGTCGGTGCGTCCGATGTAGCCGCCCTCGCTGAGGGCGGCAATGGCTGACGTCGTGGAGCGCACCCGCAGGGTTTCATCGGTCCGCCCGTGCACCAGCTGCAGCAGCTGCACGGTGAATTCCACGTCGCGCAGGCCCCCGCTGCCCAGTTTCAGCTGCCGGGCCTCCTCCGAGGCGGGAATGTTGTCGGTGACCCGGCGGCGCATGGCCTGGACCGACTCCACAAAACCCTCGCGTTCGGTGCTGGACCAGATCAGCGGAGCCACAGCTTCCTCGTAGCGCCGGCCGAGGTCCGGATCCCCGGCCGCGGCCCGCGCTTTGAGCAGTGCCTGGAACTCCCAGGTGTGGGCCCACCGGGTGTAATAGCTCAGGTGTGAGTCGAGGGTGCGGACCAGTGGACCGTCCTTGCCCTCGGGACGCAGGTTTGTGTCCACTTCCCAGAGGCCGGGTTCGGGGGCAGAGGCGTTGATGGCCCGGGAGATGCCGGCGGCAAGAGCCGTGCCGATCTTCCCGGCAAGGGCATCGTCCAGCCCGCTGGAGTCCATCACGTAGATGACGTCGACGTCGGAAATGTAGTTCAGTTCCCGTGCTCCGCACTTGCCCATGGCAATCACGGCCAGCCGCACCCGGGAGATGTCTTCGGCCGGGTAGCTCGCCGCGAGTTCCGCGCGGCTTACCGCCAGCGCGGCTTCCAGGGCGGCACCGGCCAGATCCGCGAGCTCGCGGCCGACGGCGGGAAGCACGTCGGTGGGCGATGCGGCTCCCAGGTCACGGACGGCCAGGTCGAGCAGGTGCCTGCGGTAGCGGGCACGCAGCGCCACGTAGGCTTCGGTGCCGGTGAGCCCGGCCACGGGGGCGTCGCCGGTGCCGGCCTTGACTGATTCCAGCAGCGAAGCGCGCAGGGTATCGGCGGCAACTTCCGCCGGTTCCGCGCGCAGCGGCGCCCGCAGGCTCTCGGCGGCTTCCGGATGGCGCATCAGGAACTCGGCCAGCGCCTCGGAAGCGCCGAGCAGCCGGAACAGGGCCTCGCTTTCCTCTTCGCCGCCCTCGACCAGTTCGCGCAGCTCAGGCACCCGGTCCAGCAGGCGGACCAGCGACTGCAGGGCAAGGTCCGGGTCCGCGGCCTGCAGGAACCCGGTAAACAGCGCCGTTTCGTCCAGCCCGTCAAGCTCCGGGGCCTGGAGGAAACGGCTGCTTTTTTCCAGGTCCGTGAAACCTGCGGCAATTAGCCGGCGGGTGAGACTCATCGGAGGTCCTCCATATCGCTCATCCAAACCATCCAGGCCAACGTGCCGGCACGGGCCGGCAGGGGGCTAGAGAATGCCCAGGTTTTTCCGCAGCTCGAACTGTGTGACGTGCTGGCGGTATTCGTTCCATTCGGCGCGCTTGTTCCGCAGGAAGTTCTCGAACACCTGCTCGCCGAGGATATCGGCCACCAGTTCCGACTCCTCCATGGCCCGCACGGCGTCATGCAGTGAGGCCGGCAGCGGATCCAGGCCCATGGCGCGCCGTTCGGCCGCCGAGAGGCTCTCGACGTCGTCCTCAGCCCCGGCGGGAAGCTCATAGCCCTCTTCAATGCCCTTGAGCCCGGCGCCGAGCAGCACCGCGTAGGAGAGGTAGGGGTTGGCGGCGGAGTCAATGCCCCGGTACTCGATGCGCGCGGACTGGCCCTTGCCGGGCTTGTACAGCGGAACCCGGACCAGCGCTGAGCGGTTATTGTGGCCCCAGGACACGTAGCTGGGCGCCTCGCCGCCGCCCCAGAGCCGCTTGTAGGAGTTCACGAACTGGTTGGTCACCGCGGTGAATTCCGGAGCGTGGCGGAGCACGCCGGCGATGAACTGGCGTGCCGTCTTGGACAGCTGGAATTCCGCGCCGGCCTCGAAGAACGCGTTGGTGTCACCCTCGAACAGCGAGAGGTGCGTGTGCATGCCGGAGCCGGGGTGGTCGGAGAAGGGCTTTGGCATGAACGTGGCGTAGCAGTTGGTGGTCAGTGCCACTTCCTTGACCACGGTGCGGAACGTCATGATGTTGTCCGCCGTCTGCAGCGCATCCGCGTACCGGAGGTCAATTTCGTTCTGACCGGGGCCGGCCTCGTGGTGGCTGAACTCCACCGAGATGCCCACGGCTTCAAGCATGGACACCGCGGTGCGGCGGAAGTCCTGGGCCACGCCGCCGGGGACGTGGTCGAAGTAGCCGGCCCGGTCCACCGGGACGGGCTCGCCGTCGGGGCCCAGCTCATCGGACTTCAGCAGGTAGAACTCGATCTCGGGGTGGGTGTAGCAGGTAAAGCCCATGTCAGCGGCCTTGGCCAGCTGGCGCTTGAGCACGTTGCGCGGGTCCGCGGCGGAGGGCTGGCCGTCCGGGGTGAGGACGTCGCAGAACATGCGTGATGTCTGCTCGGAGTCCCCGCGCCACGGCAGGATCTGGAAGGTGGAGGGGTCCGGCTGGGCCAGCATGTCCGATTCGAAGACACGGGCCAAGCCCTCGATCGAGGAACCGTCAAAGCCCAGGCCTTCCTCGAAGGCGCCTTCAACCTCGGCCGGAGCCAGGGCCACGGATTTCAGGGTGCCGACAACATCGGTAAACCACAACCGCACAAACCGGACGTCTCGCTCTTCGATGGTGCGCAAAACGAATTCCTGCTGGCGGTTCATCCCTACCCTCTTTCTGGACGGTGGGACTGCCCGGTTTCCCCGGTGCGGTCCCTGTGCTTCAAGCCTTCCTTCACTCTACCCATCCCGCGGCTGATTTCCGCCGCGGCTGCCCCCGCGGTCCCCGCGTTACGGCGAGCGTTACGGGAGACGCGGCACCATGCCGCCTTCCTGCGCCGATTGGGCCGCCCGGCTTAGGGGAACTGTGCCGCAGCACCCTTCGCTTTTAGTAGGCTCGGCTCATGAGTGACGCCGAGCACCCCGCCCCCTACGCCGCCGGACCTGGCTCTTCCGAAAGCACCAAACCCGCCGGTCCGCGCCGCATCCGCATCCCGCACCTGCAGCAGATGAAGGACTCCGGGCAGCATTTCGCGATGCTCACCGCCTATGACCAGTACACGGCCGGCATCTTCGACGAGGCGGGCATCGAGGTGCTGCTGGTGGGTGACTCAGCGGCCAACAACGTGATGGGGCACGCCACCACCCTGCCGATCACGCTGGACGAGATGATTGTGTTTGCCCGGTCGGTGACCGCCGGTGCCAGCAGGTCGCTGGTGGTCTGCGATCTGCCCTTCGGTTCCTACGAAGTGTCACCGGAGCAGGCCGTTCAGTCCTCCATCCGGCTGCTCAAGGAAGGGCTGGTGCACGCGGTGAAGATGGAAGGCGGCGCCTTCTACGCACCGCACGTGCGCGCCCTCACTGCAGCGGGAATCCCCGTGATGGCGCATGTGGGGTTCACCCCGCAGAGCGAGCACGCCCTGGGCGGCTACCGGGTCCAGGGCCGCGGCGATGCACGCCGCGCGGTGCTCGACGACGCCGCCGCACTGGCGGAGGCGGGTGCCTTCTGCGTCCTCATGGAAATGGTGCCGGCCGACGTCGCCGCCGAGGTGGATGCCGCCGTCGCCGTCCCCACCATCGGCATCGGAGCCGGCAACGCCACCACCGGCCAGGTGCTGGTCTGGCAGGACATGGCCGGGATGCGCGGCGGCACCATGCCAAGGTTCGTCAAACAGTTCGCCGACGTCCGGTCAGTGCTCTCCCAAGCGGCCAGGACGTACGCGGACGAGGTTCGCGGCGGCACCTTTCCCGGGCCCGAGCACAGCTTCTGAGCGCGCTCCCGCTGCCGGACAGGGTCACCGGGTAGGCTCGCCGGGTGGAAAAGAGCACCAGTGAAAAAGTCGTCTGTTATGTGGTGCAGGGTGAGCACCTCCTGGTGTTCACCCACCTGGACGTTCCCCTCGACGTCACCGGGGTCCAGGTTCCAGCGGGCACCGTCCGCCTGGGCGAAGACCCCGCCGCTGCGGCGGTACGCGAAGTGCTGGAGGAGACCGGCCTCAGGGCAGTGGTGGTGCGCCGGCTCGGAACCGCCGCCTATGACTACTCCCCCGCACGGTTCGAGACAGCCACTCGGCACTTCTTCCTCCTGAGCCCCGCCACGCCTGCTGCCACCGCGCAACGGTGGGAAGCCGGCGAGTCCGATCCGGAACACGGCAGCGGGACCAAGCGCTGGGAGTGCCGGTGGATGCCGCTGACGCAGGCTCATGTACTGTCCGCCGGCCTGGGGGCCATGGTGGGATCCCTTTACGACTAGGAACCCACGGAGCCGGTTACCAGTTGCGGTTTTCTTCGTCTTCCTTGTCCCAGGCCTCGTTGCGCTGCTGGACCTTCTGCAGCGCAAGCTCTGCTTCCTCAGGGGTGGGATACGGGCCCAGCAGCTTGGTCCAGTCAGACTGCGGGCCCTTTTCGACCTCGTGGGTGACAACGTTGAACCAGTACTCAGCCATGATGTGCGCTCCTTGAAAAGGCTTCCGGCCCCCCGGCTGGGGCGCCCCGGTGCCGCGGCATAAGCCGTCCGGCGATAAGATCGATGGTATGCCCCACACTCTTGCCACCGCACCCCTCGGCCACCTCACTCCGGGAACTGTGAGCCCCCGCCTGCCGGTTCCCGCGTCCATCGCGCGGCCGGAATATGTGGGCAAGGAAGCTCCCGTCCCGTTCACCGGTTCCGAGGTCAAGTCAGCCGAGACCATCGAGAAGATCCGCATCGCCAGCAAAATCGCAGCCCAGGCGATCGTGGAGGTGGGCAAGCACATCGTCCCCGGCGTCACCACCGACGAGCTCGACCGGGTTGGCCACGAATTCCTCCTGGACCACAAGGCCTACCCGTCAACCCTGGGATACCGGGGTTTCCCGAAGTCCCTGTGCTCCTCGGTCAATGAGGTCATCTGCCACGGCATTCCGGACACCACGGTGCTTGAAGACGGCGACATCATCAACATCGATATCACCGCTTACATCAACGGCGTGCATGGCGACACGAACTGGACGTTCCTGGTGGGCGACGTGGATGAAGAGTCCCGCCTGCTGGTGGAGCGCACCTCCGAATCCCTCCGGCGGGCCATCAAGGCGGTCATGCCGGGCCGGGAAATCAACGTTATTGGCCGCACCATCGAGTCCTACGCCAAGCGCTTCGGCTATGGCGTGGTCCGCGATTTCACGGGCCACGGAGTGGGCGAAGCGTTCCACACCGGCCTGATCATTCCCCACTACGACGCCGCGCCGGCCTACAGCCGTCTGATCGAACCGGGAATGGTGTTTACCATTGAGCCTATGCTCACACTTGGCACCATCGAGTGGGACATGTGGGATGACGATTGGACCGTCCTCACCAAGGACCGCAAACGAACCGCCCAATTTGAGCACACCCTGCTGGTCACGGATACCGGCGCTGAAGTTTTGACCCTCCCCTGAGCAGCGTTCGCGCCGCCGAGACAGACCTACATCTGGAGAACCATGGCCAAGAAACATAAGAGCAAGCACGGCGACGGCAACGCGGTCATCGGCATTGATATCGGCGGCACCGGCATCAAGGGCGGCATTGTCGACCTGACCAAGGGCAAGCTGATCGGTGAGCGGTTCCGCATTCCCACGCCGCAGCCTGCCACCCCCGAGGCCGTGGCCGGCGTGGTGGGACAGATCGTCGCCGAGCTGTCCTCGCGTCCGGAGGGGCCGGGCCCCGATGTTCCTGTCGGAGTCACTTTCCCGGCCATCATCCAGCACGGTGTGGCACGCTCCGCGGCGAACGTGGACAAGAGCTGGGTGGACACCGATGTGGACGCGCTGCTCACCAATGCGCTGAACCGCGAGGTCCAGGTCATGAATGATGCTGATGCCGCCGGGCTGGCCGAAGCACGCTACGGCGCCGGCCGCGGCATCGACGGCACCGTTCTGGTGATCACCCTGGGCACCGGAATCGGCTCCGCCCTGATCCACCAGGGCGTTCTGATTCCCAATGCGGAACTGGGACACCTGGAAATTGACGGGTACGACGCCGAAAGCCGGGCTTCCGCCTCAGCCCGCGAACGCGATGACATCAGCTGGGAAGAGTACGCCAAGCGCCTGCAGCGCTACTTCTCCCACGTGGAGTTCCTGTTCTCCCCGGACCTGTTTGTGGTTGGCGGCGGCATCTCCAAGCGCAGCGAGGATTTCCTGCCGCTGCTGGACCTGCGCACGCCGCTGGTGACCGCCAACCTCAAGAACAATGCGGGCATCGTGGGTGCTGCCCTTCAGGCGGCAATGCACTTCAAGTACATCAAGTAGAACCCGGCGAAGGCTCGGCGGCATTGACGATCCGCTGGGCAGGTTAAGCCCGGAAAGCGGCGGCAGGATTTCCCTGCCGCCGCTTTCCGCGTCACAAGAGCTTGTCAGCGGGCGCTGAGCGGCCGCTGGGATCCGGCCGGAACGGCGCCCTGACGCGCGGATTCCCCGCGGAGTTCAGCTATCGCTGCTTCGAAGTCTTCCAGCGATTCGAAAGCCTGATACACGCTCGCGAACCGCAGATAGGCCACCTGGTCCAGCTTCTGCAGCGGCTTGAGGATGGCCAGTCCCACCTCATGCGCATCAATTTCAGCCACACCGCTGGCACGGATCGATTCCTCGACCTCCTGCGCCAGCATGGCCAGGTCATCCTCGCTCACGGGCCGCCCCTGGCATGCCTTGCGCACACCATTGATGACCTTGCCGCGGCTGAAGGGCTCGCCGACACCGGAACGCTTAATGACGCTCAGGCTGGTGGTCTCCACCGTGCTGAACCTGCGCCCGCATTCGGGACACTGGCGGCGGCGTCGGATGGCGGATCCGTCGTCGGCCAGGCGGCTGTCGACGACGCGGGAATCAGCGTTGCGGCAGAACGGACAGTACATCCGGTGTCCTTTCGCTGGAGGTCAATGGCCGGCAGGCACCCACGCCTGCTGCGTCACGCACCAGGCCCGGTACAGCAAAAGCTGCACTGCGCACTCATTCTAGAGCCGCAGCACTGACATCACCAACTACCCGTCACCTTATGTAGTAGGACCAGCCACTACATATGGTGGTCCACCCTGCCGGCTGTGCACCGTCGGGCGGCATTCAGTTACGGCATGGTTCAGGATTCGAACCGAATGGACACCGCGTCTCCGTGGGCAGGGAGATCCTCCGCCCGGGACAGCGCCACAACGTGGCCGGTGACTTCCTGCAGGGCAGCACGGTCATAGTTGATGACCTGGATGGCGTGCATGAAGGTGGTGACGTTCAGTCCGGAGGAGAAGGCAGCGGTTCCCGCGGTGGGAAGGACGTGGTTTGACCCGGAGCAGTAGTCGCCGAGGCTGACCGGGCTGTAGTTTCCGACAAAGACCGCCCCGGCACTGGTGATCCGGGCAGCATCAGCCGCCGCACCGGCCGTTTGGATTTCCAGGTGCTCCGCACCGTAGGCGTTGCAGACGGCAATCCCCTGGTCCAGGTCATCCACGAGGATGGTTCCGGACTGGGCGCCGGAAAGCGCGGTTTCCACGCGGGCGCTGTGCCGGGTGGCCGGAACCTGCAGGCCCAGTTCCTCCCGGACGCGTTCGGCCAGTTCCGGGGAATCGGTGACAAGGACGGACGCGGCGTTGGGGTCATGCTCAGCCTGGCTGATGAGATCGGCGGCGATGAGGCGCGGATTTGCCCCGCCGTCGGCCAGGATGGCGATCTCGGTGGGGCCGGCTTCGGCATCGATTCCCACAACACCCTTCACCAGGCGCTTGGCCGTGGCGACGTACACGTTGCCCGGTCCGGTGACAACGTCCACCGGAGCCAGCTCGGGGTTGGAACCGGCGGCCGGAATGCCGTAGGCAAAGGCCGCGATAGCCTGGGCGCCGCCCATCGCGTACACCTCTTCGATGCCCAGCAGTTCCGCCGCGGCCAGGATGGTCGGGTGGGGCAGGCCGCTGAATTCCTTTTGCGGCGGTGATGCCACTGCCAGCGAGCGGACGCCGGCTGCCTGCGCCGGAACCACGTTCATGACCACGGAAGACGGATATACGGCCAGGCCGCCTGGAACGTACAGGCCCACGCGGCCCACCGGAAGCCAGTTCTGCGAAACGTTGGCGCCGGGGCCAATCCGCAGCTCGGTGTTCTGCGGGCGCTGGGCCTCAGCAAAGAGCCGCGCCCGGCGGATGGATTCTTCCAGGGCTTCCCGGATGGCAGGATCAAGCTGCGCCAGCGCCGCCTTCATGGCTTCCCGCGGCACCAGGGGGTGGTCCTGTTCCACGCCGTCGAACCGGGCTGCCAGCTCGCTAAGGGCGTCGAAGCCGCGGGCGCGGACATCGGCAATGATGCCGGCGACGGCGTCGGAGGCCACCTCGGTGGTGGTTTCCGCGCGCGGCATCGCGTTCTTCAGGCCGGCCGGGGTCAGATGCTGCCCGCGCAGGTCGATGGTTCGGAAAGATTCGAAGGCGAGGACTGAACTGGAGGAAGTCACGTCTTCCATTCTACCCAAGCGCCTGTTCAGCCGTTCGACGACGGTGCCAGCGTTACGCCGCGAGGCCGGGTTGGGGCGGATTCGGGGCGGTCAGGTCTGCCGGGTGGTGGCAGCGGAGTTCTACTGGGCGAAACGTTATGGGTTCTGCGGATCCCTGTAGGCATCTTTCGGGCAGATAAACGGTTCAGAGGCCCCTTGACCGGATCCATAGTGCAGATAACGGGACAACGGAGAATCCATTGTGCAGATAACGGGCCCAAAACCCGGTTTTCGGGCACTTTAGGCCCCTGATCTGCGCAATAGATCTCCCGAAAGCCCCTGATCTGCGCAATGGATCCGGGCATCCAGCCCGCCTTTTATCCGGGCGCCCTCCAGGACGTTTTCCCGGGCAACCTGCCCCGCCTATATCCAGGCGTCCTCCCGTGAGCCTTCCCAGGGATACGGGCAACCCGCCCGGCCTTTATCCCCCGTGTCTTCCCCGGCGTCTTCCCCGTGCCTTCCCCCTGCCTTCCCCCGTACCTTCCCACGCATCTTCCCCCTGCCTTCCCCCGTACCTTCCCACGCATCTTCCCCGTGTCTTCCCCTGTGTCTTCCCCCGTGTCTTCCCCCGTGCCCGGCGCCGGCCGTAGGGTCGGGGCATGACAACGGATCTGGACAGCCTGCCCCGGATCGGAGCGCCGGCAACGCGGGGGCTCAACGCTGCCGGCTATACGTCCCTGAAGGAGTTGGCGGACGCCGACCACGCCGAGCTGTCAAAGCTGCACGGCGTCGGCCCCAAGGCACTGCGCATCATCGAAGAAGCCCTCCAGGACCACGGCCTCGCCCTGCGGTAGCGCCGAGCTACGCAGCCCTGCCCCGGTAGTTACGGTTGCAGGGCTGCGTCGCACCCCGTTAGGCGTCCAGGCAGGCCGGTCCGAGGAGCACCTTCAGGTCACCGAACAACGACGGCGTGGGATTCACCCGCATGTCGACACCCAGTTTCATGACCTCCACGCTGCGGGACCCATTCAAACGAATCTGCACCTCGGACGTGCCCGGATGGGTGCGGAGCACGTCGCCGAGCTGCGTCACCACCGTTTCCGTGGCCTTGTAGGTGGCCATCGAAATCACCACGGGGCCGGAGTGGCCCTCGCTGAGGTCCGGCACCGTCAGTTCCTGCGCGTTCAGGGTCACGGCGCCGTCGTCGCGGCGCTGCAGCCGGCCGCGGACCACCACAATCAGGTCCTCGGCTAGCACGGCCGCGATCGGTCCATAGACCTGCCCGAAGAACATGACCTCCATGGATCCGGCCAGGTCCTCGATCTCACAGCGGGCATAGGCGTTGCCGCTGTTCTTGGCGATCCGGCGCTGCAGCGACGTGATCATGCCCGCAATGGTGACAATGGCGCCGTCGGGCGGGCCTTCCTCGCCCACGATGTTGGTGATGGAGGAATCCGCGTGCTGGCTCAGGATGCCCTCGAGTCCCTGCAGCGGATGATCGGAGACGTACAGGCCGAGCATGTCGCGCTCGAAGGACAGCTTGTCCTTCTTCTCCCACTCCGGCAGGTCCGGGATCTCGATGCTGATCGAGTCCTCAGGCTCCACATCCGCGATGGCGGCGAAGAGGTCGAACTGCCCCACCGCCTCGTTGCGTTTGAGGACGACGACGGAATCGATTGCCTCTTCATGGATCATGGCCAGCGGACGCCGGGCATGGCCCATCGAGTCAAAGGCGCCGGCCTTGATCAGCGATTCGATGGTGCGCTTGTTGCACACCACCGCAGGGACCTTCATCAGGAAGTCCTTGAAGTTGGTGAACGCACCCTTTTCCTCACGGGCGGAGACCATGGACTGCACCACGTTGGCACCCACGTTGCGGATGGCGCCCATGCCGAAGCGGATGTCGGTGCCGACCGGGGTGAAGTTCACGCTGGATTCGTTGACGTCCGGCGGCAGCACGGTGATGCCCATCTTGCGGCACTCGTTCAGGTACATGGCCAGCTTGTCCTTGTCATCACCCACGGAGGTGAGCAGGGCGGCCATGTATTCGGCCGGGTACACGGCCTTCAGGTACGCGGTCCAGTAGGAAACCACGCCGTAGGCGGCCGAGTGCGCTTTGTTGAAGGCGTAGTCGGAGAAGGGCAGCAGGATGTCCCAGAGCGCCTTGATGGCGGCCTCCGAGTAGCCGCGGTCAATCATGCCCTGGTGGAAACCGGCGTACTGCTTATCCAGCTCCGATTTCTTCTTCTTACCCATGGCACGGCGCAGGATGTCGGCCTGGCCAAGGCTGAAGCCTGCCACCTTCTGGGCAATGGCCATCACCTGCTCCTGATACACGATCAGGCCGTAGGTCGTGCCCAGGATCTCCGCCAGCGGTTCCTCGAGCTCAGGGTGGATCGGAGTGATCTCCTGCTGCCCGGTTTTACGCAGCGCGTAGTTGGTGTGCGAGTTCGCACCCATGGGGCCGGGCCGGTACAGGGCGATGACGGCGGAGATATCTTCGAAGTTATCCGGGCGCATGCTCTTGAGCAGCGACCGCATGGGCCCGCCGTCGAGCTGGAACACGCCAAGGGTGTCACCGCTGGCCAGCAGGTCGTAGGCGGGTTTGAGGTCCAGCGGCAGGTCCTCTAGGACCAGGTCCTCGCCGCGGTTGTTCTTGATGTTCTCCACGGCGTCGGAAACGATCGTCAGGTTCCGCAGGCCGAGGAAGTCCATCTTGATCAGCCCCAGGCCTTCGCAGGTGGGGTAGTCGAACTGCGTGATGACCTGCCCGTCCTGGTCACGGCGCATGATCGGGATGATATCGATCAGCGGATCCGAGGACATGATGACGCCGGCGGCGTGCACGCCCCACTGGCGCTTTAGGCCTTCGAGCCCGAGGGCGGTGTCAAAAACGCGCTGGGAGTCGGGGTCGGTGCGCAGCAGTTCGCGCAGTTCCTCGGCCTCGCCGTACCGCTTGGCTTCCTTGTTATGGACGTCGGCCAGGGACAGCCCCTTGCCCATGACGTCCGGCGGCATGGCCTTGGTCAGGCGCTCCCCCACGGAGAACGGGTACCCCATGACGCGGGAGGAGTCCTTCAGGGCCTGCTTGGCCTTGATGGTGCCGTAGGTGACAATCATGGCCACGCGCTCGTCGCCGTACTTCTCGGTGACGTAATGGATCACCTCGGAGCGGCGCCGATCATCGAAGTCGACGTCGAAGTCAGGCATGGAGACGCGGTCCGGGTTCAGGAACCGCTCAAAGATCAGGCCGTGCTGCAGCGGGTCCAGGTCGGTGATGCCCATGGCGTAGGCGGCCATGGAACCGGCACCGGAGCCTCGGCCCGGACCCACGCGGATTCCGTTGGCCTTGGCCCAGTTGATGAAGTCGGCCACCACGAGGAAGTAGCCCGGGAAGCCCATCTGGGCAATGATGCCCACTTCGTAATCCGCGCGCTTGCGCACGGCGTCAGTGATCCCGTTCGGGTAGCGGCGGTGCAGGCCGGCTTCGACTTCCTTGACGAACCACGATTCCTCGTTCTCCCCCTCCGGGCAGGGGAAACGCGGCATGTAGTTGGCGTTGGTGTTGAATTCGACGTCGCAGCGCTCGGCAATGAGCAGCGTGTTGTCGCAGGCCTCGGGGTAATCGCGGAAGATGGCCCGCATTTCCGCCGGGGACTTCAGGTAGAACTCGTCGGCGTCGAATTTGAAGCGCTTCGGGTCCGCCAGCGAGGACCCGGACTGCACGCAGAGCAGGGCGGCGTGCGCTGAGGCGTCTTCGGCGTGGGTGTAGTGCAGGTCATTGGTGGCCACCAGCGGCAGCTGCAGCTCCTTGGCGAGCTTGAACAGGTCCGCCTGCACGTTGCGCTCGATGTCCAGGCCGTGGTCCATGATTTCGCAAAAGAAGTTATCCGCGCCGAAGATGTCACGGAAGTCCGACGCCGCCTGGACGGCTTCGCGGTACTGGCCCAGCCGCAGCTTGGTCTGGACTTCACCGGACGGGCAACCGGTGGTGGCGATCAGGCCCTTGCCGTAGGTCTGCAGCAGGTCCCGGTCCATGCGCGGCTTGTAGAGGAAACCCTCCAGGGACGCCAGGGAGGACATCCGGAAGAGGTTGTGCATGCCCTCGGTGGTTTCGGCCCACATGGTCATGTGCGTGTAGGCGCCGGCACCGGAAACGTCGTTGCGGCCGCCGTCGCCCCACTTCACGCGGGTCTTGTCCGCGCGGGCCGTGCCCGGGGTGAGGTAGGCCTCGACGCCGATGATCGGCTTGATCCCGGCGTTGCGGGCCTTATTCCAAAAGTCGAACGCACCAAACACGAACCCGTGGTCAGTGGTCGCCACGGCATTCATGCCCAGCTCGTCAGCGTGGCTGAAGAGGTCCGTCAGGCGTGCCGCACCGTCCAGCATGGAGTACTCGGTGTGGTTGTGAAGATGGACAAACGATTTCGAAGAACTAGTTGCTGAAGCCACCGAACCATTCTAGGCCCCGGCCGCCCCCGGCTCCGGACGGGCACGCCGCGTGCGGAGACCGCTCGGCGTGCCGCGTCGGCGTGTTGCTTAAACGTCCCCGCGCTGCAGGGCGTCCAGGGCGTACTGCAGGTCCTGGGGATAGTCGCTGACAACTTCCACGTGTTCGCCGGTTTCCGGATGGGCGAAGCCCAGTTTCCGGGCGTGCAGCCACTGCCGGGTCAGGCCCAGCTCGGCGGCAAGTTTCGCCTCGGCGCCGTAGGTGAGATCTCCGGCACAGGGGTGCTTGAGGGCGGAGAAATGGACGCGGATCTGATGGGTCCGGCCGGTTTCCAGGTGCACTTCCACGAGGGAGGCCTTGCCGAAGGCTTCGAGCACCTCGTAGCGGGTCACTGACGGGCGTCCACCCTCCAGCACGGCGAAACGCCAGTCGTAGGAGGGGTGGCGGCCGATCGGCGCATCGATGGTGCCCCGCAGCGGATCCGGAAGGCCCTGGACCACCGCGTGGTACATCTTGTCCACGGTGCGGTCCTTGAAGGCCTGCTTCAGCACGTTGTAGGCGTGCTCGGTCTTCGCCACGACCATGGCCCCGGAGGTACCGACATCCAGCCGGTGCACAATGCCCTGCCGCTCCGGAGCTCCGGAGGTGGAGATGCGGTAGCCGGCTGCGGCCAGGCCGCCGACGACGGTAGGTCCCACCCAGCCGGGGGAAGGGTGCGCGGCAACGCCCACAGGCTTGTCGATGACGACGAAGTGCTCGTCGTCGGCCAGGATCTTCAGGCCTTCAACGGGTTCGACGACGACGGCCAGCGGATCGCGCTGTTCCGGAATGTCGACGGTGACCTTGTCGCCGGCGGACAGCCGGTCCGACTTGGCCAGCGGACGGCCGCCCATGCTGAAGTAGCCGTCGGTAAACCAGGTGGCGGCGGTGGAACGCGAAACGTCCAGGAGCTTGGCCATGACGGCATCGGCGCGCCCGCCGTCGGCCTCCTCCGGGATCTGCAGGACGGTATGGATCTCATTCATTGTTTGTCTTCGCCGTTCTTCGAATCTTGCGCTCCGGTTTCCCGGGCATCGTTTCCTCCGGCGCCGCCGCCGTTCGCCGCGCCGTCATTTACGCCGCCGTTCACCTCGCTGTCGCTGCCGGCACCGTGCGGCGCGTCCCGCTTCCCGTCCATGCCCGTGCCGCGCAGGGTCAGCAGGCACACCAGGATCACACCGCTGACCACGCAGGAGTCGGCAATGTTGAAGATGGCGAAGTTTGGCAGGGCGATGAAGTCCACCACGTGACCCTGCCCGAAGGAGGGAGCGCGGAACAGCCGGTCTGTCAGGTTGCCGAGGGCTCCGCCGAGGACCAGGCCCAGCGCGATGGCCCAGGACAGGGAGCGCACCTTGAGCATCAGGTACACCAGGAAGCCGCTCACGGCCACCATGATGATGGTGAATACCCAGGTGTAGTCGGTGCCGATGGAGAACGCCGCGCCCGGGTTGAGGATGTAGTGCCAGCGCAGCACGGGCGGCAGCACGTCGGTAATCTGGCCAAGGGTCATGGTGCTTTCCACCCACCACTTGGTCAGCTGGTCCAGGCCAAGCGCCAGGACGGCGCAGGCCAGCATGATCAGGGCGTAACCGGACCACGCCGGACGCACGTGTGCGCCTGCCCCCGATCGGGCAGCGGGACTGGCGGCCCCGGATTCCTCAGATGATTTGGTCATGTAGCTTTCTTCGTCCCGGTGCTGTGGTTCATGGCGCGACGCAGGAGACGCCGGCCGTCAGGAGGCCGGGCAGACCACAGGCCGGCCCACCCAAAACAACGGGCCGGCCGGCCGGGGCGTCCCGGCCAGCCGGCCCATGCTTTATTACAGTTTAGTCCACCCGCGGGTGAGCGGGTGTTGCCGCGTTACGCGTCAGCGGTCTCCGAAGCAACCGATCCGCGGGCGTCGAGGTCCCGCAGCTGGCCTTCGATGTAAGCCTTCAGGCGTGAACGGTAGTCGCGCTCGAAACCGCGCAGCTGCTCGACCTTGCGCTCCAGGACAGCCTTCTGCTGTTCCAGGTTGCTGAGGATCTTGCGGCTCTTGTCCTGTGCTTCGCTGACAAGGCCGCTGGCTTCGATCTGTGCCTCGGCAATGATCTTGTCGCGCTGCTCAACACCGGCACCGACGTAGTCGTCGTGCATCTTCTGGGCCATGGCCAGGATGCCGGCGGCCGTCTCGGTGTTGCTGACTGCCGCGGCAGGCGCAGCAGCAGCGGCGGGAGCGGCAGCGGCAGGAGCCGGCGCCTCAACCTTGGGCTCTTCAGCCTTGGCGGCGGGAGCCTTGGGCTCTTCGGCCTTGACCGGCTCGGGCTTCTTTTCGTCCTTCACCGGCTGCGTGACCTGGTCGGTCTTGGCAGCGGCGGAGACCGGGGCCGGAACGGAGCTTTCGCTGCTGTTTCCGGCAACGCAATCTGCAAGCTGCCGGCGCAGGTCTTCGTTCTCCGCGGTCAGGCGGCGAAGCTCAACAACGATCTCATCAAGGAAATCGTCAACCTCGTCCTGGTCGTAGCCCTCACGGAACTTGGTCGGCTGGAACCGCTTATTGACAACATCTTCTGGCGTCAGAGCCATCTGGTCACCTCACACTGGTTATAAGATTCGCCTGCGAGTCAAGCAGACGGTTCTACGTACAGAATAACGAACATACAAAATCTAAGGAGTCTTATTCTTTTTCACAGTATATCTTTCAGGTGCGGAAAACTAACCGGACCCGTTGCAGCCACTGTGGCTAGAGGATGAGGCCGCCAACGATTGCCCTGGCAATGGCCACAAGGATGAACAGCACTATGAAGGCGAGATCCAGCGAGATGCCGCCAAGCCGCAGTGGAGGAATGAACCTCCGCAGGAGCCGGATGGGCGGATCGGTTGCGCCGTAGATCACAGAGGCAAGCACCAGGGCGGGCCCCTTCGGGCGCCATTGGCGGGCAAATATCTGGACTGCGTCATAAACAATCCGCAGGAGCAGGGCAAAATAAAAGAGCACCAGCAGCAGATACAGCAGGGAAAAAATAATACTCACGCGTGTGGTTTCGTTTCCGGGGAAGCCTCAGCAGCCCGCAGTGACCCCGCCGCGGCGGGGATGCGGTCAGCTCTGGTTGAAGAATGCCGACTGGGACTCGCTGACCTTTTTGTCATCCCCCAGCACCTCCACGTAGGAAGGCGACAGCAGGAATACCTTGTTGGTCACGCGTTCAATGCTACCGCGCAGCCCGAACACGAGGCCAGCGGAGAAATCCACGAGGCGCTTGGCGTCGGCTTCGCCCATGTCGGTGACGTTCATTATCACGGGAATGCCGTCGCGGAAACTCTCGCCAATGATCTTGGCGTCGTTGTAAGAACGGGGGTGGACGGTGGTGATCTGGCGCAAGCCAGCCACTTCCTCTCGGGATGACGGAGCTCGTTTAATCGGCGTTACCGGCGCCCGGTATTCTTCAACAGCGGTGCGGGTAACCGGGGCCGGACCCGGGCCTGGCTCGGCATCGCGCTCGGGACGTTCCGTGCGCTCAAACTCGGGTGTGTATTCCTCGCTGCGCGCCGGGGCATCCCGCTGGCTCTTCGGCTCAGGCTCGTAGTTCTCGTCACCGTCGGCGAGCCCAAGGTAAATCATTGTCCTGCGCATTGCGCCAGCCATGGTTGCTCCTTCTAGAACTTCAGCGCCGTAGCACCCGTCCCTCGCCATATGAGGAACTTTCCTCCATTAGACGCTACCGTACCGGGGGCCGCGGCCCGAGAATATCCGAGCCGATCCGCAGGTGTGTCGCCCCGCAGGCCAACGCCGCTTCAAGGTCCCCGCTCATGCCCGCGGACACCGCGTCCGCTTCGGGGTACTTTTCCCGCAGCTGCAGGGACAGGTTGTGAAGCCGGCCAAAGGCATCCAGCGGATCCTCATCCAGCGGTGCCACGGCCATCAGCCCCGCCAGACGAAGCCCGGGAGCAGCCGCTGCGGCATCGGCCAGCGCCGGCAGCTCCGCGGGCAGCACTCCCCCGCGGGCCGGACCGCCCGGGGCGCCCTGCCCCGGCGTCCCGGCTGATGTTCCAGCCGGCGCCCCGGCTGCGCTTCCGCCAGCGGCGGCGCTTGGGTTAGCGGCTGAGGGATTTCGCAGGTCAACCTGGAGAAAGCACTCCAGATCCTTCCGCGGTTCAAGACCCGCCCCGGCCCGCCGCTGCTGCTCCCCGGCCATGGCCTTGGCCAGCGCGGTAACGAGCGAGGGCCGGTCAACGGAGTGGACGGCCTGTGCATAACGGACCACGGACTTGGCCTTGTTGCTCTGGAGCTGGCCAATGAAGTGCCATGACAGCCCCAGGGACGCAGTGTCCGCGGCTTTGCCGGCGGCCTCCTGGTCCTTGTTCTCGCCAACATCGGTGACGCCCAAGCGTGCCAGCAGTTCGACGTCGGCGGCCGGGAAGTATTTTGTGACCACTATCAGTGTGGGATCCGCCCCTGAAGGCGCCGCTGCGCGGATGCGGTCACGGACCCGCTCAAGCCGCTCCGCGAGCTCGGCGGCCCGGTCAGGGCTGGAAGTAGTCGAAGTCATGTCTGGTTCCTTGGATCGTTCGTAAGCCATGCCCACCCCAAGGGCAGGCACAAAGTGTTTCAGCTGCGCCAGACGAGGCCCGCGAACCGTCCGGAGCTGCTGGAGCGCCGATGCGAGTAGAGGTCCCCGGACTCCAGCGTGCAGCCACCGACGCGCACCACATCCACGTCCAGCGCGGCAAGCTGTGCAGCCGCGCCGGCGGGAAGGTCCAGCGCAGGGGTGCCCCGGCGGGTACGGGAGCGCACCTGGGGCATCAGGGCGGCCGCTTCCTCCAGCATGGCGCCGGGGACTTCGTAGCACTCCCCGCACACGGCCGGACCGATCCATGCCCTGATATCCGCGGCTCCGGCTGCCCGCATCCGGTCCACCGTGTTGACCAGGACGCCGCCCAGCAGCCCTTTGCGGCCGGCATGTGCCGCGGCGGTCACCACGCCGCCGCCGGGCGTTCCGCCAATCAGGACAACGGGCACACAGTCGGCCACCATAACCGCCAGGGGCGCGCTTCCGTCGGTGCTGACAAGGGAATCGGCAGTCGGTGCGGCCGCAGAGGGGTCCCCGGATCCGGTCAGCGCAACGTCCGCGGAGTGCACCTGGTTCATAAACTTCAGCGCCTTGTCAGGGACGCCCATGACCTTTTCCAGGGCCGCCCGGCGCTGCAGCACCTGCACGGGGTCATCCCCGACATGCAAAGCGAGGTTGCCCGCCTCCGTATTGGTGAATGCGACCCTCAGGCCGTCACCGGCCTGCGTCTGCCACCAAAACATCGTCGAACAACCTCGCTGCTGCCGGGCGTTCCGGGCTTCTGCCCGGACCGGGTTTCACTTCAGATAGTGCTGTTACTTCAGGAAATCAGGAACGTCCAGGTCATCGTTGCGGCCCGTGGACAGGTCCGATTCCACGACGGCCGGCAGGTCGACGTCGAAACCGGCGTCGGCCGGAACGTCACTGTGCTGGTTGGAGCGCTGCGACCATGCGGACAGGCCCGCGGAAGCGGGGGCTGCGCCTGCGTAGCCGCCCGCTGCCGGTGCGCTGACCGGCGGGGTTGCCGGCTCGGCCGGCTTGTGGGAAACCGGCTGGGAGGTGACATCCACCTGGTCGAAACCGGCGGCAATAACCGTGACGCGTGCTTCGTCACCCAGGGCGTCGTCAATGACGGCACCGAAGATGATGTTGGCTTCGGGGTGGGCCACTTCCTGGACCAGGCGTGCGGCTTCGTTGATCTCGAAAAGGCCGAGATCGGAACCGCCCTGGATCGAGAGCAGGACACCGTGGGCGCCGTCGATGGAGGCTTCCAGCAGAGGAGAAGCTATTGCCAGCTCGGCGGCCTTGACGGCCCGGTCCTCCCCTCGGGCTGAACCGATGCCCATGAGCGCCGAACCGGCACCCTGCATGACGGACTTGACGTCGGCGAAGTCAAGGTTGATCAGGCCGGGGGTGGTGATCAGGTCGGTGATGCCCTGGACACCGGAAAGCAGCACCTGGTCAGCTGAACGGAAGGCATCCAGCATGGACACGTTGCGGTCGCTGATGGACAGCAGGCGGTCGTTCGGGATCACGATGAGGGTGTCGACTTCGTCGCGCAGGGTGTCGATGCCCGACTCAGCCTGGTTGGAACGCCGGCGGCCCTCGAAGGTGAAGGGGCGGGTGACCACACCAATGGTCAGCGCACCCAGCGAACGGGCAATGCGGGCAACGACGGGAGCGCCGCCGGTGCCGGTGCCGCCACCCTCGCCTGCGGTGACGAAGACCATGTCAGCCCCGCGAAGGACTTCCTCGATCTCCTCGGCGTGGTCCTCGGCGGCCTTGCGGCCAACCTCCGGATCCGCACCGGCGCCCAGGCCGCGGGTCAGCTCACGGCCGACGTCGAGCTTCACGTCGGCGTCGCTCATCAGCAGTGCCTGTGCATCGGTGTTGATCGCGATGAACTCCACTCCACGGAGTCCCACGTCAATCATCCGGTTTACGGCGTTCACGCCACCGCCGCCGATGCCGACGACCTTGATGACGGCCAAGTAATTCTGCGGTGCTGCCACGTCCTGTGTCCCTTGTTCGAATCTGTGCAACTGATCATTGGGTGGCCGGAAATCCCGGCCGAAAAACCTTGAACCTAATGTCCAACCTTCAACCCCAGACCCTAAGGCTCTAGTTGAAGGTTATAGTTATGTCAAGTAATCCTCTACCTGTGACGCTATGGGGCGGAAACTCGTTCTGCAATTACCTCTGCCGCGTGTCGGATTTTTCTTTCCCGCAGGAGGCAAATATCACCGCGTTACGGGCGCCGTGGGGGTGCTGACGTCAAACACCTTGATCGGCGGATCGTTGGGCGGCATCTGCAGCAGCGCTTCCAGGGCGCGCGCCTTGGCCACACTGGATTCGGCGCTCCCCCAGAATACCTGCTGCCCGTTGAGCAGCTGCAGCTGAACCGAATCCACCGAGGATGCCGAGGCATGGTCCAGCTGCGTCAGCACACCCTCCGGCAGGACCGACAAAACGGAGGTGACAGTGCTGAAGACAGCGCTGTTCACCGCTTCAGTGCCTCCGTCGATGAGGGGCAGGCGGGCCTCGGCCCGGTTGGCGGCGGTTCCGATCTCCCGGCCCTCATCATCAATCAGCAGGAACGCGTCGCCGCTCTGCAGCACGGCCACCGGTACCCGCTCGGCAATGGTCACCACGATTTCCGAGGGAGGCTCGGCCACTACGTCCACGCCCGCAACTTCGGGCCTGTCCGCCAGCAGCGCCGCGACGTCGTCCTCGGAAATTGTGGTCAGCGGCTTGCCCATCAGCGGCTGCAGGGCCCGGTGCACCTCATCGGTGGTGAGCAGGGAATTACCCTGCACCGTGACCGTCTTCAGCGCCAGGGCCGGCGAGAAAAACAGGAAGGCGAAAAACGCGCCAAGGATCACCACTGCGGAAATAACCGTGGTCAGCACCCACCGCCGGCGCCGCCGGACGGGCGGCTCCGGAAAAGCCAGGACCGTGGCCGTGACCGCGTCGCTGCCGCCATCACCGCCGGTGCCCGCGCCCGAACGGGGAGCTGCACCGGTTGCGCCGTGGAAGGAGGACCGCTCGGCGCCGCGGTGCGGGCCGCCGGGCCGGCGAACGGAATCACTGCCGTGGCCGCCGGCCCGGCGGACGTTGTCCGCGCTGCGCGCTGACGGTCCGGTCCGTCCGGTATCCACTGCCGGCCTGCGGGGTTTCCTGCTACCCACGGGATTCATTCCGGGCCGCGGCAGGGGCCGCGGCGGCAGGTTCGGAGGCGGATTCGCCTGCGGCAGCATCGAAGGCATTCCCGGCGGCTTCCCCGGTGCGGGCCAGTTCCTGCACCAGCACTGCGCCGTACTGGGTCACGTCACCCGCCCCCACCGTCAGAATGATGTCCCCGGCTTCGGCGCGGCGGCAGATGTCCCGCACCGCAGCGGATGCGTCGGGGGCGTAGCCGCCGGGCCGGTTGACCCGGGAGGTGATCAGCTCGCTGGTCACCCCCGGCACGGGGTCCTCGCGGGCGGCGTAAATATCCAGCACCGTGGCGCTGTCGGCCAGTTCCAGGGCGGCGGCAAATTCATGGGCAAAGGCCAGGGTGCGGCTGAAGAGATGGGGCTGGAACAATACGTGCACACGATGCTCTCCGGCAACGGTGCGCGCTGCCTGGAGGGCGGCCACGAGTTCGGTCGGGTGGTGGGCGTAGTCGTCAAAAACCCGAACGCCGCGCACGGCGCCCTTGGCCTCGAACCGGCGGGCGGCACCGGAAAACACTGACAGCCCAGCGGCGGCCCGTGCCGGATCCACGCCCAGGCCAAGGCCCACGGTGAAGGCGGCGGCTGCATTACGGATGTTATGCGCCCCCGGCACCATCAGCCGCAGCTCCTGCTCGCATTCCAGGCCGTCTAGGCTGAAGCGCAGCAGGGAAACGGACCCGCTGGCCACCGGCCGGGTGTCAGTGATGCGGATGTCGGCATTCTCGCTGTACCCGTAAGTGCGCACCCGTGCGGCGCCGGAGCGGGCCACGACGTCGGCGGCGCCGGGATCATCGGCGCAGGCCACCAGCAGCCCGTCCGCCGGCAGCAGCCGGACAAAGCGGTCGAAGGAGGCAAAAACCGCTTCCTCGGTGCCGTAATGGTCCAGGTGGTCCGCCTCCACGTTGGTGATGACAGTGATCCGGGGAAGATAGTTCAGGAACGATCCGTCCGATTCATCAGCCTCGGCCACGAACACGTTTCCACTGCCGTGCGCCGCATTGACACCCAGGGCGGCAACGTCGCCGCCGATGGCGAAGGACGGATCCATTCCGGCTTCCCGCAGCAGGACGGTCACCATGGCCGTGGTGGTGGTTTTTCCGTGCGTTCCGGCAACGGCGACCACATCCTGGGTGCCCATGGCCGCAGCCAGGGCCACGGAACGGTGAATGACCCGCAGCCCCCGGGAGCGTGCCGCGGAGAGTTCCGGGTTGCCGGGCCGGATGGCAGTGGAAATCACCACTGTGTCCGCCTGCTCCACGTTCGCGGCCTCCTGGCCGACAAATACGGTGGCGCCGAGGGCTTCGAGGGCACGGAGACCGGGTGAATCGCGCGAGTCCGAACCGGATACTGTGACGCCCTGTCCGATCATCACGCGGGCCACGGCTGACATGCCCGCTCCCCCGAGTCCAATGAAGTGCACCCGTCCCAGGTCCGGCAGTTTCAGCGTGCTCATGCGCGTGACCTCACGTTAGCTTCGAGAATGAATTCGGCCATCTGCCGGTCCGCGTCCCTGATGCCGCGGGCCGCGGAGGCCGCCGACATCGCCTCCAAAGCGGCAGGATCCGCCAGCAAAGGTATCAGCTTGTCGGAAATCCACTGTGCTGTGAAGAGTGCGTCCGAAACGAGCAGCGCTCCCCCCGCTGCGGCGAGTCCGGCACCGTTCAGTGCCTGTTCCCCGTTGCCGTGCGGCAGCGGCACCAGAACCGCGGGCAGGCCGACGGCGCTGATCTCGCAGACCGTCCCGGCTCCGGAGCGCGCCACCAGCAGGTCAGCGGCGGCATACGCCTGCTCCATGCCGTCCACGTATTCCACCTGGTGGTAGCCCTCCGCGGCGAGCAGTGCCCCCTCGGCGGTGTGCAGCTGCTTCCCGCGTCCGGTGATGTGCAGTGTCTGGATTCCCGCTGCGGCCAAGACGGGCAGGGCCTCTTCCACGGCCCGGTTGATGGATGCCGCGCCGGAGGAACCGCCGGTCACCACCAGGGTGGGCAGATCCGGATCCAGTCCCAGGGCGGCGCGGGCGCCGGGCCGGGCCTCGTGGCGGTTCAGTCCGGAGATTTCCCGGCGCATGGGCATCCCCACCTGGCGCGCGCCCGGGAGGTTGGTGTCGGGGAACGCCGTGGCGACGACGTCGGCAAAGCGGGCGCCCACGCGGTTGGCCAGTCCCGGGCGTGCGTTGGCCTCGTGCACGATGATCGGCAGCTTCCTCCGGCGTGCAGCCAGGTAGACCGGGGTGGAAACGTAACCGCCCACGCCCACGACGACGTCGGCCTCCGCCTCGTCGAGAATGTCCCCGGCCTGGGATACGGCGCGCTTGAGGCGGCCCGGCAGACGGAACAGGTCCGGTCCCGGCTTCCGCGGCATGGGCACCCGGTCAATGACCGCGAGCTCGAAGCCTGCTGCGGGAACCAGCCGCGTTTCCATTCCGGCGGCGGTGCCCACAACCTTGATGCGGGACTCGGGCGCGGAGTCCCGCACGGCACCGGCCACCGCAAGGAGCGGGCTGATGTGCCCGGCGGTGCCGCCTCCGGCGAGGACGAGGGACAGGGGACGTTGCGTCATGGAGCTGATGGTTCACTTTCGTCAAAGATTGGTTTCGGGGACTTTGCGGGCAAAGGACAGCAGGACGCCGATGGCCGCCAAGGTGAAGGTCAGCGACGACCCGCCGTAGGAAATGAAAGGCAGCGGGACGCCGATCACGGGAAGCAGGCCCGTCACCATGGCGATGTTGACGAAGGCCTGCCCAATGATCCAGACCAGGATGGAGCCGCAGACAATGCGGATAAACGGATCGGTGTGGCGCATGGTCATGCGGATGGTGGCCACCGCCAGGACACCGAAGAGCAGCACAATCAGCAGCGTGCCCAGCAGGCCGAACTCCTCGCCGATGATGGCGAAGATGAAGTCATTGTGGGCTTCGGGAATCCAGCTCCACTTTTGGCGGCTCTGGCCGATCCCCACGCCGAACCAGCCGCCGGACGCCAGCGCGTACATGCCCGCGTTGGCCTGGTCGCAGACGCCTCCCCCGCAGTCAAGCTTCAGCCACGCGCTGATCCGGCTGGATCTGTTGCTGCTGACCAGCGACATCAGCACCGCCGCACCGGCTCCGAGACCCACCAGTGCAGTGAGGAAGCGCAGCGGGGCGCCGGCAAAGAAGAGCGCCGCGATCATGATCATGCCCATAATGATCACCGTGCCCAGGTCCTTGCCGAGCATGACCAGCCCAATCAGCAGCAGCCCGCCGGGGAACACCACGGGAACCAGGGCATGCTTCCACTGGGTGATCAGCTTCTGTTTCAGGGAGAGCACGGAGGCGAACCATACGGCCATGGCCAGCTTGGCGGCTTCGGAGGGCTGCCCGCCGAGGCCGCCAATATCGATCCAGTTCCGGTTGCCGTTGACCTCCCTGCCGATGCCGGGAATGAAGACCAGCAGGAGCAGCACGACAGCCAGTGCCAGCAGCACCCAGGCCATCTTCTTGTATGCCGCGGGACCGAGCCTGGACAGGCCCAGCATTGCCGCTACGCCAAGCCCGGCAAACATGGCCTGCTTGAGGAAGAAGTTGAAGGTGTTGCCGGCGGATTCTCCGGCCGAGGCCGCGATGGATTCCACCGACGACGCCGACAGCACCATCATCAGCCCAATGGCCGTCAGCGCCAGCGAGGCGCCCAGGATGGTGTAGTAGGCCGAACCGGTGGCTTTGCGGCGGCTGCCTTCGAGCAGGACGATGCCGCGCTCGAACACCGAGGGCTTTTTGTCCGGATCGGCCGGCTTGCGGGGAGGGCGGTTGGAGCCCCCGGAACCGCTCGTTTCCACGGGGGGTGCATCCGCCCGTGGAGGTGCGGACGGTCCGGTTCCGGCGGACGGCGCTGCCGGGCGGCTGGAGCGAAGGACAGGCTTACGGGGCTTCCCTGAGGACGTCGTGACCATCTAGGGCTCCTTAGAAGTCTGCGCCTGTCCTTCCACGTACCCGCGGACGGCCTCGATGAAAGCGTCGCCGCGGTGCGCGTAGGACGCGAACTGGTCCATGGACGCCGCTGCCGGCGCCATGAGCACGGTGTCTCCCGGCCTGGCCTGTGCGGCGGCGGCTGCGACGGCCAAAGCCATCACTTCCTCACCGCTGGCTGTGGGCCTGGAGGCGTGCCTTCCACCAGTGTGGGGCGGGACGGCCTCAATCACCGGAACCTGCGGCGCGTGTCGTGCCAGCGCATCACGAAGGGCCGAGGAATCGGCTCCGATCAGGACGACGGAGCGGAGGCGGGCGGCGTGGGCCCGGACGAGGTCATCGTATTCGACGCCCTTGGGCAGTCCGCCGGCAATCCACACCACCGGATCGAACGCCGACAGCGAGGCAGCGGCGGCGTGCGGGTTGGTGGCCTTGGAATCGTTGACCCACAGGATGTCATTGAGGCGGGCCACCGGCTGGATGCGGTGCTCTCCGGGCGCGTAGGCCCGCAGTCCGTCCCGCACGGCAACGGGTTCGACGCCGTAGGCGCGCACCAGGGCAGCGGCGGCCAGCGCGTTGGCCACCAGGTGCCGCGGGGCGTGTTCGCCCAGATCCGCCAGCGAAGCGAGTTCGGCGGCGGAGTCCTTGCGCTGTTCAATAAAGGCCCGGTCCACCAGGAGGTTCTCCACCATGCCCACCATGGAAACGGCCGGCATCCCGGTGGTGAAGCCAACGGCCCGGCAGCCTTCAATGACGTCCGCTTCTTCGACCATGTGTTCGGTCTCGGACTGCTCGGCGTTGTAGATGCAGGCAACCCGCGTATTTTCGTAGATCTTTGCCTTATCGGCCAGGTACGCGTCGTAGGACCCGTGCCAGTCCACATGGTCCTCGGCGACGTTGAGGCACACGCTGGCCAGGGGCGAGAGCGAGGAGGACCAGTGCAGTTGGAAACTGGACAGCTCAACGGCAATGACATCGTAGCCCTGCGGGTCGCGGATGGCGTCCAGGATGGGCGTGCCCACGTTGCCGGCGGCGATGGCCCGCAGGCCGGCCGCGAGGAGCATGCTTTCGGTCATCGACACGGTGGTGGTCTTGCCGTTAGTGCCGGTGATGGTGAGCCATTCGGCCGTCTTCCGGCCTTCGCGGATGCGGACCCGCCAGGCCAGTTCCACATCGCCCCAGACCGGAACTCCGGCGTCGGAGGCGGAAACCATCAGCGGATGGAACGGGCTGAAGCCGGGAGAGGTAACCACCAGCTCAGCGGGTTCGCCCTCGACCAGCGGCAGCGACTCCGCGTGGGCGGCGCCCAGCAGGACGTCGGCGGCACCCACGATGCGCAGGGTATCGGCCTTGGCCCGGTTCTCTTCGGTGTCCTTTGCGTCCACAACCACCACGCGGGCGCCGAGTTCGATCAGGGTGTCGGCGGCCGAGAATCCGGACAGGCCAATCCCCGTGACAACCACGCGCAGGCCGCGCCACGGCGCGTCCCAGGTGGTCAGTTCATCCAGCCGAGCATTTTTCCCGCTCAATTTCCCACAACCCATTCCGCGTAGAAGAGGCCAAGGGCCACGGCCACGCACAGTCCGGCAACAATCCAGAACCGGACCACCACCGTGACTTCAGCCCAGCCCTTGAGCTCGAAGTGATGCTGCAGCGGGGCCATCTTGAAGACGCGTTTGCCGCCGCTGAGCTTGAAGTACCCCACCTGGATGATCACGGACAGCGTGATGATGACAAAGAGCCCGGCGAGGATGACCAGCAGCAGCTCGGTGCGGGACAGGATGGCGAAGGCCGCAATGGCCCCGCCGATGGCCAGGGATCCGGTGTCGCCCATGAAGATCTTGGCCGGCGACGTGTTCCACCAGAGGAAGCCCACCAGTGCACCTGCCATCGCTCCGGCCAGCAGGGCCAGGTCCATGGGGTCGCGGACTTCGTAGCAGACGCTTCCGGAGCCGGGCGCGCCGCAGCTTTGGTTGGACTGCCAGATGCCAATCAGGAAGTAGGCGCCGAAAACGAGGATGGAGGCGCCGGCGGCAAGGCCGTCCAGCCCGTCGGCCAGGTTCACGCCGTTGGTGGTGCCGGTGATGATCAGGTTGGCCCACAGGATGAAGAGAATGGCGCCAATCAGGGTTCCGGCGAAGGCCAGGTCCAGGCCGGTGTCCCGGATGAAGGAAATTTCCGTGGAGGCCGGTGTCCGGCCCTGCCCGTTCGGGAAGTTCAGGGCCAGGATGGCAAACGTGACCCCAACAAGCGTCTGCAGGATGATCTTGGCCTTGGCGTTCAGTCCCAGGCTGCGCTGGCGCGAAATCTTGGTGTAGTCGTCAATGAAGCCCACCATGCCCATGCCCACCATCAGGAACAGGACCAGCAGCCCCGAGACTGACGGACCGAAGCTGCTGGGGTTGATGGCAAAACTGATCAGGTGGGTAATGAAGTAGGACGCCACCACGGATGCCACGATGACGGCGCCGCCCATGGTGGGTGTGCCGCGCTTGGTGTGGTGGGACGTCGGTCCGTCGTCGCGGACAAACTGTCCGTAACTCTTGCGGACGAGGAACCGGATGAACAGCGGCGTGCCGATGAAGGCAAAAACCAGGGCCAGGGATGAGCCAATAAGCAGGGAAACCACTACTGCACGCCTCCGGCTTCCCCGGAAAGATCCGGGCTAATGTGCTGCTGCCGGGATTCCGGCGGCATGGCGGAGGTTGAAGATGGGGCGTTCAAAGCTATCCGATCACCGAGGTAGCGCAGTGCAGCGCCGTTGGAGGATTTAAAGAGAACCAGGTCACCGGGTTCCAGCGATTCGGCCAGGATGCGTTCGGCGTCCTCTGCCGTTTCCACGAAAACGGATTCGTCTCCCCAGGAGCCCTCCATGACTGCGCCGGTGTGCATGGCGCGGGCACCGGTGCCGACGACGATGAGCTGGGAGATGTTCAGGCGGACCACGTAACGGCCAATGGCGTCGTGCTCGGTGACCGAGGTGTCGCCAAGCTCGAGCATTTCGCCGAGCACGGCCCAGGTGCGCCGGCCGCGGCCCAGTTCCGCCAGGGTGCGCAGGGCGGCCCGCATGGATTCGGGGTTCGCGTTGTAGGCGTCATTGATGATCGTGACCCCGTCCGGCCGGTCGGTGCGTTCCATCCGCCACCGGCTGGCGGCCTTCTGCCCGGACAGTCCGGCTGCTATCCGTTCGGCCGGAACTCCGGCGGCATACGCGGCCGAGGCGGCGGCCAGGAGGTTGGCGGTGTGATGGGCGCCGATCAGCCCGGATTCCACCGGGTGTTCGCTGCCGTCCGGGAACCGGAGGGTAAATACGGGCCGGCCGAGGGCATCCGTCCGGGCGTCCACGGCCCGGAGGGCCGATTTCGCTCCGTGCGCTTCTTCCGGAGATGAGGTGAAGTACAGGATCCCGACGCCGGAGCCGGCGCGCTGGGCCATGGCCGCCACGCGGATGTCGTCAGCGTTCAGGACGGCGGTGCCGCCCGGAGCGAGTGCTTCAACAAGTTCGCCCTTGGCCTTGGCAATGTTCTCCACGCCGCCAAACTCCCCGGCGTGGGCGGATCCGACACAGAGCACGACGCCGATGTCCGGCTTAACCATGGAGGCCAGGTATTCGATGTGGCCCACTCCCGTGGCGCCCATCTCCACGATGAGGTAGCGCGTGCCGAAGCCCGCGCCGAAAATGGTCAGCGGTACGCCAACCTCCCCGTTGTAGGAGCCCACGGGGGCCACGGTTTCGCCTTCGCCCCGCAGAATCCCGGCCAGCAGGTCCTTGGTGGTCGTTTTGCCGGCGGAGCCGGTGATGCCAATGACGGTCAGCGGCGCATTGGCCCGCAGCCGGCGGACAATTTCGGCGGCCACCGCGCCCATGGCCAGGACGGCGTCGGGCACCAGGACGGCCGGGTACACGGATCCGGAGGGATCCGTCACCGGGCGTTCCACGATGGCCAGGACGGCGCCGCGGGCAAAGGCCGCTTCAACGAAGAGGTGTCCGTCGGATGCTTCGCCGGGTTTGGCAATAAAGAGGGATCCCGGGGAGGACTCCCGGGAGTCGGTTGTGGCCGAGTTCACGATCGTGTCCGGCGCCTGTGCGGCGCCGCCGATCAGGGTGCCGCCCGTAATAACCGCTAAGTCTGCTGCGCTAAGTTCAATCATGACGAATTAGGACTCTACCCCGTCGCCGGACAGCACAGGGAATCCGTACCTTGTCAAAGCCTGCCTCAGTTCCACGCGGTCGTCGAGGGCCACATTCACTCCTTTAACTTCTTGGAATACTTCGTGTCCACGGCCGGCCACCAGCACCGTATCCTGCGGGCGCGCCAGTTCAACGGCGCGGTCTATCGCTGCGGCACGGGGTGCCAGCTCAAGGATTTCACACCCCAGGGATTCCTGGTCGCGGGCGGCGCGGGCTCCGGCCAGGACACCGGCGCGGATGGCTGCTTCGTCCTCGTCATGGGGGTCGTCGTCGGTGATTATCACCACGTCCGCCAGCCGGGCAGCGATGGCCCCCATCAGCGGACGCTTGGTCTGGTCACGCTCTCCGGTGGCCCCGAACACCACAATGACGCGCGGCCGCTGCGCCGCCGTGGCTCCGGCCGCTTCGGTGTCCCCGGGGGTGCCGGAAGCCTCCCGGCGGACCGACTGCAGGGTGCGGGCCAGCGCGTCAGGGTTGTGCGCAAAGTCCACGATCGCGGCGGGCGCCTGGCCTACAAGCTGCATCCGGCCCGGAACTTCCACGGTAAAGGGGTCGCTGCGGTCCAGGGCGGCCTGCAGCTGGTCCTGTTCGATTCCCGAGGCCAGCACCATGAGCAGGGCCAGCGCCGCGTTGGAGACGTTGAAGGTGCCCGGCAGGCCCGTTCCAGTGTTCAGGACGGCACCGCCGGGTCCGCGCAGCGTGAAGCGGTGCCCCAGCCCGGCGCGGACGACGTCGGTGACCCGCCAGTCAGCGTCTCCTGCGGTGTCCCGGGTGGCCAGGGTCCACACCGGGACGGGGGCTTGTGCCGCCATTTTGACCCCCCACTCGTCGTCGACGGTAATGACGGCGCGCTTGGCGCGCTGGGGCGTGAAGAGGGCTGCTTTGGCCGCAAAGTACTCGTCCATGGAGCCGTGCAGATCCAGGTGGTCCTGGGTCAGGTTGGTGAAGCCGGCGACGTCAAAAACGACGCCGTCAACCCGCCGGTAGGAAATGGCGTGGGATGAAACCTCCATGGCTGCCGCATCCAGGCCCTTTTCCCGCATCAGGGCCAGCAGGCCGTGGACCTGGGGCGACTCCGGAGTGGTCAGGGTGCTGGCGATGGGTTCCCCGCCGGCCAGGATTTCAATCGTGCCGATGAGTCCGGTTCTCATGCCGAGCGCGCCGAGCAGCGAATTGATGAAGTATGTGGTGGTGGTCTTGCCGTTGGTGCCGGTGACGCCGAACAGTGCCGGTGCGCTGCCGTCCTGCGGCCGGCTGCGGAACACCGCCGCCGCCAGTGGGCCCACCAAGCGGCGGGGGTCGTCCGTCACGTACACCGGGACCGGCAGCTGGCCCAGCCCGGCGGCGCCGTCCGGATCCGTCAGCACTGCCGCGGCACCGGCGGACGCTGCGGCTTCGGCAAACCGGGCACCGTGGTGGCGGGCGCCGGGCAGGGCGACATACAGGTCGCCCGGCAGGACCTCGCGGGAGTTGATCGTGAGGCCGGTCAGCAGCACATCGCGCTCCCCGTCCGATTCCCGGGCAGGCTTGATCCCCGGCAGCCCGTCTGCTGCCAGGGCATCCGTTGCCTCCCTGAGGGAAACCGGCTCCTGCGCGGAGGGCCGCATTCCGCTTCCCGGACGGGGCGGCTGACGCTGATCACTTATAGGCACTGCATTGCTCCAGAAAATTGACGTGTTGCTCGAAGAAGGATGAACCCGGCAGCCTCAGCGGCCGGTGTGCCCGGCCCATGGCGGGAATCAGTACTCCACGGGGTACAGCTCCGGTTCCGACGTGGACGGAGCGACGTTACGCGTGGTCAAGACCTGTTCCATGACCTTCTTAAAGGTTCTTCCCGGATCGAGGACCTGCAGTGACCCCTGGGGCCGCTGCAGCGTCACGACTGCCACGTACTGGGGATCATCCATTGGTGCAATACCAGCATAAGAGAGTGTGTAGCCGTCATAACCACCGTTGGGGGCGGGTGCCTCGGCCGTGCCGGTCTTGGAACCCACACGGTACTGCTCCAGCCTGCCGCCGGCCCCCGAACCCTCGGCCGTAACGGTTTCCAGCATGTGCTGGACTTCACTCGCTGTTTGTTCGGACACCACGCGGGTGGGCTCGGCCTTTTCGGCGGGGGTCTCGGTCCCGTCCGCAGCGACATAGCTGTCGATGATGCTGGGTGCCATGCGCACGCCGTCGTTCGCGATGGTCTGGTAAACCATCGCCGTGTGCAGCGCCGTCTGGGCCAGCCCCTGGCCAAAGAGCACGGTGTACTGCTGCCTGGTGTCCCACTCTTCGGGCTCGGCCAGGATGCCGGAGGTTTCCCCGTTGAGCCCCACGTTCAGAGGCTCCCCGATGCCAAACTTGCGCAGCCAGTCGTACCGTTCCTGCGGAGTGAGCTGCTGCCCGATCATGACTGTTCCCGTGTTCATGGACTTCGTCAGGATGCCCGCCGCCGTCATGTGCACGGTTCCGTGGTCGAAGGCGTCCTTGAAGGTTTGCCCGTCCACGGTATAGGTGGACGGAATTTCGAACTGGGTCAGCGGGTCAATGATGCCCTGTTCCAGGGCAGCCGCCATGGTGATGACCTTGGTGGTGGATCCGGGTTCGAAGGGAACTGTCACGGACAGTGGCTGCCGCGACTCGGCCGGGGTGAGACCGGGATTATTGGGGTCCACCGTGGTCGATTCGGCCATGGCAATAATGCGGCCGGTCTTGACCTCGACCACAACCACATTGCCCCAGTCGGCGTTGTATTCCTCCACCTGGCTGGCAATGGACTGCATCGCGAACCACTGCAGGTCCTGGTCGATGCTGAGCTTGACCGACTCGCCGTCAACCACCGGGGAGTCCTCGTTGGTGGCGTACGGAATACGGATGCCGTCGCCGCCGATCTCGTAGGTCTTGCTTCCGGCTTCGCCGGCCAGGATGTCATCCTGGGTCAGCTCCAGGCCTTCCTGCGGCCCGTCGGTTCCGAGGAAACCAACAATTGATCCGGCAACGGAACCGGAAGGGTACGTGCGCAGCGTGGTGCGGTCCGCATAGATCCCGGGGAACTTGACGGCCAGGACCTTGTCCTTGATTTCCGGGGTGACGGTTTTGGCCACAAAGTTGAAGGTGTTGTCACCGAGCACCGAATTCCGCAGGGTTTCCGGATCCTGTCCGAGGATGCCGGACAGCTCGTCGAAGGCCTGATCGAAGCTGATGTCCTCGAGCGTTCCCTCCGCCGTGCGGCGGGGAAACTCCTGCTCTTCGGTGTAGTCATGGGACAGCGTCTGGTCCACCACAATGTCGAAGCGCTCGACGCTGCGGGCCAGATAGTTGCCCTCCGAGTCGAGGATGCTGCCGCGCAGCGGCGGGATCGACTGGGTGGTCAGCCGCTTGGCGACGGCGGCTTCTGCCATACCTTCGGGATCAACCGCCTGGACCTGGAAAAGCCGCACGCCCAAGACGGTCAGCATCACCAGGGCCAGGATCAAACCGGTCCGGAGCCTGCCGGTAACGATGGCTACCCTGTGGTTGTCCCTGCCGGAACCCCGCTCTTTTGCCACAACGTATCCTCGTCACTGCTCGATAGAGATTAGTATCCGCTTCTCTGGACCGGAGCCGGGATGGTTCCGCCGTTCAGATTTGCTTCCTGTTCCGCCGGGGCCGTTTCCGCCCCGGCGGGTTCACCGGCTGCCGCTGCGGCGGCTTGAGCCGCCTCGGCTTCCCGTGCTTCCGCTGCCCGGACTGATTCTTCGGCGGCCGGCGCGGGAGCCGCGGCGGCCGGTGCTATCGGTTGGGTCAGCACATTGGGTGCATCAATCAGGACAAGAGGAGCGGTGCCTTCCTCGGCCGGCACGGGGTTGCCCGTTACCGAGAGGGTCTGCAGGTCGATGCTTCCGAAAGTGGAGGACGTGACCATGCCGAGGTCCGCGGCCGCCGAGGCCAGGACCTGGGGTGCCTGATGGTTTTCCAGCTGCTGGGTCAGTGCTTCGTTGCGCTGGGCCAGTTCGGTCCGCTCGTTCTGCAGCTGGACCAGCTGGTACTGGCCGCTGGACACGGAGATGTTGAGCAGGAGGACGGCGCTCAGCCCCAGGATCAAAGCGAAAAAGCAAAAGATGAAGAGCGGGGCACGGCGGCGGGTTTTCGAAGCGGGAACCACCGACAGGGGCGTGCGGCGGCGCGGCGCGGCGGGTGCCGTTGCCGGTGCGGTCCGGGGCGTCCAGTCCAGGGCCCGGGCGGTGTTGCCGTGGGTTGCGCGGCGGACGGCACCGGTGTGTGCATGCGGCCGCGTCTGTACCTGCGTCATGATCCTGCCCTGTCAGTCGGGATGCGGATACGTTCCACGGCCCGCAGCTTGGCTGAGGCGGCGCGGGGATTTTCGGCAATTTCAGCGTCGGTGGGAACTTCGGTGCCCTTGGTCAGCCGCTGCAGCTGAGCCTTGTGCTGGTCAAGCTCCACCGGGAAGCCCTTGGGCGCCGAGGAACGGGCTCCGGCGGTAAAGACACCCTTGACGATTTTGTCCTCCAGCGAGTGGTAGGACATGACCACAACCCGGCCACCGAGGTTCAGGACGGACAGCGATGCGGGGATGGCCCGCTCCAGCACGTCCAGTTCCTCGTTGACTTCAATCCGCAGCGCCTGGAAGGTCCGCTTTGCCGGGTGTCCCCCGGTGCGCGCGGCACCGGCGGGGACCACCGTGCGGATGGCGTCCACCAGCTCGCCCGTGGTGGTGAAGGGCTTGGCGGCCCGTGTGGAGACGATGGCTGAGGCGATCCGGCCCGCGAACTTCTCTTCTCCCCATTTGCGGATGATGGCCACGAGGTCCGATTCGCTGTACGTATTGACGATGTCGGCCGCCGTGCGTCCGCGGCTGGTGTCCATCCGCATGTCCAGCGGAGCGTCATAGGAGTAGGCGAACCCGCGGTCCCGCTCGTCGAGCTGGAGGGACGAGACGCCCAGGTCGAAGAGCGCGCCGTCGATGCCGTCGAAGCCCAGGTCGGTGACGACGTCGGCAATCTCGTCATACACGGCATGCACCAGATCGATGCGGTCCTTGAACGGGGAAAGCCGCTCACCGGCCAGTGCCAGCGCCTGCCGGTCACGGTCTATGCCGATCACGTGCAGCTGCGGGAACCGCGTCAGCATGGCCTCCGTGTGACCGCCCATGCCGAGGGTGGCATCCACCACGACGGCGGAACCATGCTCGGATACCGCTTTTTCAATTGCCGGAGCCAGCAGATTAATGCAGCGGTCACGCAGCACCGGAACATGCCGTTCTTCGGTTGGGCGTTCTTCGCTCATCTGCTGTCCTTCCGCGTCCTGGGACGGCGGCGTAGTTCTTATATCAGGCCCCCATCCGCGCCTCGCACTGCCTGCGCCTGGCTCCGGGGAAGTGAGTCAGGTGCCGGCCCTGCGGGGCGGCTGGAGATCTCATGCAAGAAACCGCTGCTGTCCGGTCTCTGTCTGGTGGGTGTTCGGTAATGCTGTTGTTGCCGCCGTGCTGGTTAGAAGAGGCCGGGCATGGTGTCCTCGTCGGTTTCCGAGAACGCCGTTTCCTGCTCTTCGAGGTAGGTCTGCCATGCTGCCGCGTCCCAGATCTCAGCCCTGGTCCCCGCACCGATCACGGCCAGTTCACGGCCAAGTCCGGCGTAGGCCCGCAAGGCCGGCGGAATGGTGACCCGGCCCTGCTTGTCCGGAACTTCGTCGGACGCTCCCGACAAAAAGACTCGAATGTAATCCCGTGCCTGACGCGAGGAAAGCGGGGCTTCCCGCATCTGCTCGTGGACCCGTTCGAATTCCTTTTGGCTGAACACGTAGATGCATCGTTCCTGGCCCCTTGTCAGCACCAGTCCCTCAGCCAGTTCCTCACGGAACTTGGCCGGCAGGATGAGCCGCCCCTTTTCGTCAAGGCGAGGTGAATGTGTCCCGAGGAACATCAGTCACCACCCGTCTGATTGGAAGAAGTTCCTCCTGCGCTGCCCCTACCCTCTTATAGCCTCCACTTTACTCCACTTCCCTCCACAGTCAACGCTAAAGGCGGCCGTTTTCCGGCGCGCCGCGCCTTTTCTTCCGCGTCATGGCGCGGAGGGAGGGCTGTGGAGGGTGATCAATGCAAAAAGCCTGTGCGGAGTGTCTCCGGAGCGGCTCTTTAACGACAAAAAGACCCGCCGCAGCGGGTCTTTTCCCGAATCTATGAACCGGTGGAGGAATGTGGAGCGCCAGGCTTACTGGTCGCGCTTGCGCTCATCCCACTTGTTTTCCAGATTGCTCATGAAGTTCTTCGAGGAACTCGCTTCGCGTTCTTTCCTGCGCGCCGGAGAACTCGCCTGTGCTCCGCGCCTGCCGCGGGTGGTCGCGTAGTACACGCCAGATCCCATGACCAGGAATCCAAGAACTCCCAGAATGAGGCTCACCGGCATTTCCAGGGACACCCCCCGGAGGAGCAGAGCTATGCCCGCCACCGCGACAAGGGCCCCGATCACTATCCGCCGGGTAGAGATACCGGCGCCGGACGGCGTCGCCATCGAATTCGCAAACTTGGGATCCTCGGCGTGTAATTGCTGCTCCAACTGGTCCAGCAAGCGCTGCTCGTGTTCCGAGAGTGCCATTACTGCCTCCTTGCGGTCCGAAATTCTCTGTAACCCAACCAACGATCCCGGTACCGGGGCGGTTCCCGCCGCCGAACCCCGGAGTAACTGCGGAGGGCCCCCAGGAAAACTGGGGATCCGCCAGGACCCATAACCCGGACAGAACGCGTGTTGTGCTTACGTCTTAGGATAGGTGCCATTCTGATCAGGGGAAAGCGGTGGCGGCGCTGCGGGCATACCTTTCCGCCTAGGGCTTAGTCCGCGGACTGTTCAGGCGGCGCAGGGTGTCCGGTTCCCCGGCCGGAGCGGCCCCTGCGGGACGGATCCAGCAGGCGTGCCGGCATCACGCCGAGCTCGCCGAAACGGGCATTGATCTTGTCCAGGGCGTCTTCGGCGGACCGCCAGTTATCGTCCCGGCCGTCCAGGGTCAGCTGGACCGCCGCCCCCTCCGCCGGCTCCAGCCGCTCGGTCCGCAGCCCGATCAGGCGCACGCTCATCCGGCGCGGCCCCAGCGCCGTGAGCAGCGCGCGGGTTTCCTCGTAAATGAGCTGGGCACTGTCCACCGGTTCACGCAGCGTGCGGGTGCGGGTGAGAGTGGAGAAGTCCGCGTAGCGCAGTTTCAGGGAGACCGCGCGGCACTGCATCCCCGCCGCCCGCAGCCGGGCGGCTGTCTTGTGCGCCAGGCGCAGCAGCTCCGTGTGCAGCGTCTCGTCGTCGGAAACATCCCGGGCAAACGTCTCCTCCGCTCCGATGCTCTTTTCCCGGCGCACCGGAGTAACACTGCGCGGGTCCCTCCCCCAGGCAAGCTCATACACGTGTTCACCGGTGGCGCCGAGCAGGCGCTTGAGGACGGAGACCGGGGTGCGGGCAACGTCCTCCACCGTGGAAATACCGACCCGGGCCAGGGTTTCCCGCGTTTTGGCGCCGACGCCCCAGAGCGCCGAAACGTCCAGGGTATGGAGATAGGCAACGGTTTCACTGCGCGGAATCAGCAGCAGCCCGTTCGGTTTGGACCGCGTGGAAGCAATCTTGGCCACAAACTTGGTAGCCGCAATGCCCACGCTGGCGGTAATCCCCAGCTCTGCCGCGACCCTTGCGCGGATCAGCTCGCCGATGGCGCGCGGCGGGCCGAGCAGGCGCATGGCACCGGCAATGTCCAGGAAGGCTTCGTCCACGCTGAGCGGTTCCACCAGCGGCGTGATGGATTCAAAGATGGCCATGAGCCGCCCGGACACTTCGCGGTAGTCCTCCTGGTGCGGCTCCAGGATGACCGCCTGGGGGCACTGCCGGTATGCAACGGACATGGGCATGGCGGAGTGCACGCCAAAACGCCTGGCCTCGTAGGAGGCCGACAGGACAACGCTTCTGCCGCCGAGGCCGCCCACGATGATGGGACGGCCTGCCAGCTCGGGGCGCTTGAGCAATTCCACCGAGACGTAGAAGGCGTCCATGTCCACGTGCATGATGGTGCAGTCGCGGTTTTCGCTGGGGCCGTTGGTCACTCCTTCATGGTAGACAACGGGTCCGACGTTTTCGTTTCGCCTAGACTGGGGACCAGATCCTGACCCCCACAAGATGCGGACACCCATGAAGAAGCCCCTGATCGCTCTGACTGCCGCAGCCCTGCTGCTGGCTGCCTCCGGGTGCACCCCGGACACCGAATCCAACGACGCCGCCGGCACTGAATCCTCCTCCGCGGCCGCATCCCCTTCGCCATCCGCTGCTTCCCCCTCGGCCTCCCCCACAGCTTCCGGATCGGCGTCTCCCAGCACGGCGGCCTCCCCCGGGAGTTCGGCCAGCCCCTCGGAAACAGCCGGCAGCTCCGCCGTCGCCGAAGGATTCCCCACTGACGTCATTTCGGTCATGCCGGGGTCAAACCCCCTGTCCACGAGCTTTGAGGAAACGTCCGACCTCTACACCGCGTCCCTGACGGCTTCGACAAGCGCGTCCGCCGAGGAAATCCTGGCGTACTACGCCGCGAAGTTCGAGGGCCAGGGTTTCGCTTCCTCCGGTAAGCCGGAGAAACAGGGAGCCGCAACCCTGCAGCAGTTTGTCCGGGCCGGCGGCAATGACACAGCCAACGTGACGGTGGTTCCCGGTGACGGCGGCAGGACGTTCACCGCCAGCGTTAATACCCTCCCAGAGTCAGCCAAGTAGCGCGGGATGGAATCCCTTCACACGCCCCAGGCGGCCGCCGTTGAAGAGCAGGCCCGGTACAGGAAGCTCCTGGGCAGCGAAATGGACGCGTTCCTGAATGAGCAGCAGGCCGTGCTCCAAGACGTTTCAATGGAAGCGCTCCCGCTGCTGGACGCCGTCTCATCCCTGGCCCAGGGCGGCAAGAGGCTGCGGGCGCTGCTCAGTTACTGGGGCTGGCGCGGCGCCGGCGGCCCGGAGCTGGGCCAGACGGCGGTGCGGGCAGGAGTTGCCCTGGAGCTGTTCCAGAGCGCGGCGCTGATCCATGACGACATCATCGACCGGTCCGACACGCGCCGGGGCGGACCCAGCGTCCACCGCCGCTTCAGCACGGCTCACAGCGAGGCCGCCTGGCACCTGGACGGGATCCACTTCGGTTCCTCCGCAGCCATCCTGGCCGGAGACCTGTGCCTGTCACTAAGTGAAGAAATGTTCGCCGCCGTCGGCGCCCAGGCGGCGCACGGGACCCCGGCCCGCCGCATCTTCAACCGGATGCGGACTGAGGTGATGGCCGGCCAGTACCTTGACATCCTTGAAGAGGTGGTTGGGCCGACGTACGAACCCGAACGGGCAGTGGTGCGGGCACGCAACATCCTGCGCTTCAAGTCGGCGAAGTACACCACGGAGCACCCGCTGACCCTGGGCGGAGCACTGGCCGGCGCGTCCGACGAACTGCTGGACTGGTACTCGCGGTTTGCCCTCCCCCTCGGGGAGGCTTTCCAACTGCGCGACGATGTCCTGGGAGTGTTCGGCGACCCGGCGCAGACCGGCAAGCCTGCAGGCGATGATCTGCGCGAGGGCAAACGCACCGTACTGGTTGCCTATGCGCTGGCGCTGGGCGGACCCTCAGCCCGGGAAATGATCGGAGCAGCGCTGGGCCGCGAGGATTTGGACGACGACGGCGTGGCCAAACTCCGCGGCCTGATCGAGGAATCCGGGGCTCTCACCGCCACGGAAGCGCTCATTGAGGGCCATACCCGGGCAGCATTCGATGCACTGCACCAGATGCCCGTGGATGACGTTGCCCGTGCAGCCCTGGACTCACTGGCTCATGCCGCAGTAACCCGCACCGCTTGAGCAACCGGCTTTAACGCATACAGCAGCGGCCCCCATTGGACGGAGGCCGCTGCTGTATTAACGCGAATGATTAATGCGGGTGCCGCAGTGTTTTATCCGGTGTTAAAGACGTTGTCGCGCCACCAGTGGTGCGCTACCAGCCCAGGGCCTGCGCGCGCCTCCGGATTTCCGTTTTCCGGCCCTCGCGCAGCGCGTCCACGGGACGCCCCGGCAGTGAGTCATCCGCCGTAAAGAGCCAGCGGATCATTTCCTCGTCGTTGTAGCCGGCGTCAATCAGCACTGAGATCGTGCCCTTCAGGCTGTCCAGGACAGCTCCGTCGGAGACAAAGGCGGCCGGGATGCTGCGGATTTTCCGCTCGCCGAGCCGCACGGCCACCAGTGCACGCTCTTCGAGCATGCTGTGCACCTTGGTAATGGAAACATTCAGTTGTTCAGCCACATCGGGCAGGGTCAGCCAGTCGGAAACAAGTTCCTCAAGTTCAGTCACACCCCTAGGTTCCCATGAGAACCCCGTTCGAGGCCACTTTCGACTCGTTGCAGAACCGGAATCGTTCTCCCTTATGTACTCAGGTATGGCCCAATACCCTCTGTAGTGTAAATTCGCTTAGGTCACAGAAATCACTTCTGTCACGCTCGCACCACTACTTGCTACTGGTTAAACGAGTTGCGGTAAAGGCCGCGCCGTCTACAGATGAGGAAACAACCCTTTATGACTGCTCAGTCGATTCAGGGGAGCAATTCCCCGCGTTCCAGCTCAAAGGGAATGCCCCGCAAACTGAGTGTTGCGGTCACCACCGCAGCGATCCCTGCCGTCATGATGTCAGCACTCGCTCTTGCCGAGCCTGCACAGGCTGCTCCGGTGGGGCCGAACGCGACGCTCTTCCCGCAGCTGCCGCTTCAGGCCATCAAGAACATGACCGCCGGAACCGCCAATGTTGTTGCCCCGTCACAGCTTGCCACTCTGATGCCCGTCACCATTGCCGCTGAGTCCAGCGCACCCTCCGTCCACCGCATCGAAGCGGGAGACACCGTCAGTTCCATCGCTGCGCGCTACGGCCTGTCCCTGGACGAGGTGCTCCGCGTGAACAACCTGCAGAGCAGCTCGCTCATCTTCGCCGGCGAAGAACTGCGCCTGCCCACCGCGGGTTCATCCGCTCCCGAGGCTGCTCCCTCCGCACCCTCCGGCACTTACACGGTGCAGGCCGGTGACACCCTCAGCGGCATTGCGGCGTCGCACGGAGTCAGCCTGGACAGCGTGCTGGCGGCAAACAGCCTGACCCTTACCTCGATCATCCGCCCGGGCCAGGACATCGTCTTCTCCGGCGGCGCGGTCTCCGCTGCACCGGACTCAGCGGCACCTGCCTCCGCCGCGCCCGCCGCGGCCGGCCACACTGTGGCTGCAGGCGACACCCTCACGGGCATTGCCGCCCGCCATGGTGTCAGCCTCGCCGACCTGATGTCAGCAAACGGCATGGATGACAGCTCCGTCCTGTACCCGGGCGACGTCGTTGCCCTTCCCGGTGCCGGCGTGACCACCCTCGCCACGGCGCCGGTGGAGCCGGCTCCGGCTGAATCCGCTCCGGCCGATGTGGTGCCCAATACGTTCCTGCACTACACCTATCCGGACCAGGTGGTGGCTGACGCCAACGTCAACAAGCATGCGCTGAACGCTTCACCCGTGCCCAGCCGCGCGGACATGCAGCAGATTGTTGCGCAGACGGCGGCCGAGATGGGTGTTGATCCCGCCCTGGCCATGGCCTTCTCCTTCCAGGAGTCAGGCTTCGACCAGCGGGCCGTATCTCCCGCGAACGCCATCGGCGCCATGCAGGTCATCCCCAGCTCCGGCGACTGGGCCTCGGACCTGGTCGGGCGCCAGCTGAACCTGCTGGATCCCTATGACAATGCCACTGCCGGCGTTGCCATCATCCGCTCGCTCATCCGCACCAGCGACAGCCTGGAGACCGCCGTCGCCTCCTACTACCAGGGCCAGTACTCCGTGACGACCCAGGGCATGTACGAGGACACCCGCGGCTACGTGGCATCGGTTCTGGCGCACCGCCAGTCCTTCTCCTAACGGGACGCACAGCCCATTGGCAAGGGAGGGCAGGGTCCGGATCGGGTGTCGATCCGGGCCCTGCCCTTCTGCGCACGTAGGATCGTAGAGTGCAAGAATCCGGAAATGACCCCCTAGTTGGCACCGTAGTGGACGAGCGCTACCGCGTGCTCTCCCGCATTGCCCGCGGAGGAATGTCCACCGTCTACCTGGCCACCGACCTGCGCCTGGACCGCGACGTCGCGCTAAAGGTCCTGTATCCGCACCTGGCCGCGGACCGCGGATTCCTCGACCGGTTCGAGCGGGAGGCGAAATCCGCCGCGCGCCTGTCCCACCCGCACGTCGTCGGCGTCCTGGACCAGGGCTTCGCTGACAATCTCGCGTATCTGGTGATGGAATACGTTCCGGGCAAGACGCTCCGCGAGCTGCTGGAGGCCCGCACCCGGCTGACGCCGCGGCTGGCCCTGGCCCTGCTGGATGCGGTGGTGGAAGGCCTGGCGGAAGCCCATGACGCCGGAATGATCCACCGTGATGTCAAGCCGGAAAACGTGCTGCTGGCGGACAACGGCAGCATCAAGATTGCCGACTTCGGCCTCGCACGCGCGGTGTCCACCAGCACCAACACCGGCACGCTGGTGGGAACTGTTGCCTATCTCGCCCCCGAACTGGTCACCGGCACCGGTGCCGATGAACGCAGCGACGTCTATTCGGCCGGCATTATGCTCTACGAAATGCTTACCGGCAGCCAGCCCTTCACGGGAACGGCTCCCATTCAGATCGCCTTCCAGCACGTCCATTCCACTGTTCCCGCACCGTCCGCGGCGTGCCCGGGGCTGGCGGCGGACCTTGATGAACTGGTCCGCTGGTGCACTGATCCTGATCCGGACAACCGCCCGGTCGACGGTAAGGCCCTGCTCGGCGAACTCCGCCACATCCGCACATCGCTGTCCGATGAACAACTCGATTTCCACTGCCCCGAACCGGCGGACCAGCAGCAGTCCCCCGCATCCGGGGCCACCGGGGCCACTGAGGCCATCGATCCCCACGCCACCACGGCACTCCCCCGGCCTCCGGCCGGAGCCACGGAAGTGATCTCAGCGGCCGGAGCTGCGGGCGGGGCCGGCGCATATCCCACCGAAGTGATTCGGCGCGCGGACAACGCCACATCCGTTTTTCCCGCCGGTGCGCGCGGACCCGGGAACGGGCAGTTCCAGTCGGACGCAACCGAATACGCCGGCGGTGACAGCGCTGAGGACTCCGCCGCGGAGCAGAACGGGTCCCGCGCCGAACGGCGGCAGGCCCGCCGCGAGGCCAAGGCCGCTGACCGGCAGTCCAGCCGCGACGCGCACCGCCCCGAGGTGTCGCTGCGCCGGGGACGGCCCCGGCGCCGCGGAGCCCTGCTGCTCGTGCTCGCCGTGCTGCTCGTTGCCGCTGCTCTCTTTACCGGCTGGTTCTTCGGCCGCGGGCCCGGCGCCGTTGTTGCCGTCCCCGACGTCGCCAACGTTTCACAGGAGGCGGCATCCGCAATGCTGCGCGGGGAGGGCCTGAAGTACTCCACCAGCGAGATCCACGACGAAATTGTTGCCGCCGGGCTGGCCGTGGGAACCGACCCGGACGCACCGGCGGAGATCCGCCGCTTCCAGCCGGTAACACTGCTCATCAGCAAAGGACCGGAGCTGTTCGATGTCCCCAACGTGGTGCAGCGGACTCTCGAGGCAGCAACCGGCAACATCACCGATGCCGGACTCACCGTGGGTGCCGTCACCGAGGAATACAGCGAAACCGTCGACGCCGGGAAAGTCATCAGCCAGTTTCCCGCACCTGACACGCAGCTGCGGCGGGACGCAGCGGTAAACCTCGTGGTCTCCCTGGGCCCGGCGCCCGTGGACGTGCCGGCAGTGGTCGGAAAGTCGGAGGACGAGGCGGTGGAGCTCCTCAAAAACGCCGGGCTGACGGCCCAGGTCTCCCCTGAGCAGGTCAACAGCCGGGACATTCCGGCCGGTTCCGTAGCCGTGCAAACACCGGCATCGGGGCAGGTGGAGCGCGGTTCGGAGGTAACGCTGACCATCTCGAAGGGACCGGTCATGGTGCAGGTGCCGAATGTGGTCCGCCGGTCCCCGGATGAGGCACGTGCTCAGCTGGAAGGCCTGGGCTTCCAAGTGCAGATCAGCGAACTGCTGGGCGGACTCCTGGGCATTGTCCAGTCACAGGATCCCAGCGGAGGCTCCATGGCACCCGAGGGATCCGTCATCACCCTCAGGGTTGTCTAGCCTCCCTCTCCCCGAGACATGGCAGAAGGTGCGTTTCCCAGCCTCGGGAAGCGCACCTTCTGCTATTTTTTGGGGGGCTGGGCTAGCCCTGGCGGGACAGCGCCCCGGCCACGAGGAACGCCATTTCCAGTGACTGCATGTGGTTCAGGCGCGGATCGCAGACGGATTCATAACCTTCCACAAACGCTTCCTGGTCGATCGGATCGGCACCGCCCAGGCACTCGGCGACGTCATCGCCGGTCATTTCCACGTGCAGGCCGCCCGGGAAGGTGCCGAGGGAATTGTGCACCTCGAAGAAGCCCCGGACCTCGTCCATGACGTCGTCGAAGTTGCGGGTCTTGTAGCCGTTGGGTGACGTGACCGTGTTGCCGTGCATCGGATCGGTGACCCACAGGACCTGTGCACCGGAAGCCGTAACGCGTTCCACCAGGGGAGGCAGTTTTTCCCGGATGTTCTTGGCGCCCATGCGTGTGATGAAGGTCAGGCGGCCCGGCTCGCGTTCCGGATCCAGCTTGTCGATCAGGGCAAGGGCGTCCTCGGGCTTGGTGTTGGGGCCCAGCTTCACGCCGATCGGATTGCGGACCTTGGACAGGAATTCCACGTGGGCGGAGTCCAGGTCACGGGTGCGTTCGCCAATCCACAGGAAGTGCGCCGAGGTGTCATACGGCTTTCCCGTGCGGGAATCGATGCGGGTCAGCGCACGCTCATAGTCCAGGAGCAAGGCTTCGTGGCTGGCGAAGAACTCCACGCGCTTGAGCGCCTCGAAGTCCGCGCCGCAGGCGTCCATGAACCGCACGGCCCGGTCAATCTCCCGGGCCAGCGATTCGTAGCGCGAGTGTGCGGGGTTGGCGGTGAAGCCCTTGTTCCAGTGGTGCACCAGGCGGAGGTCTGCAAAGCCTCCCTGAGTGAACGCCCGAATGAGGTTCAGCGTGGAAGCCGACGTATGGTACGCGCGGACCATCCGTGCCGGATTGTGCTCACGGGACTCCGGCGTGAAGTCGTATCCGTTGACCATGTCCCCGCGGTACGCCGGGAGCGTCACGCCCGCGCGCGTCTCGTCGTTCGATGACCGCGGCTTGGCGAACTGCCCGGCCATGCGGCCCATCTTGATGACCGGCAGCGAGGCACCGTAGGTCAGGACAACGGCCATCTGAAGGATGGTCTTCACCCGGGCACTGATCTTATCCGCCGTCGCGCCGTCAAAGGTCTCAGCGCAGTCCCCGCCCTGGAGCAGGAAGGCCTTGCCCTGGGCTGCCGCGGCCAGCCGGTCCCGGAGAATATCGACTTCTCCCGCGAAGACCAGCGGAGGAACCATCGACAGTTCCGCCACAGCAGCCGGATACCCCGGGTGGTCGTTCCATGACGGCTGCTGGAGAGCCGGCAGGGACCGCCAGTCATCGAGGCCGGGATAGTCCGCCGCGCCCGGCTTGGGGGCAGTGGAAAAATCTGACACGTTGTCTACAGGAGTGTAAGTCACGCCTTTAAGCCTACTGGCTGCGGGCCCCGGGGACCGAAGCCGGATACCGCCGGACGTAACCTGGGTCCCCGGGTGCGCAACACTGCCGCCGGGTTATCGCCCGGGATCATGCCGGACGGCAGGGCAGCCTAGGCGCTGTGGGGTTCCGTGTCCTCAGGCTCAACGCCTCCGGCTGCCGGGCGGGAAGCGGGTGAATCCTTTTTCCTGCGGCCAATAATCGTGACGGTGCCGGGCTTCCGCACCGGCTTTCGGGTTGCACGGTCCGCTGCCGGCTCCGGCGAAGTTTCCGGTTCCGACGCCGGAAGAGTTGCCGATGCGCCGTCGTCAGCGTCCTTGTCACCGGCCACGGTGCTGCCGGTCTTGTCACCGGCGGGTGTCTGGGTCCGGCCGCCGGGCTCCGCGGGCCGGGCACCCACGGCCCGGGGTATGCCGGGCGCCTGGGCTGCCCCGGCTGCATCCGAAGCGCTGCCGTGCTCGGGAAGACGCACCGCGGCGCTGCGGGCTTCGGCCTGCTTGGAGATCTTGCGGGCGGCCGCCTGCTTTTCCTTCATGGTGCTCGCGTAGACGTCCACGTACTCCTGGCCGGACAGGCGCATCAGTTCGTACATGATTTCGTCGGTCACCGAGCGCTGGATGAACCGGTCATTCTCCATGCCGGCGTACCGGGAGAAGTCCAGCGGCTCGCCAACGATGATTCCGATGCGGCGGATGTTGGGTATTTTCCGGCCAATGGGCTGGACCTTGTCAGTGCCGATCATGGCCACCGGGATGACCGGGACGCCCGTTTTCAGCACCAGCTTGGCCACGCCGGTCTTGCCGCGGTAGAGGCGTCCGTCCGGGCTGCGGGTCCCCTCGGGGTAAATTCCCAGCAGGCCCCCGTTTTCCAGGACGTCCACGCCTGCGCTCAGGGAGCTGGCCGATGCCGCACCACCGGAACGGTCCATCGGCAGCTGATTAGTGAGCCGGAAGAAGGCGGCGGTGAGCTTTCCTTTGAGGCCCTTGCCGGTGAAGTACTCGGACTTGGCCAAAAAACTCACAGGCCGCGGCACGGCCAGCGGCAGGAAGATCGAGTCGGAGAAGGACAAGTGGTTGCTCACCAGTACAGCCGGACCGGTTTCGGGCACGTTGTTCATGCCTTTGACCCAGGGCCTGAAGAGCAGATTGACCACCGGCCCGATGAAAATGGTCTTCATCACCCAATAGAACACGTAAGCCAGCTCTCCCGTCCGGACATCACAAAACAGGGACTCCGTTTTGAATCCCTGCTCCTACTCTATGCGCCCGCCCGGCCGCGTTGAATTTTCCGACGTCGCGGGTCCCGCAACTTTGGGCGCTGCAGGGGTGGAAAACGGGCTGCCGAATGCAACCATAGTGTTATGACTTCCCCACCGGGCCCAGGCGCCTTTTCCAGCGAAGGCCACGGCGCCAACGCCGCAACCGGAGTGCTCCTGAGCCATGGCTTCACCGGCTCCCCGGTGAGCCTTGCCGGATGGGCCCGGCATCTTCAGGCGCAGGGGTATGCGGTGAGCCTGCCTCTGCTTCCCGGGCACGGCACCACATGGCAGGAGCTGGCAAGGACCCCCTGGGAGCTTTGGTATGACTCCTATGACCGGGCATACCAGCAGCTGCAGGAGCGCACCGACCGGGTGGTTGCCGCCGGGCTGTCCATGGGCGGAACGCTGGCGCTCCGCCTGGCCGCCCACCGGCCGGTGGCGGGGGTGGCCGTGGTGAATCCCGGGCTCACGATCGATGACCCGCGCGCACGGTACTCGGGACTGCTGAAGTACGTCATGCGCTCGGTGCCGGCCATTGCCAACAGCATCAAGCTGGAGGGCCAGGACGAAGGGGCATACCTGCGTACCCCGGTGGGCGGCGTGCATCAGCTAATGCGGCTGTTCAGGGACACGACGGCGGTGCTTCCGCGGATCACGGCGCCAGTCATCGCCTTCCGTTCCACTGTGGATCCGGTGGTTCCGGAGTCCAGCATGGATGTCCTGCGCAGGTACCTGGGCAGTGAACTGGAGGTGGTTTCGTTGGAAAACAGCTACCATGTGGCCACTATGGACCACGACGCACCCTTGATTTTTGACCGTTCCCATCAGTTCATCCAGAGGATCAGCGCAGGTGCTGCAGCATGAAAGAACGCGAACCGGAACGCAACGAATCCACCGATGATTCAGTGTGGCAGGATTTGGTCGCACGGCTGGAGAACATGCCGGCCGATGAGACGCACGGCGGCCGGGACGTCCCCGGCGGAAAGAGCGGGGGCAGCGGCGACGGCTCCCGGCCCGCATCCGCAGATTCGGGAACGGTCCCAGACCCTTCCTCCGGTTCCCCGGTCCCCGCCGCGGACGGCAAGGGAGAGCAGAGCCATCCGGCAGGGCCCGGGGCGGGACCCCGGGAGGGTTCCGGAACGGACATTCCGCCGCGTGATCCGGCAGGGCGCTCCGCAGCGGAACGCACCCGCGCCATCTTCGACAACCAGCCGTTCCGGGCGGCCCCGCCGCGGGGTCCCCGCGACTATGACGAGCCGGAGGAGCTCGAGTCGGAGGGAGAGTTTGTGCCGCCGGAACCGCCGCCGTTCAGCACCGGGGAGCCGCTGGTGGTCCTCGCCTGGATCGGCGCCCTTGGCGGGCCTCTCCTGCTGCTGCTGTTTGCCATGTTCTGGCGCGGTGCTCCGGTGGCGGTCATCCTGGGCGTTATAGCCCTCTTTGGGGCGGCAGCCGCTTATTTGCTCTTCCGGTTGCCGCAGCACCGCGATGACGACGGCGCCGCCGTGTAGGGCAGCACCGTTCGTCCTTCCGGTGGCGGGCAGCCGCCCACACGGCGGGTCAGCGCCGGGCAGCTATCCGCGACAGGTCCGCGGCACCAATCATTCCGGCTCCCGGCCCCAGGGCGGCAAGTTCAAGGCGTGCCGCCGGCCGGAAGCCGCGGCCGGTCAGGTTCCGGGCGAAAGACCTGCGCGCAGGTTCCAGCAGCAGGTCTCCGGCGGCGCTCAAGCCGCCGCCGACAACAAACATTCCCGGATCCAGGGCGGCCGCCAGGTTGGCCAGCCCAAGTCCCAGCCACTGCCCCACTTCGTCCAGCAGCTCCACGGACGCCTGATCGCCTTCCAGCGCCATCCGGGTCACCACTGCACCGGTAATGGCGCTGATGTCGCCGTCCACGGCCCGCAGCAGTTCCTGTGCCACCGGGGAGTTGGCGGCGGCAAGCTCCCGGGCTTCCCGGCCCAGGGCGTTGCCGGACGCGTACTGCTCCCAGCAGCCGCGGTTGCCGCATTCGCAGCGCTGGCCGGAGGGCATGATGATCTGGTGGCCAAACTCCCCCGCCACGCCGAACCTTCCCCGCTCCAGCCGGCCGTCCATGATCATGGCACCGCCAATTCCCGTGCCCAGGGTCACGCACACCATGCGGCTCTGGCCGAGGCCGGCACCAAAACGCCACTCGGCCCAGGCGGCGCCGTCGGCGTCGTTGACCAGATAGACGCGGCGGCGCAGCAGCCGCTCGAGGTTCTCGCGCAGGGGCTCGTTCCGCCAGGCCAGATGGGGGCTGAACAGCACGGTGCTGCCCGCGAGGTCCATCCAACCGGCGGCGCCGATGCCCACGGACCAGACATGGTGGTTGGCGGAAAGCTCGCGCACGAGATCCACAATGACCGATTCCACTTCGCGCGGATCCTGGCCGGGGGTGGAGCGGCGGGCCTCGGCGATCACCCGGCCGTCGCCGTCGACCAGCCCGGCCGCCACCTTGGTGCCGCCAATGTCGATGCCGATGGCCAATCCGCGCCGGCGCATCCGGTTCGGCAGCCTGATGGGCCGGCGGGCGGGAAAAGGCTCCATGGCGCGGCGCTGCCAAAGGATGGGAGAGGAACGGGGAACAGGCGCTGGGTTAACGGGACGCATCAACAACCAAGTGTATTCACCGGCCGGGCCTGCCGCGAAAGCGTTATTGGTTCGAGAAGTTACCCACCGGTATTTTTATGTGATCCACGTTATAGGCTTGACGTTAATGTCTGCGCAATCGTCTGCCGGCCAGTCGGATATCAAAGGAGCTATCGTGCGTGAATACAGTGTCCCCCCTCTGGTGGAATCACCGTTGGAGACCAACATCACCGATCTACTGCTGGAGCAGGCGGCCAAGCCCTCCAACCCGGCACTGTTCTCCGTTCGGGGAGCGGACGGTGCATGGGCACCCATTACGGCCACTGAGTTCCTCAAGGATGTCCGGCTGATCGCCAAGGGCTTCACCGCCGCAGGCGTCCAGCCCGGGGACCGGGTGGGGATCATGGCCCGCACCCGGTACGAGTGGACCCTGGTCGATTTTGCCCTGTGGTTCGCCGGTGCGGTCTCCGTCCCGATTTATGAAACATCCTCGCCGTCCCAGGTTGCATGGATCCTCAGCGATTCCGGCGCCGTGGGCGTGGTTGTGGAAGCTGCCCGCCACGAGAACGTGGTCCGGCAGGCAGCGGTGGAGGAGGACCTGGGTGCCGTCGCCAATGTGTGGCAGATCGACGGCCAAGGCCTCGATGAGCTCCGCACCGCCGGCGCGTCCGTGCCCGACACGGAACTTGATGCACGCCGCGCCAGGGCCACGCTGGAGGACACCGCCACCATCATTTACACCTCGGGAACCACCGGCCGGCCCAAGGGCTGCGAGCTGACCCACGGAAATTTTGTGAACCTGTCCCGCAATGCCGCAGCCGCCCAGCCCGAGGTGTGCCGCGAGGGTGCGCAGACCATCATGTTCCTGCCGCTGGCCCACGTGTTCGCACGGTTCATTTCGGTGCTGTGTGTTACCTCCGGCGCCACCGTGGCGCACACCCCCGACGTCAAGAACCTGCTTCCGGACCTGCAGAGCTTCAAACCGGACTTCCTGCTGGTGGTCCCCCGGGTCTTCGAAAAGGTCTACAACTCCTCCATGCTGAAGGCGGAGGACGGCGGCAAGGGCAAGATCTTCCATGCCGGCGCCAAAACGGCCATTGAATGGTCCAAGGCGCAGGAAACCGGCAAGGTGCCGCTGAGCCTGAAGGTCAAGCACGCCGTTTTCGACCGTCTCCTCTACGGCAAGATCCGCACCGCCATGGGCGGGCAGGTCAAGTACGCGATTTCGGGAGGCGCCCCGCTGGGCGACCGCCTGGGCCATTTTTTCCACGGCATTGGCGTCACGGTCCTGGAAGGCTACGGCCTGACCGAGACAACGGCGCCGGTCACCGTGAACACCCCCAAGCTGACCAAGATCGGCACGGTGGGCGCGCCGCTGCCGGGCAACGCAGTGAAAATAGCCGACGACGGCGAGATCCTCGCCAAGGGCGTCAGCGTCATGAAGGGCTACTACAACCGCCCGGACCTCACCGCGGACAACTTCACGGACGGCTGGTTCCGCACCGGGGACATTGGCCAGCTGGACAATGATGGCTTCCTGAAGATCACCGGCCGCAAGAAGGAAATCATCGTTACCGCCAGCGGCAAGAACGTCATTCCGGCGGTGCTGGAGGACAGCATCCGCGCCGATGCGATTGTGTCCCAGTGCGTTGTGGTGGGCGACCAGCGGCCGTTTATCTCAGCCCTGATCACGCTGGACGAGGAAGCGCTTCCGGGGTGGCTCGAGCGGCACAAGCTGCCGGCCGGCACCACGGTGGCCGAAGCCGGGCAGACGGAGCAGCTGCAGCAGGAAATCCAGGCGCTCGTGGAATCCGCGAATAAGACCGTGTCCCAGGCCGAGGCCATCAAGGTCTTCCGCGTGGTTCCCTCGGACTTCACCGAAGCCAGCGGACACCTGACGCCGTCCCTGAAGATCAAGCGCGCACAGGTCCTGAAGGACTTCTCCGCCGTGGTGGAGGATATCTACAGCGGCCAGAAGGTCTAGCCGGCGCCACCGGGGTTCAACCGGCTGCGCAGGGGTTGAACCAGCTGCGCAGGGCACAACAAAAGGGCGGGTCCGGATCACCGGGCCCGCCCTTTCCGCTGCCGTTAGCGGTTATCCTGCGGCGCCGGCAGTCCCGGTGCGCAGCGACAACAGCGCGTTTTCCACCACTTCGGTCAGGGCCGGATGGATCCAGTACTGCCCCGATGCCATGGTTGCCGCGTCCAGCCCGAAGGACATGGCCTGGATCAGGGGCTGAATCAGCATGGACGCCTCATGCCCCATGATGTGTGCGCCTAGCAGCTTGCCGGTGTCCTTCTCGGCCAGCAGCTTCACGAATCCCGTGGTGTCTTCCATGGCCCAGCCGTACGCGGTGGACCCATATTCCTGGACAGCCACAGCGAGCTCCACGCCGCGGGCTTCGGTGTCCCGGCATGCCTCTTCCTCGGTCATGCCCACGGAGGCAATCTGCGGGCTGCTGAAGACGGCTGACGGAACAAACCGGTGGTCGCTGGCGCGGAGGTCCCCCGGGTGCACCAGGTTATGCGAAACGGTCCGCGCCTCGTGGTTGGCCACGTGCTTGAGCTGGAAGTCGCTGCTGACGTCGCCGAGGCCCCACACGCCGTCGACCGGTTTGCCGTCCTTCAGCACGCGCTGGAAGTCATCAACAGCCAGCCGGCCATCCGGACGCAGGTCGAACCCTGCCGCGTCGACGCCGAGCCGGTCCGTGTTGGGAACACGCCCGGTGGCCACCAGCACCAGATCGATGTCTAGTCCGGACTCGCCGTCGGGTCCAACAAGCTGCGCACGCACGGAACCGTCCGGGTTTTCGACCAGGGCTGTGACCCGGGTGTCCAGCCGCACGTCCCACTGCTGTGAAGCAGCCTCGGTGAAGCGCTCGGATACGGTGTCATCCATGGCACGCAGCAGCGGTCCCGAGCGGGCAGCCATGGTCACCTTGGCGCCGAACGCCGAAAAGACGAAGCCAAACTCCGCTGCGATGTACCCGCCGCCGATGATCAGGATGCGCTCCGGGAGATCCGGAATGCGCATGACGGTGTCAGAGGTGTGCACCTGCGGCAGGTCCATGCCGGGGATGTCCGGCAGCACCGGCCGGGAACCAGCGGCCACCACGATCTGGTCGGCGGTAATCCGCTGCCCGTCATCCGTTTCCAGGGCGTGCTCACTGACAAAATGGACGTGGTTTTCATAGAGCGTGACGTTGTCCAGTTCCTCGGCGCGATAACGGCGTCCGCCGGCGGAGATGGAATCGATGCGGGTGAAGATCCGGTCGCGGATATCCCGCCAGTGCACTTTCTCGAGGGTCTGGTCCACGCCCAGGCGTGCGGCGTCCTCGCCTGCTGCCGCGAGCTGGGCCGGATAGACAAACATCTTCGTGGGGATGCAGCCGACGTTCAGGCAGGTCCCCCCGAAGGTGCCGCCGTCAATAACGGCAACCTTCCTGCCGTCCCAATCGGGAGTGATCAGGGAGTTGCCGGAGCCCGAGCCAATGATGGCCAAATCAAAATGAGTCACCCTCCCAGTCTAGAGCCGAGGAAAGCCCCGGTATCCGTTGCCGGATTCCGGGGCCTTCCTCAGCCTTGATCCACCCATGGGCGGTGGACGAAACTAGCTGTCCGTGGGGTCGATCGCCACCAGCAGGTCTCCGCCCTGCACCTGCTCGACGGCGGCAATCGCCACCCGCGACACCTTGCCGGCCACGGGTGCCGTGATGGACGCTTCCATCTTCATGGCCTCAATGGTGGCAACGGTTTCACCGGCGGCCACTTCATCGCCTTCCCTGACCGTGATGGTTACCGCGCCGGCGAACGGTGCCGCGACGTGGCCCGGGTTGCCGGGGTCGGCCTGCTCGGCGACCTTCACCTGGGACTGCACGCTGCGGTCACGGACCATGACCGGGCGCATCTGCCCGTTGAGGGTGGTCATGACCTGCCGCATGCCCTTTTCATCGGGCTCCCCCACCGCTTCGAGCGTGGCGATCAGGCGCACGCCCTTTTCGAGTTCCACCACATGCTCGCCACCGCGCTGCAGACCGTACAGGTAGTCGCGGGTGTCCAGGACTGACACATCGCCATAGGTCTCACGGACCGTGGCAAACTCCTTGGCCGGACCGGGGAAGAGGAGGCGGTTCAGCGTTTCCCTCCGGGTGGCCGAGTCGCCGGCCAGGCCGGCGCGGTCCACCTCGGTGAGTTCGGCGTCGCGCACCTTTACTTTGCGGCCCTGCAGGGCCTTGGTCCGGAAAGGCTCGGGCCAGCCGCCGGGCGGGTTGCCCAGCTCACCGCTGAGGAACCCAATGACGGAATCCGGGATGTCATGGTTCTGCGGGTTTTCCTCGAAGTCCTCCGGCGATACGTTGCTGCCGACCAGCTGCAGGGCCAGGTCACCGACAACCTTGGACGACGGCGTAACCTTGACCAGCCGGCCCAGGATACGGTCCGCGGCGGTGTACATGTCCTCGATGGCTTCGAACCGCTCCCCCAGGCCCAGGGCAATGGCCTGCTGGCGCAGGTTCGACAGCTGGCCGCCGGGAATTTCGTGCTGGTAAACCCGGCCCGTGGGGCCGGCGAGGCCGGACTCGAACGGAGCGTATACGCGGCGCACTGCTTCCCAGTACGGCTCCATCGCACTGACGGCATCCAGGTCCAGGCCGGTGTCCCGCTCGGTGTGTGCCAGCGAGGCCACCAGCGATGAGGCCGACGGCTGGCTGGTGGTGCCGGCCAGCGAAGCGCTGGCCACGTCCACGGCGTCCACTCCGGCCTCGGCCGCGGCAAGCAGCGTTGCGAGCTGTCCGCCGGCGGTGTCGTGGGTGTGCAGGTGCACGGGAAGGTCAAAGCGGTCCCGCAGCGCGGCAACAAGCTTGGCGGCGGCGGCGGGGCGCAGCAGACCCGCCATGTCCTTGATCGCCAGGATGTGCGCCCCGGCGTCGACCATCTTCTGGGCCAGGTCCAGGTAGTAGTCCAGCGTGTACAGCGTCTCCTTCGGATCCATCATGTCCGCCGTGTAGCACAGGGCCACCTCGGCGACGGCGGTGCCGGTGGCGCGCACTGCCCGGATGGCCGGTTCCATCTGCTCCACGTCGTTCAGCGCGTCGAAGATGCGGAAGATGTCCACGCCGGACTCCGCCGCTTCCTGGATGAAGGCCTCGGCCACCTCGGTGGGGTACGGGGTGTAGCCCACGGTGTTGCGGCCGCGCAGGAGCATCTGGATGCAGATGTTCGGCATCGCCTTGCGCAGTGAAACGAGCCGTTCCCAGGGGTCTTCGCCCAGGAAGCGCAGCGCAACGTCGTAGGTGGCGCCGCCCCAGGCTTCGACTGAGAGCAGCTGCGGCGTCAGCGCGGCCACCGCCGGTGCTGCCAGCAGCAGGTCCCGGGTGCGGACCCGGGTGGCCAGCAGCGACTGGTGGGCGTCACGGAAGGTGGTGTCGGTGACGGCCAGCGCCTGCTGGGCGCGGAGCTCCGCGGCAAACCGTTCCGGGCCCAGCTCCTGCAGCCGCTGGCGGGATCCGGGGCGGATCTCGGGCAGCTCGGCGGGAAGCTTGTCGGCCGGGTTCACGTGGACGGTCAGCTCGCCGTGCGGCTTATTGACGGTGGTGTCGGCCAGCCAGTTCAGCAGCCGGGAACCGCGGTCCGCGGAACCGCGGGCGTTGAGCAGTTCGGGGCGCTCCTCGATGAAGGACGTTGCGACGTCGCCGGCAATAAAATCCGGGTCATCAAGGACGGCCTGCAGGAAGGAAATGTTCGAGGATACGCCGCGGATGCGGAACTCGGCCAGGGCGCGGCGGGCACGGTTGACGGCTGCGGGGTAGGTGCGGCCGCGGCAGGTCAGCTTCACCAGCATGGAGTCAAAGTGGGGGCTGATGTCGGCACCGGCATACACGGTTCCGCCGTCGAGCCGCACGCCGGCGCCGCCGGCGGAGCGGTAGCCGCTGATCTTGCCAACATCGGGGCGGAAGCCGTTGGCCGGGTCCTCGGTGGTAATCCGGCACTGCAGCGCCGCGCCGCGGACCTGCAGTTCTTCCTGGCGAAGCCCCAGGTCCTCCAGGGTCTCGCCGGCTGCGATCCGCAGCTGGGACTGGACGAGGTCCACGTCGGTGATTTCCTCGGTGACGGTGTGCTCCACCTGGATGCGCGGATTCATCTCAATGAAAACGTGCTGTCCGGCGCGTTCTCCGACGGTATCCACCAGGAACTCCACGGTGCCGGCGTTCTCGTACTTCAGCGCCTTGGCGAACTTCACCGCGTCCCGGTACAGAGCCTGCCGGATTTCTTCGTCCAGGTTCGGTGCCGGGGCAATTTCGATGACCTTCTGGTGGCGGCGCTGCAGCGAGCAGTCGCGCTCGAAGAGGTGGATCACGTTGCCTTCGCCGTCGGCCAGGATCTGGACCTCGATGTGACGGGGACGCAGCACCGCCTGCTCAAGGAAAACGGTGGAATCGCCAAAGGCCGTGTCAGCCTCACGCATGGCGGCATTCAGCGCCTCGGGCAGGTCCTTTGCATTGTCGACCCGGCGCATGCCGCGCCCGCCGCCGCCGGCAACAGCCTTGACGAAGATGGGAAACCCAATGTCCTCGGCTTCGGACAGCAGCTTTTCGGGGTCAGAACTCGGCTGGGTGGAGCGCAGGACCGGGATCCCGGCCTCCCGTGCGGCATTGAGGGCATGGACCTTATGGCCGGCCAGCTCCAGGATGTCCGCGGCGGGCCCAACAAACGTAATGCCGGCCTCGCGGGCCGCCCGGGCCAGCTGCGGGTTCTCGGACAGGAAGCCATAGCCCGGATAGATGGCGTCGCACCCGGATTCCTTGGCAACACGGATAATCTCGTCCACGTCCAGGTACGCCCGGACGGGGTGCCCTTCCTCTCCGATCAGGTAGGCCTCGTCGGCCTTCTGGCGGTGGATGGAGTTGCGGTCCTCGTAGGGGAACACCGCAACGGTTTTCACACCCAGCTCATAGGCGGCTCTGAAGGCACGGATGGCGATTTCTCCGCGGTTGGCTACCAATATCTTCGAGAACATTGCTCTCCTGCATCGTTGCGGGGCTGAGGACAGCCGGGGTACCGCCATCCTCAACGGATTCTAGTCCAGACTATTTCACGCGGCGGATCCATACCGCTCCGGACGTCACGTTCCTTATAGTTCCTCCTGCGCGCCACCCCTGCAAACTCCGTGCTGCAGGAGTTACCACCGGGCGTCACATAGAATGAAGCTGCAGCCTCACAAGGGCCCCGCTCGTGATCCCTAGACACGTTAGGTTTTGGTTCAACAAGTGCAAGTAGTGAGCATCAGCAGTCTTAAGGGCGGCGTGGGCAAGACTTCCGTGACGCTTGGACTGGCATCGGCTGCACTGGCAGCAGGAATTCCCACCCTCGTTGTGGATTTGGATCCGCATGCGGACGCCACCACGGGACTGGGCGTCACCGCTGCCGACAAACCCGGTATCGGCGAAATGCTCAAGAATTCCCGCCGCGCCCAGCTGGCCGAGAATGTGGTGGCCAGCGGCTGGGTCGCCAATGACCGCCGCGCACGAACTCCCGACCCCAAGCGCCAGCCCGTTCTCGACGTCGCCATGGGCTCTGCGTTTTCGGGCATCTATGACCGCCCGGATCTTGGGAAGCGGGACCTCAAACGGCTGTCCACCCTGCTAGGCCGCGTCAGCGGGTATGGGCTGGTCCTGATCGACTGCCCGCCGTCGCTCAACGGCTTGACCCGCATCGCCTGGACCGCCAGCAACCGTGTGCTGCTCGTCGCCGAACCTGGACTTTTTTCAGTGGCTGGGACCGAACGGACAATGCGCGCCCTGGAACTGTTCCGCAAGGAATTCGCTCCCAATCTCGCTCCGGCGGGAATCATCGCAAACCGGGTCCGTTCCGGGTCGAATGAGCACACGTTCCGGCTGGCGGAAATGAAGCAGATGTTCGGGGACCTGCTCCTGAGCCCCACCATCGCCGAGCAGGCCAACTGGCAGCAGATCCAGGGTGCCGCCCACTCGGTGCATCACTGGCCCGGTGAATCGGCCAAGCAGGCTGCGTCAACGTTTGATGCGCTGCTGAAGAACCTCGTGGAGACCGGCAGCGTCCGCAACCGGGTTATCCGCCGCGCAGGATAGCCCGCTCCCAGAGACCAAAAAACTGCAGGCAACGGGACTCCCGTTGCCTGCAGTTTTATATGTGTTGGGGTTTTTGCCGGTGATCAGCTGATTTTGCGGGCGATCCGCCGCTGGCTCAGCTCATCGCCGGGAAACGTGTGTTCTCCCACGCGTTCGCTGGGCAGCTGGGCAAGGCTTCCTTCGACTTCGCGCCAGACACGTCCGACGGCGATTCCAAAGACACCCTGTCCGCCCTGGACCAGGTCAATGACCTCATCCGCGGAAGTGCATTCGTACACGCTGGCGCCGTCGCTCATGAGGGTGATCTGGGCCAGATCTTCGACACCCCGTTCCCGCAGGTGCTCCACGGCTGTGCGGATCTGCTGCAGGGAAACCCCGGTGTCCAGCAGGCGCTTGACGACTTTGAGGACCAGGATGTCCCGGAAGCTGTAGAGCCGCTGCGTTCCGGAACCGGATGCCCCGCGGACCGCCGGTTCCACCAGGCCGGTGCGGGCCCAGTAATCCAGCTGGCGGTAGGTGATTCCCGCGGCTTTGCAGGCTGTTGGACCTCGGTAGCCGGCGTCCTCATCGAGAACGGGCAGATCCTCAGTGAACAGCAAGCCCTGGGCTCCGGGAACCTTACCCGGCGCAGCGGCGTGGATGTGCTCGCCGGCATCGCCTTTGGGACTCACTTGTGCCTCCTAGTAGCGGTTCCCTGGGGGGGGTGCGCGCGGGATCAGGATGTCAGGAACGACTTCCTTCAGTGTGCCCCGCGGAACCTCTCAGGGGAAGAACCCCGGAAAGGGTAAATCCTGAACAGGAACAGCGGAGAACCGTGCAGCGGGAACTCTATGCTTCGACGTTAGATCTGACCAGGTCCAAGGTCAAAGATGCAGGCCCTTTTTCTCCAGGCGTGTCGAATCAGCGCTCAAAATCTTCGGGTTCAACGTCAGCCAGGAACTCACGGAACTGACGCAGCTCGCGTTCGGCGTTCTCCTGGTCTTCCTCGTCTTCGTCTTCCTCGTCGGCTTCGGCGATCCGGACGCCGGCCTCGTCGAGGACTGCGTCGGCGCACAGGATGGGACAGGGCGCCCTCAGTGCCACCGCGATGGCGTCCGACGCGCGGGAACTTACCGTGACGCCATTGTCGAAAACGAGCTCGGCGTAGAAGACGGTGTCCTCGACGGACACCAGACGCACCTCGCTGACGCTGCGTCCGAGCGCAGTGACAACGGAGGCGAGCAGGTCATGCGTCATGGGCCGGGGCGGAACGATCCCCTGCTGGACAAAAGCGATGGCGCTGGCTTCGGGAGCGCCGATCCAGATGGGCAGATGACGCTCGCCGTTGATTTCCTTGAGCAGTACCAGCGGCTGATTTGACGGCAGCTCGATGCGGACACCGACCACTTCAACTTCACGCATGCTCCTCAGCCTTCCATTCGTGCGATATGCCCGTTGACCAGGGCACTGTGCAGGTTCAGGCAGAGATCACTGATCTCCCGTGCCGTCTCGGCAGCCCTTGCCTTGGACGCGACGTCCCGCCGTGATGCCAGGGGTGCCACAACGCTTTCCACCAGGCCCAGCTCCCGGTCCGCCGCGGCGCGGAACGGGCGCAGGTGGCGCGGTTCGATTCCATGGGCCTGAAGTTTGGCACACGCCTTCGCAACCCTCAGCGCATGTTCATCAAAAACGCCGTGCTCGGCACCGTTGTCGGTGGAAGCGATGAGGCCGTAACCGGCCAGGTTCCGCACCAGATCGGCGGTGGCCCCGGATTCCCGGACCAGTTCATTAAAAGTCAGGGCGCGGGCAAACGTCCGGGCGGAGAGCTCTCCGGCCAGCTGCTCGGATACCGCCCGCGGCGTCAGCGACATCCCGCCGGGCAGCGATTCGGGACGCTCCCCGCGGTCAATCGCGTCCAGGTAGTCCTTGATGATCTTCAGCGGAAGGTACTGGTCCCGCTGCAGCGCCAGCACAAACCGCAGCCGCTCGACGTCGGCGGATGTGTACTTCCGGTAGCCGGCGGCCGTCCGCTGCGGAGTGACCAGGCCCTTTTCCTCCAGGAACCGGATCTTGGAAGCGCTGATACCGGGAAAGTCGGCGCTGAGTTCACCCAGGACTTCCCCGATATTGAGCACACGGCCGCGCAGGCGCTCGTTCCCCGTTCCCAGGGTCCGCCTGACGGGCTGTGATGCTGCCATACCTAGTACCTATTCCCTCAGTGATCCCGTGGACGTCCGGCAGGAACGTCCTGCGTCTGTTTTACTATGCGCGTGCGGCTGTCGGCCGGGCAGCGTAGAAGGTCAGACGGAACTTGCCAATCTGGACTTCATTGCCCGTGCGCAGCAGCAAAGTGTCCACGCGGTCGTTGTTCACATACGTGCCGTTCAGGCTCATGGAATCAACCACGCGGAAACCCTCCGCTGTCCGGCGGAACTCCACATGCTTGCGGGAGACGGTCACGTCATCAAGGAACACGTCAGCATTTGGGTGACGGCCCGCAGTGGTCACGTCCTGATCCAAAAGGAACCGGGCTCCGCTGTTGGGTCCCGAGTGGGCGATCAGCAGAGCCGACCCTGCGGGCAGCGCCGCCACGGCAGCCCTCTCATCAGCACTGAGCTTGGGCTCCACCGACGTCGCTTCGCTCTGAGGCGGCAGACTGATCGATGTGGTGTCCTCCGCGCCCATCTCACGCCGATGCTCGGCCTGTCCGGCGTTGTAGTCCTCGCGCGCCATGGTGTTACATCCTCCCCAAAAGATGCGGCCAACCAATCGACATTCTGGCTGGCCGCACAATTCCTGCTGACAAATCTTGCCTACCGGCTGTCCTAGCCTACCTGTTGGCGGGCCTTCCCGGCACTGAGCGTACTACGGGCCTTTGCCGGCCCTGCGGTTGGCAGGAGCAAGGTGGCCCGCCCGCAGATGTCTCATGCCTCCCCGGGGTGCTGCGGAGAGCGTGGTGCCGCCAGGTCTGAGGAGACAGCGGCTCCGAACCACTGGGCAAGCACAGCGGACAGCTCATCCTGGTCATTTCCAACCCACGCCACGTGACCGTCCGGACGCAGCAGGACAGCGGCCGGGTCCTGCCCGCCGGTGTCCGTTCCGTCCACCCCGCCGAGGCCACCGCCGTCGTCCACCCCGCCATGTTCCGCCATGGCGTCGGCCACATAGTCCACCCGGTCCGTCCACCCAGCGGCCGACAGTTCTCCCGTTCGGTCCAGCAGGAGCCCGCGGCCGCTTCGCATCAGCTCGTAGAGACGCACCTCTCCCAGCGCCACATCGGGCATCCGCCGGCCAAGCAGACCGTGTCCGTCCCCGAAGTCGTAACGAATTCCGGTGGCGGTGATCTTCTCGATCAGGAAGCGGTTCACTTCGGCGAATTCCATCAGGTCCGCAACCAGCCGCCGGACGGCCTGGGGGCCCGGTTCCGGAGACGTCAGCACGGCCTGTGCCCGGGTGTTCTCCAGAACGGCGGCAGCCACCGGCCGGCGTTCTGCCTGATAACTGTCCAGCAGTCCGTCCGGCGCCCAGCCCCTGGCAGCAGCAGCAAGCTTCCACCCGAGGTTAAACGCATCCTGCAGGCCGAGGTTCAGCCCCTGCCCGCCGAACGGCGGATGGATATGCGCCGCATCGCCGGCCAGCAGCACCCGCCCGTCCCGGTAGCTCTCGGCCAACCGGGTGGCGTCGCCAAATCGGGACAACCAGCGCGGAGAGTGCGCCTCGAAGCCGGTGCCGGCGACCCTGCGCAGCTGCAGCACCAGCTCCTCCAGGGTGGGCGGAGCGGTGCGGTCTTCAGCGACTTCATCAGCCGGGACAACCACCCGGTACAGTCCGCCGCCCAACGGCACCGCACCAAAGTCCTTGTGGATTCCGCGCACCCGGGTGACCACTTCCATGACCTGTTCCTCCGGTGTCCCCAGCTCGAGCTCTCCCAGCAGCCACTCCTGCCGGCTGGGTTCACCGGGAAATCCGATGCCGAGGATTTTGCGCACGGTGCTGCGTCCTCCGTCGCAGCCCACCACGTACCGCGAGCGCAACGGGCCGCCGCTGTCCAGCTCAACCGTTACGCCGTCGTCGTCCTGGGTTAGCCCGGCCAGCCCGCTGCCCCGCCGGATCAGCACGCCCAGTTCCAGCGCGTGATCGGTGAGCAGCCTTTCGGTGACCGTCTGCGGAATGGCCAGCACATACGGGTGGGAAGTGTCCAGGCCTTCCGGCTGGTCCTTGGTAATCCCGGCAAAGAACCCGGCGAGCGGGTATTTTTTCCCCAGGGACAGGAAGGGCTCCAGCAGGCCGCGCTGGTCCATGATTTCGATGCTGCGCGCATGCAGGCCGCCGGACCGGTCTATGTTTGTTGGTTCCCGGTCCTTCTCCAGCACGAGCACGTCCAGCCCCTGCATCCGCAGTTCAGCGGCCAGCATGATGCCGGTGGGTCCCCCGCCGGCGACGATGACGTCGATCATGTTGGCTCCGATGCCGTGGCGGAATTATCCGTGAGGTTTTGAAACGGCGGCTCGTCAGCGAGCTTGAGCGCGATGCGGGCCCGCCAACCCCCGGGGTCCTGGACGTCCGCCGGATCCACGAGGTATTCCTCCAACCGGCATGTCCACCCGTCCGGATCGGACGCCGGACGGTCAAAAACCAGGCCCTGGAACTGCGCCCAGTCCACAAGGCGGCCTGTAACCGCCGCTACTCCCCCTGGATCGCCCTGGTTAAGCCAGCAGGCGTAACTGCCGGCCGGCAGCCATCCCATGGTCCCGATCAACGAGAGGAGCTTGTCCTCGACAGCCGGCAGGCCCCGTGCCAAGGAACCCATGGCGGTGACGACCGGCAGCGCAAGATAGCGGGCCTCCTTCCGGTCCTCGATCCATGGCTTCCCCGCAGTCTCCATGCTTCCTCCTTTGCCGGATCAGCCGCCGTCGTCCAGGCGCAGAATCCGGTCATCGTCTTGTCCGGGCCGGCCCCGGCCATCCGTGTTGTTGGTCAGCACCCACACTGAGCCGTCAGGGGCGGTGACGGCGTCGCGCAGCCGCCCGTACTCACCGGTCAGGGCTTCGGTGGAGGTCCGAAGATCAGCCAGCGGCACCGTGCGCAGCCGCTCCCCGCGAAGATTGGCAATGTAAACGAAGCCTCCCGCCACGGTTATGCCGCTGGGGCTCGCCTCCGCAGGCTCCCACTGCTGAACCGGATCAATAAAGCCGTCCGTGCCGGCGATGCCCTCCACTTCGGGCCAGCCGTAGTTACCGCCGGGTTCAATCACGTTGAGTTCGTCCCAGGTGTTCTGCCCAAATTCACTCGAATAGAGGGTTCCCGCCTCGTCCCAGGCGATGCCCTGCGGATTGCGGTGTCCATAGCTGTAGACAAGCGAGCCGGGAAACGGGTTGTCCTCCGGGGCGCCGCCGTCCGGGGTCATCCGCAGGATCTTTCCGGAGAGGGATTCGGTGTCCTGGGCGCTGTCGCGGTTTCCGGCGTCACCGGTGGTGGCATAGAGCATTCCGTCCGGCCCGAACGCGAGGCGTCCGCCGTTGTGGATTGGGCCTGCCTCTATCCCCGCCACAATGGTCTCGGAGGCACCCAGTCCCAGGGACCCGGCGCTGCCCGTCAGCTCCCGACGCTCGATGCGGTTCTCGCCGCCGGCGGTGGAATAGGTGTAGAGGAACCCGTCCCGCACGGTGATGCCCAGCAGGCCGCCCTCTCCCCTGTCCCCTCCCCCGTCGGCTGCTCCGTTGATGCCGCCGACGGCGCGTGCGTTTCCTTCAGCGTCCAGTTCAAGGATCCGGGCGGAGTCGCGTTCGCTGACCAGCGGTGTGCCGCCGTGGAAGGTTATCGACCACGGTGCTTCGAGACCGGTTGTCAGGGTTTGCGTGGCAACGGTTTCAGAGGCACTGGTGCCATCACCGGCGGGCGGCGGGCTAGGGCCGGTGGGTGGAGAACTGCATGCGCTCACCATGGCCAGGCCCAGGGCAGCGGCGGCACAGGCGGTTACGGCTCCGGCCGTCCGGCGTCGTTGTCGTTCCATGGCGGGTCCGCGTTTCATTCGACGGGCTTCCTGGCGTGGCGGGCTTTCCTGGGGTGAGGGGCGTTACCTAGGGTAAGGGGCCGTGCGGTCCGGGGCGAGACCCTGCCGCGCAGTTGTTCCGGCCGCTCCGTAACTCCGGCTGGCAGTAATTCCGGCCGGCAGTCCAGCCGGCGCACATATACCCCGCCCAGAACAGGTGACCGGACTCTGTCAGCTTCGGCGCAGCAAAACCCCTGTTCCCCGTTTTTCCCGCAGCGTCCGCGCATCCCGAAAGCCGCGGTGCAGCGCCTGATCCGCTATGACTCCCTCGTGGTCAGCCGCGTTTGGATGATGGCCGGGATCCGGGCCGAAGAGGATGGCGAGCCGCCCGTCCGGGCGCAGGGACCGGAACAAGACGTCCAGTTCCGGTCCCTGCGGATCCGTCCAGAACACGTTGACGTTGAGGGAGAAGGCCACGTCGAACAGGCCGGCGCTGTCCGGCAGCTGGGCCAGGGACGCTTCCAGAACCTTCAGCCGTCCGGCCGCCACGTGGGATGCGTTACGGGAACGGGTCCGCGCGGCGGCCCTCCCCGAGCGGTCCACGGCGAGCAAAAAACCGGAGTCCAGCTGCGGGCAGATCAGCTCGGCCGCCGCGCCCGGCCCGCAGCCGATCTCCAACACCCGGTCTGCGGCCGAGAGGTCCAGCAGTCCCACAGCCCATCGGACCCGGTCCGGAATACTTGATGCCGGCATCATTCAGGCCTTTCGTTTCCCGTCCTCCCGATGCACAGCAGGCTTTCAGAGCGAAGGCAGGCGGTGCAACCAAAAACCGTCCCGGGGCCACGGCCGGGTTATGCTCGGCGGCGTAGCAGTTCTGTGCCTTGAGACAAGGAGCTTGCATGATCGAGGTCCTTCCGGCCACGGCCGACCGCTTCGATGATGTCTCTGCGGTCCTTGCCCCCGCAAAACCCGGTTCCGCCGCCTGCTGGTGCCTCAGCTACCGGATCCCCGGCGGTGAGTTCAATGCGCTGGCCGGCGAGGAACGCCCCGCCCGGCTGCGCCGCTTCGCAGAGGAAGGCACGCCCCCGGGAGTCATTGCCTACGTGGACGGCGAACCCGCCGGCTGGTGTTCGGTCAGCCCGCGGGCATCCCATCACCGGCTGACACGGTCCCGCACCATCCCCACGGTGGATGCCGCACCCGTTTGGAGCATTGTTTGCTTCGTCATTCGTCCGCCGTTCCGCCGGCAGGGTCTGGCCGCCCGTCTGCTCGACGGCGCCGTCGACTATGCGCGGGCCTCCGGCGCTCCGGCGTTGGAGGCCTACCCGGTGGACCCCGGCGGTGGACGCATCAGCTCCGCGCTGGCGTACGTGGGAACCACGGGGCTCTTTGAGTCCGCCGGTTTTGAACGTGTGGCGGAGACAGCATCGAAATCCAGCGGGCTGGCCCGGTGGCTCATGCGCAGAGATCTGGCCGCCGCATGAGCCGGCTGTCCCGCCCCGGGGCGTGGTACCTCTTCGACTACGGCATGGTGATCTCCACGGAACCCACGCCTGCGGACTGGCGGGCTCTCCATCGGGTCACCGGACTGGATCTCCAGCCGCCCGGAAGTTCGTACTGGGCACGCCGCAGGGACTTCGACGCCGGAACAGTGGACCCGGAGCAGTACTGGTCCGGGGTCCTGGGTCGGGCCCCGGACCAGAAAGAGCTGCGGAAGTTGGAAGCCCTCGACGCGGCCCAGTGGTCCCACCTCAATCCAAACACCCTGGCGGTGCTGGACACGCTCAGACAAGAGGGTGCTTCCCTGGCCCTGCTGTCGAACATGCCCGCGGCGATGTCACGCCGCTACACCGCCGAGGCTGCGTGGCCCCGGTATTTTGCGCGTCTGTACTTCAGCGGGCAGCTGGGGATGATCAAACCCGATCCCCGGATCTTCGGTCATGTGGCCACAGACCTGAAAGCGCGGCCGGCGGACATTGTCTTCATTGATGACAACGCCCTGAATATAGCCACCGCGAAGGAACAGGGGTTTCAAACGGTGCTGCACACCGGCACCATTGATTTGCGGGCGGAACTGGCCCGGCTCGCCCGGTAACAAGCGGCCCTGAAGCAACGGGCGTCGCAGCCGGCAGGAAGGAGAACCCATGGACATCCTCTTTGTTCACGGGGCCCGAGGCTGGACGGATGACCAGCCGATGGCCGCCGAGCTGCGCGGCATCCCGGGAGCCGAAGTGCTGGCGCCCCATTTTTCCGATGAGGACATGTCGGCCGCAGGCTGGCGGCGTGAGCTGAACCGGCAGCTCCGGACCCTCGGCCCGCAACCGGTCGTCGTCGCCCATTCCTTCGGCGCATCCATGGTCCTCCTGCACTACGCGGATGACCCCGTGGAACCCCTGCCCCGCGGGCTGGTCCTGTTGGCGATGCCGTTCTGGGGCTCTGAAGGCTGGCAGGCGGAGTACTCCCTGCCCATGGATGCCGAACTGCCGGCGGATCTGCCGCTGTTCCTCCACCAGTGCATGGACGACGACGTCGTGCCGGCTGATCATGTGGACCGCCACGCGTCCCGGCTTTCGCAGGCCATCATCCGCCGCCATGACAGCGGCGGACACCAGTTTCAGGGGCGGATGGGCGAAGTCCTCCAAGATGTCAGGATGCTGGGACACTGAGCTCTCCGGGCGTCAACCGCTCAGCAGGAATGCCCCGCTTTCCACGGCTTCCCGGACTCTTGCCAGTGTCACCTCCGGGGTATCGGCGGAGGTGTCGATCGCATGCCGGTCCAGGGCTCCCAGATCCGCGAACTGATCCCACATCGCGGTGACGGGCCCTTCTTCGACGAGTGCCCCGGGCAATGTCCTGGCCAGCGCCCGCCGCAGGGCCTCCTCCCGGCTCGGGCGCAGCACTATCCAGTGCACCCTGGGTGTACCGGCGCCTGACCCGGCGCCTGCCCCGGCGGCAGTCCAGCGGAAGTGGGCCAGCATCCAGGGGCCGATGATGCCGTCGACAACAGTCACGAAGCCGCCCCCGGCATACGTCCTGGCGGCTCCCTGGATGACGCTCATCACCGTTTGATTCTGGGCATCCGACGCGGACAGGTACGGCGGGATGTGTCCGGCTGCTATGTAATGCCAGAAATCGTCAGTCTGCAGGTGCACAGCCTTGGGATAGGTCCGGGCGAGACGTCCGGCGGTTGTGCTCTTTCCGACCCCCGGAGGCCCGGTCAGGAGGATGACGTCCGCTGCCATGGCGTTCACAGTACCGCTTCGGTTTGAGGGACGGGGTTTCAGGGAAGCGGCAGCTCCCGGAGTTGCCGGCGCGAATTGATGCCCAGCTTGCGGAAGATGCTGCGCAGGTGGGCGTCAATCGTTCGCGGGCTGAGGAAGAGCTGTGTGGCAACTTCGCGGGATGTGGCACCGGTGGCCACCTGCCGGGCAATGTGCAGCTCGTGGGCGGTCAGGGAATCGGTCGGTTGTTCACTCCGCTTGCGGGGGTGCTCCCCGGTGGCCCGCAGCTCGCGGGCCGCTCGGTTCGCGAACCCGTCCGCACCCATGTCCAGCAGCAGCCCGTGCGCGGTACGGAGCTGTTCACGGGCGTCATGGCGGCGCCCTTCGCGGCGCAGCCACTCGCCGTAGACGAGGTGGGTGCGGGCGAGGTAGCTGGCGATCCGACACTGCCCGAGCTGGCTGATGGCTTCACGGTACTGTCCCTCCGCCTCCGGCCCGGTGCTGGTCAGGGCGCGTGAGCGCGCCGCCAGTCCAAACCCCCATGGGGTTCCGCTGGCCAGAGCCCGGGCGGTTAACTCCTCCACCGCATGGGCTGCACCCTCCGGCTGGCCGGAACGGCATGCCGCTTCAATGAGTTCGGTGTGGGCCAAGTTGTGGTATCTCAGCGCTTCGGACTCATAGGCAAGGGTCGCCGCAGTAAAGGCCGCGTCGTAGTTGCCCAGTCCGTTGTGCAGCACCGCCATGGCGTACTGGGACAGGGAATCCTCGGTGCCGTGGGCATCTCCGGGTGCCCGGTGAAGGATGGCAGCGTGGATTTCGGCGGTCTCGTCCGGACGGCCCCGCCAGGCGCAGTTAACGAGCTGTGCGTGGAGCACGGGGACTGCTTTGGAAGGCGCCGCGATCGCGGTCAGCTCGGCGCTGCGGGCGAGCTCACCCGATAGCACCAGCATGGTGGACCTGCCGAGAAGAGCGAGAGGGAGCGTGGCCAGAGCGCCGGCCTCACGGGTTTGCTTTATATGGCGGACGGTTAGGGTATGGAACAACTCGTCGTCGAAGAGCGCCATTGCGGATCTGCTGGCCAGCCACCCCCAGCGGCATCTGCCGGTGGTGTCCATGGGGTCAGCGGCTGCCCCATCGTCAGCGAACGCCTCCAACGCACGCCGCAGGCCGGGCGCACCGGCCGCGTACCCGAGTGTGAACAGGGAGACCAGCCCGTCGAGCAACAGATCCGACGGCCTCGGAGATCCGACCGGGGCCGGCGCGGCGCGGGCAGCTTCAGTCACTGCCTGCACATCGCTGCCGCTGCGGAAGCTGCCGGTGACCATCGCGGCTTCGAGGGCACGGAGGTAGGTTTCCCGTGACAGCGCCGGATCCAGCGGGGCGAGGCTCCTGGCGGCGGCCAGCAGCATCACCTGTCCTTCACCGCCGCGTGCCAGGTGGAACGTGATCTGGGCGCGCAGCAGTTGGAGACGGGCGCGCTGCAGGTCATCCAACGGCCCGGCCGCTGCAACGGTCAGCAGCTCCAATGCGGCAGCGGATCCGCCGGCCTCATGCTTGGCATGGGCGGCTTCGAGGGCACGGCCCGCGCGGGCAGCGGGATCGGGGCTCACCTTGGCCGCCTGCTCCATGAACACCGCGGCGGCGGCCAGCCCGCCGCGGGATCGTGCCCGCTCAGCCGAGCGCATCAACTCCTCGGCGGCGTCCTCGTCGGTTCCCAGCACGGACTGCCCCAGGTGCCAGGCACGCCGGTCGGGGTCGGCCTCCAGATTGGTAGCGGCTGCCAGCGCCCCGTGCACTCGGCGGCGGTCCAACGGAGCAGCGGCCCGAAGAACCGCCGAACGCACCAGTGGATGGCGGAACTGCACCCGGCCGTCAATCTCCAAAAGCCCGGCTGCTTCGGCGGGCGCTGCCGCCTCGTAGGCGATCCCCAGGTGCGCGGCCGCGCGCCAAAGCAGCGTCACATCACCGGTAGGATCGACAGCCGCGGTCAGCAGCAGCAGTTGAGTCGGCGCCGGCAGGCTGTCTGCACGGCGCCTGAACGTATCCTCGATCCGGTGGGTGGTGTCCCGCACATCGGCCAGCTCGAAACCGCCCGTCCAGGCCACTGATATGTTTCCGGCCAGTTCCAGCAGCGCAAGAGGATTCCCGCGTGCTTCAGTCAAAAGGCGGTCCCGCATGTCCTCGTCCAGCGGGGCATGTGCTGACCCTGCCAGCAGAAGCCGGGCGTCGGCTTCGTCCAGTCCGCCCAGGCACATGACGGGCAAGCCGTCGAACGGGAGAAGGTTGCGGTCGGTGGGGTCGCGCACCGCGAACACCAGCACAATGCGCTCAGCCGCTATCCGCCGCGCCACGAACGTGAGGACCTGCGCGGATGCCTCATCCAGCCATTGTGCATCGTCTACGATGCACAAAAGCGGCCCTCCCTCGGCCGCCTCCGCCAACAGGTTGAGCGCCGCCAGCCCCACGAGGAACCGGTCCGGCGCCGATCCGCCTTGCTGCCCCAGCGCCACGCCGAGGGCGGCCTGCTGCGGCTCGGGCAGGGCAGCCGCGTGGTCAAGCAATGGCGAACATAACTGGTGCAACGCCGCGTAGGCGAACTGTGTTTCAGACTCCACGCCAACAGCTGACACCACCTGAAACCCCAAGGATTGCGCCTCACGGCGCGCGTACTCGAGCAGTTCGGTCTTTCCGATACCTGCTTCCCCGCGCACCACTGTTGTTCCACTCAGCCCCGTTTGAGCTTGGAAAAGGAGGCTGTCTATCGTGGCGCGTTCAGCACGTCGACCCAGGAAATCCACAGTGGCTCCCTTCAGAGCTTCCCAGCACCCTAGTAGGCAATTGTTACCTACGCAAACGAAACCGGTCCGGCCCAAGGGCAGATACGGGACGGGGTCATGCAGTGCCCCCTGCCGACGCGAAGGATCCGGCGCGGGTGCGAGCCTGAAGTACCAGCAGGAAAATGATTCACCACAACCCGCACCGGAAGAGGTCAGCACCGTGAACCCTATTCAGGAACTCATCGTCAATTTCCAGGAACTCGCAGCCCAGGTACCCGAGATCATCCGTCCGTTCATCGTGATGCTTGCCGGGGCCATTCCATTCATCGAGGGCGAGGTCGCCTCCCTCATCGGCATAGTGGGCGGCCTGAACCCCATCGTTGCAGGCCTTGCCGCCGCCACCGGAAACTTCCTGTGCGTCCTCGTCGTCGTGCTCGTCACGTCGCGTGCACGCACGGCCGTGGTGAAGCACAACCGGGACCGGGCTGAGGCCACCCGGAACGCCGCACTGGTCCCGGCAGGCCCGGGATACCAGGGATCAGCAGCCCTGGAAGGATCCGCGTCGGATAAACCCCAGTCCAAAGGCCGTCAGCGCTTTGCGAAGTGGCTCGTCCGGTTCGGCGTCCCCGGGGCCAGCATCCTCGGCCCGCTCGCGATCCCGACCCAATTCACCTCAGCGATCCTCATCGCCAGCGGAACACCACGCGGCTGGGTGCTGCTGTGGCAGGGCGTGGCGATCGTTCTCTGGACGACCGTCGCCACGGTGTCGCTCTGGGCCGCCCTCACCTTCGTCGTAGGGGTCTAGGCCGTATGCGGGAAAAACCGGCATGGGAATAACTATCGACGGTCTTCAGGGCAGCGCCGTCGAACCGGCGGCGCTGCCCTGAAGAAGCGACAGCGGAAGAACCGACAGCGGGAGGAAAAATGCAATCCAAGCAAGCGGTGAAGCCCGGAGACGGCCATCTGCTGCCTCAATATCACTGGTGGCAGGGACTTTCACGGTCCCTGTTCCACCTGCACATCATCGGCCAGGGAGGCGAACCGGAGACCTGGTCCATCGACATCCGGCTCGGGGGTGATGTCGACGGTGAGGTGCGCGCCAGGCTGTACCGCAACGGTGTCAACAAAGCCGTTTCAATGGTCCCGGCAGCATTCGCGGTGCCGGGCGGAACCATCGAGGTTGAGGTCAGCGGCTTCGGACTGAAGCGCTGCCACTATGTCAGGCACGACGGTTCCGAGCAGCAGCTCGTGCCTGATCCGGTCTCCGCCGAGGGACGGCGGGCGCGTCTGGAGGCGAGCAACCCGGCGCTGAGCCGCACCCTTGGCTTCATATCGTTAAGCATCCTGGCGGTCGCCGCGGTACTCGGCGTTCCGCAAATCGTCGAGCAGATCATGCTGCTCCCGCCTATCGCGGACAGCATCGGCACGCTGTCCAGTCCGTTCCATCTTCCGGCGGCGGCCAACGCGGCACTTTTTGTAACAACGGTGGCCGCGAGCACCGAGCGTGCGCTCCGGCTGCGCTACAACTGGATCCTTGACGGGAGCGCGTTCGGCGGCGGCGCGCTCGACGGGAACTGACGGGCACCGGCGCATAAGCCGGCAGTTAACAGCCAAGGCGCTTAAACGACAAAAAGGCCGCTTAAACGACAAAAGGCCCGAGGGAACTCTCGTTCCGTCAGGCCCAGTTGTCGGGTTGACAGGATTTGAACCTGCGACCCCCTGACCCCCAGTCAGGTGCGCTACCAAGCTGCGCCACAACCCGCTGTTCTACCGGTTTGATTCCGGCCGAAGCAACTCGAATACTCTACCCCATGATTGGTGAATTTCCCGAATCGGGAAACCCCGGAGGCCTCAGCAGCCTCCGGGGCACCACAGCGTCTAGCGGTTCTTGCCGCGCTTTTCGCGCACGCGCATGTTGACCTCGATGGGCGTGCCCTCGAAACCGAACGTCTCACGCAGGCGGCGCGTGATGAAGCGGCGGTAGCCCGGATCCAGGAATCCGGTGGTGAAGAGCACAAACTTCGGCGGGCGGGACGAGGCCTGCGTGCCGAAGAGGATGCGGGGCTGCTTGCCGCCGCGCACCGGGTGCGGGTGCGCCGCGACGAGCTCGCCCAGGAAGGCATTGAGCTTGCCGGTGGGGATGCGCTTGTCCCAGCTCTCCAGAGCCGTGTCCAGGGCGGGTACAAGCTTGTCCTTGTGCCAGCCCGTCTTGGCCGAGATGTTCACGCTCGGAGCCCACTCCACATGGGCAAGGTCGCGCTCAATTTCGATCTGCAGGTAGCGGCGGCGTTCGTCGTCGAGCAGGTCCCACTTGTTGAAGGCCAGCACCAGGGCGCGGCCGGACTCGATGGCGAGCTGCAGGATGCGGACATCCTGCTCGCTGAGGACTTCGTCCACGGCCAGAAGCACGACGGCGACCTCGGCCTTTTCCAGGGCGGACTGGGTACGCAGCGAGGCGTAGAAGTCGGCACCCTGGGCCATGTGCTGGCGGCGGCGGATACCGGCGGTGTCCACGAAGCGCCAGGTGCGCCCGCCGAGTTCGATGAGCTCATCAACCGGGTCGCGGGTGGTGCCGGCGGTGTCGTCAACAACCACGCGCTCGGTGCCGGCCAGCTTGTTCAGCAGCGAGGACTTGCCCACGTTCGGGCGTCCAATCAGGGCGATGCGGCGCGGTCCGCCGGACTTGTCCAGTCCGCCGTAGGCAGAGTACTCGGGCAGCACCTCCATGACGGCGTCGAGCATGTCGGCGGTGCCGCGGCCGTGCAGAGCAGAGACCGGGTAAGGCTCACCGAAGCCGAGGCCCCAGAGCTGGGAAGCGTCGGCTTCGTTCTGGATGTCGTCCACCTTGTTGGCGACGACGATGACCGGCTTCTTCTTGCCGCGGAGCATCCGCACCACGGCTTCATCCGTGGCGGTGATGCCAACGGTGGCGTCAACCACGAGCATGACGGCGTCGGCGTGATCCACGGCCACCTCGGCCTGGCCTGCCACGCGGGCATGGATGCCGCGGGCGTCGTGCTCCCAGCCGCCGGTGTCAACGAGCGTGAAGTTAACGCCGTTCCAGGTGGCGGGGTAGGAAACGCGGTCACGGGTGACACCGGGGGTGTCCTCGACAACGGCTTCGCGGCGGCCGAGGATACGGTTCACCAGGGTGGACTTGCCGACGTTCGGCCGTCCCACGATGGCGACGACGGGATCCTGCAGCAGCGGCGCGTCTTCGTCGTACTCTTCGAAGCCGCCGGCCAGCAGGGCTGCGTCTTCTTCGTCAAGTTCGTAGTCGTCCAGACCGGCGCGCAGCGTATCCGCGCGCAGCTCGGTCTCGGCGTCGTCCATGTTGGCCAGGCGTTCGTTAACCTGGTCCTCTCCGGCCGGGATGTACTCTTCCTGGCCCGTCTCGTCGCCGGCGGTGCCGGAATATGAGGAGTTCGTCATTTTTGCTTTCTTTCCGTTGAGGTCTGCAGCACTGCAAGCAGGCCGTCTCCGGACAGTTCAGCCCGGTAAGTATTGTGAGGGGTTCCGCGGGTGATGACACCGCAGTTCCACCTGTCCATTGAAACACGTGCGGCACCGGCAGGGCATTTGACCCTACCGGTGCACGTCAGCGCTGTTAACCTCCGAAGAGGCCTAGTGTGTGCTGGAATACACCACGTCCAGCACGGCCTGGACGGTTTCTTCAAAGTCCAGGTCCGAGGAATCGATCGTGACCACGCCGTCGGCCGCCTGCTGGAAATTCATTACGGTGGAATCCTTGGCATCACGGGTGAGCACCTGCTCCTTGAGCGCCGCGGCACTCTGCGTGCCGCCGAGCTGGACGCCGCGGCGCCGCATCCTGGCTTCCTCGGAAGCGGTGAGCAGGATACGCACCTCGGCCCGCGGTGCGACGACGGTGGTGATGTCCCGGCCTTCAGCCACGATGCGCAGGCCGGAGTCCGCGATCATCTGCTGCTGGCGGCGGACCAGTTCGGCGCGGGCGCCCAGCGTGGTCGCCACGGCGCTCACGGAGGAGGACACCGAAGGCTCGCGGATGGCGTCCGTCACGTCGCGGCCACTGACGCGGACCCACTCGGCGTCCGGAGAAGTGCTGAGCTCAATGTCGGCGCTGCGCGTCGCGGCTTCCACGGCCACTGCGTCGCTCAGGTCAATGCCGGCTTCCATGCAGTAGAGCGTGACCGCCCGGTACATGGCGCCGGTGTCCAGGTACGCCGCACGGAGCCGGCGCGCGGCCTCCCGGCTGATGCTGGACTTGCCGGACCCCGAAGGGCCGTCAATGGCCACCACGAGGGGCTTTCCCAGCCGAAACAGGGCCGGATTACGTTCTTCAGTCACTCCACTACCTTCCACCCGCGGGCGCTTAATTCATGTACGAGGTTGTGCACGCGGCTGGGCAGGACGGAAATCTCCGCCCGTCCCACCTGCTGGCCGGAGGAATGCTCCAGCCGAAGATCTTCAAGGTTCACGCCAATCTCGCCGATCTCGGTGAGCAGCCGGGCGATCTGGCCCGGGGTGTCATCCACCAGGACCGTGAAGCTGACGAACGACTGCGGCGGCGCGCCGTGCTTGCCCGGAATCCGGGCCTGTCCCGTGTTGCCCTCGGAAATCAGCTGCGCCATGTCCAGGCGCGCGCCGTCGGCCACGGGATCCTCGAGCGTGCCGATAAGACGGTTCAGGTCCTCACGCACGCCGTAGAGGATTTCCACCAGCCGGGGAGCGTTCCCGGAAAGGATCTGCACCCACAGCTTGGGATCACTGGCGGCTATCCGCGTCACGTCCCGCAGGCCGTTGCCGGCCAGGGCCATGGCCTGCGCAGGGGTTTCCTGCAGCCGGCTGGCCACCAGCGAGGACATCACCTGCGGCAGGTGCGAGACCAAAGCCACAGACTGGTCATGATCCTCGGCGCTCATGCGCGACACCACGGCCC